>JBEGWB010000192.1:0-3087 GCA_041178065.1 Pseudomonadota bacterium | reverse complement strand
CGTCATCCTGCCCACAGCCCTTGCCGAAAAGCTGGGCGATAGAATGCGGCAGGCGCGTACGCCTTTTAAGTTGACTCGTGCGGTGCTCGAACTACTGGATCGCAGCGAAGTACGGGCGTTTCTCAGAATGCTCAGGCAGCAGTTCAGCTTCGATACTTCCCTGCTAAGCGAGTTCCGCCTGCTTGACTGGCCCATGCTGAAGGACCTCGTACAGCAGGGCGTGACGATCGGTTCGCACACGAAGTCGCACGCGCTTCTGCTTGGCGAAACTCCGGATCAGGTGAAGTCGGAGATGGAAGGTTCGCGGCAGGTGCTTGAGCAGCAATTGGGCGTCTCCGTAACGCACTTCGCTTATCCGGATGGACGTTTTGATGCGGTAGCAATCGACGCCGCGGCCGCAGCGGGATACCGCACCGCCTCCACCATCTGTGCCCATGTGGATAGTGCACATCCGCTGTTAACGCTTCCGCGAAAAATACTGTGGGAGAAGTCGTGCATGGGCCGGTCCGGCGAGTTTTCACCGGCGATACTCAGTTGCCAGGTGAACGGAATTTTTGCTGGCAGGTGCCGCTTGCCGCACTGGTCCAGGCAAACCCCTGGATCAAGTCATAGCGGTAGCGACGGATGATGAATGGGACCTCCCGGTTTGCATTAAGTACTGGCGCGGGCAGCGCTGTGTTCCTTGTGCCAGCGTTTTCTATCCTTTTCAGTCTCTTGTGCATGCATGCATGCACAAGAGCTGCCCGCCCAGCAATCATCGACCTACGTCGTCACAGTCCGACAATGCGCGCAGAATCGACGCTACTCTGATTGTCATACAGCGTGGCATAGGTACGTAGCGGCATCGCAGGCGTGTGCATGCTCGTATGGAAAATCACGCCATTGAGCAGGTAGCTGACTGCGCCATCGAGGACAGCAATACCGAGCACATCGCCTGCGGAAATCCGGATGTCCGCCTCGTAGACGCCGTTCTCCCTGACTTCCACGTAACCGCCCTGGACACGCAACGCAAAGTCGATTTGGTCGGCGTAGGTGCCTGGCTGGGTTTTGGACAGACCGAAGAACAGCATCTTTTGCGCATCGTCGACGGTGAATTCGACGTAGCCGCTGCCGTCATCGATTTCCTGGATCGACGCGGCGCCGGCATCGGGGCAACCCTCGCAGCCGCCGGTTTTGACGAGCGTGCCTTCATAGGCTTCAGCATTGATCGGGCTCGCCCACCTCAGCGCGCCATCCTGCCAGGAGCCAGACGACTGCTCGTCGCTTGCCGGGGACGTTGTGAAGGTCATGTACGGCGAGGCCGTCACGTTGCCGTCAGCATCGCGCGTCAGGACCCGGTAAAGATACTGTGTGGCTGGGACGAGATTGTCGAGCTTGCGCGAATGCGCAGTGACAAAAGTCTCGTTCACCGTTGATGAGTTCTGGCGAACGCTGCCAATGCCGTACTGGATCATGTCTTCAGCGCCCTCATTGGTGGTCCAGTTGATACGCAGGCTCGTGGCGCCGAGATCGACGAGATCGATATTCCCCAAAACCGGCGCCCCGACATCAGGCAAGGGACGCGGAAGAGCCACCGGCGGCATGACCCTCGTGCCACCGGTCAGCAGGTGGGCAGGGACCTTGACGAGGAAAAGGTCAAGCCGCGGTCCGCCGAGATTGCTTGTCCAGATAAAATACTGGCCGCTGACGTCGAGGTTGCCCTTGGGCGTCTTTTCATAATCGTCGCCACCGCCACTAGCGTCGAGATCCGTCATCACTGGCGCGACTACCAGGGCCCTGTCGGAACCATCGAATCCGAAGCAGACGATTTCGTTCGCCTCCGCCGAGTTGCCGTGATTTGAGCTGCTGCCACAGGCATATTGCTGTTCCGCCGTGATATCGGGCCGCGCGTTGCCATGGCTGACATGCGACGGGGCAGCGACATTCCAGTCGGCGTTGTGATACACCGATGTACCCCTGAGCACAGGGGCATCGAACTTCCACAGCTTTTGCGTGTTCGGTTTGTCGGCCCAGTTGTCACTGGCGATCATGTATCCGTAGCCCATGTCGGAATGTCCGGCGGCGCCGGCACTGTCGGGCAACAGGCGTTCCTCCAGCGTGTCGAGGTTGATGATGCGATTGTCTTCGCCGTCCTGGCCATCGACGTTCTCCTTGATCAGCAGCCACTTGCCGCTCTTGTCGACCTGGCATTCATCGTAAGCGCCCCTTGAGGGGTAGTAGTGAAACTCGTCCGTGTCTTCGCGATACGCGACACAACCGAGGGCCGCGCCACTTCCCTCGGCCAGCACCGTGGCTGAATGAACACGGTCATCAGCGCTCGAATGCATCTGCCAGATCGAATACCCACTGCCGAGTTCCGTACGAATGTCGAACACGGTTTCCTCGACGCGCCGTATCACGTCGTAGCGGTACATCACCGGCCCGCTATTGACGTAGAGCGCGTGTGGCAATGTTGAGCTGAAATACCAGCCCTCGCCAGCGCCCCAGCTCAGCGGGTTGGAGTCGTCGAACAGCAAGCCGCGGTTTTCGACTTCATCGGTCACCTTGTTGTATTGCAGCAGCGTGGGGCCTGCGCCGCCCAGCTTCCGATCCAGGCCGACGAAGATCAGCATGGTATCGCTGCCGATGTGGTTGTTGATGTTGTTCCAGTAGGCGTAACCAACATGGTTGACGCAGTCGCGGCCATCGCAGTCCTCGTCAGTGGTGAGCCGGTTTGCAGTGGTGCTGTACGGAGCCGGAAAAGTGAACTTGCCGCGCTCGGGAATGATGTCGAGCAGCTCGGGCCGAGTCAGGAGGGGGCGGGTCGCCGCTTGATCCGGCTTCTCGACGAAGCCGCCGGGAAAATCACTGGCACTTGCCACGCTGCAGAGCAAACCGACTGCCAGCGTGCCGAGTAGACAGGGTAATGGTTTTAATGAATATCTGTTGAGCATTGCACTTCCTCTGGAAATTTCTGTAAAGCCCCGGTGCTTGTGTAGGGAAACTCCCCTTGAGCAGCGGGCTTTATACCGGACCAGTGCTACTTTGAAGTTACGTCAATGTTACGGTTGCGTATCTATTGTCGAGGCGGCATCCGCCGTTCAGGCC
>JBEGWB010000191.1:0-4284 GCA_041178065.1 Pseudomonadota bacterium | reverse complement strand
GCATGCCTTGCTGGGCGGCGCCAGCGCCCATGCCCATACCTGCATGCATCTCGCGCATCTCTTCCATGTGCTGCGCCATTAGCTCCGCGCGTTTCGCAGGATCCTTTTCCTGCTGGATTGTTGCCATCGTCTCCTGCATTTTTTGCATGCGTTCATGCATCTGCTCCTGCATTTGGATTTGCGGCGCTCGCTCCGCGGCGAATGCGGGAATGGCGAGCAAGGCGAGGATCGTCAGCATTGGTTTCAGTGCGGTTTTCATGACGGGCTCCATAGTCCGGTTGGGGTGGTGGTCCAGCCTCATTTAAGGCCTTAACTGGTGCTACTGTCGATGCGGGTCAAACCTGAGGCCCTGCATGACAGCCGAGTCACAGCTCAGCGCACGGGCGTCCTGAACCCTTTCGGCTTCAGCGCCAGCACCGAACAGTTGAGCGCGCGCAAGATTTTTTCGGCGGTGTTGCCCATGAAAAAACCCTTGATGCCGGTGCGGCCCACGGTGCCCATGACGACGAGGTCGATGCCGTGGTCGCGCGTAAAGCGCGGAATGACCTGGTGCGCATAGCCCTTGACGAGGTGCGTACGCGGCTCGAGCGCGTCCCAGTTCGCCGCCAGCGCGTCGAGGCGGCGTTGCTTGCGCAGGCGCAGGTCCTTGATGACGAGGTCCACGGTTTTCATGCGACGTACCTTGTCTTCCTTGCGCATGTTGTATTCATAGGGAAGATGCCACGCGTGCAGGATGTCGAGGCTGCCCTGCTCGAAGCCGGCAATGGACGCGGCATGGTCGAGTATCTCTGCCGCCATCGCTTCGCCCTTGCGGCCATGTTCCTCGAGATCCAGCGCTGCCAGCACGTGCGGATGCACGATTTTGCGGCGGGGTTTCATGATCAGCACCGGACAGGGACATTTGCGCAGCAATTGCATGTCCAGCGTACCGAACAGCGTGGCGCCGAGGCCGGTATCGGCGCTAGCGGCCCTGGCAACGAGATCATGCTGTCCTGCGGCGACCTCGTGAATGATCTCGATGTAGTCGATGCCCTCGCGCACGACGATCTTCGGCGCCGGCACCGCGCGCGAGCAGCTCCTGACGAGGCGCCGCAGGCGCTCGCGCGCTTCGTCATTGACGCGCTGCTGCAGGTCGGCGAAATCCATCGCCACGCCGATCGCGATATTGGCCGCCACAGGCCTCACCACCTCGATTACCGTCACCGCCGCGCCGGTCTGCTGCGCCACCTGCAGTATCCTCGACAGCGCCGCCTGCTCGCCTTTCGACTCCTCTGCCACGAAGAGGATGTTATGGAATCTTTTCATCACTTTTTCCTTTGCCGGCAAGGGCCGCTGAAGTCGGGTTGAAACCATGAGCATAGGCCAGGCGCGCGCGGCGACATTGATGAGGATCAACTGCCGGCGCTGCGAACCAGGCCGCGAGGCGCACCCGCTGCGTCCGGCACGCGGCGCCATTGACGGGCATCAAGTGTGTCCCGGCAACGGCTTGCTACGCTGCACCTGCAACCACTGAGGAGATACCGCATGGCCGCTGTAGCGAAACACGACCTGATCCATGAGTTCCCCGAATTCAAGGACAGGATCCACAGCCTGAAACTGGCAGACGCGCATTTCGCGCGACTGTTCACTGAATACCACGCCATTGACCACGAAGTGCACCGCATCGAAACCGACGCGCAGCGCTCGTCGGATGAGCATCTGGAAGAGTGCAAGAAGAAGCGCCTGCACCTGAAGGACCAGCTGTTCGCGATGTTGAACGCGCCATAGCCCGTCACGGACTATGACGCATGCACCCGCTGTTGCCTGCCGCCGAGGCTTTGGTACCGCCGTCCACGGTGGTGCTGAGCGCACGCAAGCTCTGCAAATCCTATGCGATGGGCGACATGCTGGTGCACGCGCTGATCGACGTCGATATTGATCTGCATGCCGGCGAGCTGACTGTATTGCTCGGCGCATCCGGCAGCGGCAAGAGTACCCTGCTGAACATCATCGGCGGTCTCGATGTGCCGACCAGCGGCCGTGTCAGCTACGAAGGCCATGAGCTTCCCACGCGCATTGACCGCGAACTGACCGAATACCGCCGGCGCCACGTCGGCTTCGTCTTCCAGTTCTACAACCTGATTCCCAGCCTGACCGCGCGCGAGAACGTCGCGCTCGTCACCGACATCGCCGCAAACCCGATGGACCCGACACTGGCGCTGGAACTGGTCGGGCTCGGCGATCGCCTCGATCATTTCCCCGCGCAGCTCTCTGGCGGCGAGCAGCAGCGCGTCGCCATCGCGCGCGCGGTGGCCAAGCGCCCGCATGTGCTGCTTTGTGACGAACCCACCGGCGCACTCGACGCGCACACCGGCAAGCTCGTGCTGAAAGTGCTCGAACAGGTAAATCGCGAAACCGGCACCACTACGGCGATCATCACGCACAACGCCGCCATCGGCGGCATGGGCGACAAGGTCATTCGCATGAGCAGCGGCCGCGTCGCCTCGGTGCTGCGCAATCCGGTGCGCGCGTCGCTGGAGTCGATCGAATGGTGACTCCGCGCATGGCGCCGATGCGCGCGCTGACCCGCAAGCTGTTTCGTGAACTGTGGCAGATGCGCATGCAGATGCTGTCGATCGCTCTCGTCGTTGCCACCGGCGTCATGAGCGTCGTGACGATGCGCGGCAGCTATGTTTCCTTGCTGCAGTCGCGCAGCGACTATTACCTGCAACTGCGCTTTGCCGATGTGTGGGCGCCGCTGGCACGCGCGCCGCTGGCCATCACCGAGCGCCTCGAGCGCATTGCCGGCGTGGCCGCGGTCGAAACGCGGGTCACGCTGCTCGCCACGCTCGACCTGCCCGAGCTCGACATTCCCGCGCAGGGCCGCTTCATGTCGCTGCCGGCAGGCCAACGTCCGCTGCTCAACGACCTGCTGATCGAGCAGGGTCGTTACCTCGAGCCCGGCGCGCCCGATGAAGTGCTGATCGGCTCGAAGTTCGCCGAGGCGCGCGCGCTCGGCCCCGGCAATATTCTGAATGTCGTCATCAACGGGCGCGCGCAGGCGCTGCATATCGTCGGCGTGGCCGCATCGCCCGAGTTCGCCTATGCAGTGCCGCCGGGTTCGCTGTGGCCGGAATACGAACGCTTCGGCGTTTTCTGGGTCAGCGAGGAATTTCTCGCGCCGGCTTATGCGATGGATGGCGCCTTCAATGAAGCGGTGCTCGCGCTCGATCCCGATGCCAACCCGCAGGCCGTGCTGCGGCAGGTCGACGCCATCCTCGAACCCTATGGCGGACTCGGCGCCTATCCGCGCGCCGACCAGCTCTCGCATCTGATCCTAGACAACGAACTCGCCGAGATCCGTGCGCATGGCACCGTGGTGCCGGCGATCTTCCTCGGCGTTGCCGTGTTCCTGCTGCACCAGGTGCTCGGGCGCCTGATCGCCACGCAGCGCGGGGAGATCGCGGTATTGAAAGCCTTTGGATACTCGGATCTCGACGTCGCGCGCCACTACCTGCTATTCGCGCTCGTGCCGGTGGCGATCGGCGCGCTGCTCGGCGGTGCTGGCGGCGCCTGGCTTGGCGGCGGCCTCATCGGGCTGTACCAGCAATATTTTGCGATTCCGGGACTGCAATGGCGTTTTACGCCGTCGCTGCTGGCCCTCGCCGTGGCGCTGACGCTGACCGGCGCCGTCAGTGGTGCGCTCGGCGCGATCCGCAAGGCGGCGCGCTTGCCGCCCGCGGAAGCGATGCGCGCCGAAGCGCCGGCACGCTTCAGGCCGGGGCCGCTCGAAGCCATCGGCCTGGCGCGGCTCCTGCCCGCCGCCGGCCGCATGATCCTGCGCAATCTCGAGCGGCGGCCAGTGCATGCGCTGATGGGCATTGTCGGCGTGGCGCTCGGCATGGCGATCCTCATCATCGGCATGTTCATGTTCGACAGCATCGAATACCTGCTCGACACCCAGTTCCGCCGCATCCAGCGCGAAGATGTCGCGCTCGTGTTCAAGGACGAGGTCGACGCGGCCGTGCGCTTCGAACTCGGGCGCCTGCCGGACGTGCTGACGGTGGAGACCTGGCGCGGCAGCCCTGCCCGCCTGCGCGCCGGCCACCGCGAAAAGGAAGTCCTCGTCACGGCGCTCGACGAGCAAAGCACGATGCGGCGCATCATCGATGTCGACGGCAAGGCGCAACCGTTACCGACCACGGGGCTCGTGCTGAGTGCACAACTCGCGCAACGGTTGCGGGTGGATACGGGCGATACGCTGCAGATCGAATGGCTCGACGGCAAGCGCCTGCAGTCGAGCGT
>JBEGWB010000190.1:0-9063 GCA_041178065.1 Pseudomonadota bacterium | reverse complement strand
AGTGCCGGTAAATATTACCTGCCTCTTCCATGTGCGACGTCGCGCAAGCCAGCCCGATCCAGCTACGCTGGCTGGTATGGCTGTTGCACGACATCAGGAGACCCTGATGAGGAGGCATTGCCATGACCGCTCGCGAAAAGCTCGGCCCGCACGATCCATCCGACACCGACGACCCGCCAAACTATATCGAAGGCAACGATCCCGAAGACGCGCTGGCCGACACGGACCCCGACGAATCGATCCTCGATCACCAGAATCCCGACGCGGGCGTCAAGGAAGCCGAGTCCGACGATCTCGATAAACGCAGCCCGTACTGAGGCTGGCGTGCGCGGCGCAAATACTCCGATGGGACCGCCAGACATCAAAGCCGAGGCTCAGTAGGATCGCTCCAGCCTTCGGGTAATGCACGCCGAGGTAGATGCGCGTCAGGCCCACGATGGCGACAAGCAGCGACGCGAATAAATAGTAGAACACCTTTCCCGAATGACTTTGCGCGAAGCGCGCGCAGAAGAAGGCGACCGTTGCGTAGACGGCCGCCGCGCCGAAGGCGTGTCCGCTGGGAAAGGACAGGTCGCTGACTGGCACCAGGGCCTCGATCAGCGTGGGCCGGTCGCGCCCGAACGAGGCTTCAAAACCACGGGCAATACCAGTCGTTCGGAGCCGGCCTGCGCGAAGAAATGGCTAACGGCCGCGTCGAACTCGCTCGCCTCCATGTCGCCTTCCAGCGGGTCGAAAAATACGTCGTCGACAATCTCGAAGAAGCTGTACGCGAGCAGCCAGGCGGCGAACAACATCAGCCACAGGCGCGGCGAACCCGGTACCTTGGCGATGATGTGACGTGCGTAACGCATATTCGAGGCCGCGCATGACGAGCAAAGTCAAATGGGGTCAGAGCCCATTTGCGCATGAGTCAAATGGGCTCTGACCCCATTTGCTCTGACCCCATTTGTTGCGGCGCTGCTTACTGTGCGGCGGCTTCCATCGTTGCGACGCGTGCCTTCCAGCAGGTGCCGACCATGTCAGCGAAGCGCAGCGCTTCTGCGTTGCCGATGATCAGCGGATTGGTGCTGCCGGGCGCGCGCGTTGCTGCCGTCATGATGAAGTCATTGGCGACGGCGTCGAAGATCATTTCGTGCGGATGCAGCACAACGTCGACATCCTCGCTGGCGAGGTATTCGGCCAGATGCGCAATGCCGTCGACGGCGTCGCGGTGCACGTCGATGCCGCCGCGCGGGCTCAGCTCCATGATCGCGGCCTTGTGCGTCGCGCCGTTGTCGCTGACAGGAAAGATCAGCGAAATGGCGCCCGGCGTGTGGCCTGGCGTCAGCACCACGGTAATCGGCGTGGCGCCAACCATGATGACCTGGCCATCGCGCGCGATACTGTCCGGATTCGGCGCGCCGCCAAGCGGTGCCCAGTCGAGCTCCGACAACATGACCTTGACGCCACGCTGCTGGAAGTAAGGCAGGCCGCCAGCGTGGTCGCCATGGAAGTGCGTCGCGAGCACCAGCTTCAGCTGATCGGGATCGAGCCCGAGCGCGCGCATGCCAGGCACGATGATGTTGGCGGCATCTTCAGGCGTGTACAGCGTGTCGATCAGCACGAGACCGTCGGAGGTTTCGATGACCCAGGCGCCGACATCGGTGCGGCCGACGTAATAGAGGTTGTCGAAAAGTTTCACAGGCGTCGCGGCCACGCCTTCGCCGAGCCCGGGAAAGCGCGCCGGTTCCAGCGTGCACTGGCGTATGAAGCTGGCTTCGGACCGTGGCGTGGACAGCATGCGCGCCTGTTCGACCAGCGCCGAATCCGCATCCTGGGCGAAGGCCGCGCCCACGCCGGCCAGAAGCCCTGTCATCAGCGACGCTGTCGCAAGCCACCTGTTCATCATGTTCCCCTCGTTTTGTGCGCATGGTTATTGGTATTCTGCCGGCCGATTTTGCACAGAAGTACGGCGACTAAGCCATCCGGAGATTCGCTTGCACATGGGAAAAATATTCACGCTTGCCGCGCGCTTCGAAGCCTTTACCTGGGCAGGCCTGCTGATCGGCATGTTCTTCAAGTACGGTCTCGACAGCAGCGAAGCCGGCGTGTGGCTGTTCGGACGTCTGCATGGCGCCGCCTTCCTGATCTATTTCTTCGTGGCGATCATCGCGGCCTTTCGCCTGCGCTGGCCCTGGTGGTGTGGCGTGCTGGCGGTACTGGCTGCGATTCCGCCGCTCGTAACCTTTCCGCTGGAACTGT
Organism: Pseudomonadota bacterium; assembly: GCA_041178065.1. GTDB lineage: Bacteria > Pseudomonadota > Gammaproteobacteria > Pseudomonadales > Pseudohongiellaceae > CAILUG01. The sequence goes on along the minus strand of JBEGWB010000190.1, from coordinate 6,822 downwards.
GGTTGAAGCGGCGTGGCCTGCTCGACCAGCGTGTCGAAGCAATTTGAACGCCGGGTGCCGGTCTACGCTGAAGCGCCAGGCTTGTTGAAGCCGCGAGTCCGTGCGCCGGATCATAATTACAAGGTCATAACCAACAGGGGATCGACATGCGCAAGACACTGCTCGCCACACTCATCATGCTCACGACCAGCGCCATCGCCGCGGATGCGCCACCGATCGGCATCGCGCCGGTTCCGCTGAGCGATGTGCCTTACGTATTCGATACCGCCGAACAGCATGGCATCAAGGTCACGGTACTGGCGAAGGGTTTGCCGCGCGCCTTCGCGATGGCCTTCCTGCCTGACGGCGACCTGCTGGTGTCCGAACGCGGCCTGCAGCTGCGCGTGATCCATGGTGCCACCGGCGCCAACCCCGAACTTGCCGCGGAGCCGGTGGCGGGCATGCCGCAGCTCGAGACGCCGTATCGCAACGGCGGCCTGCACGATCTCGCGCTGCATCCCGATTTTGCGAACAACCATTGGCTGTATTTCACCTACAACAAGGCCGCGCCCGCGGTGGAGGGGCAGCGGCAGCAAAGTGCCGTAGCCCTGATGCGCGGCCGTTATGAAAACGGCGCGCTGACGGAAGTCGAAGAACTGTTCGCGTCCGGCTTCGGCAGCACCAGCGGTTCCCGCATCGCCTTCGCCGCCGACGGCATGCTGTACATGACAACGGGTGCGCCCTTCGGCGAAGACGCGCAGGATCTGAAAGGCGCCTTCGGCAAAGTGCTGCGCCTCAAGGACGACGGCACGGTTCCGGCCGACAATCCCTTCGTCGGCCGTGCCGATGTGCACCCGGCGATTTACTCCTACGGCCATCGCGACCAGCTCGGCCTGGCGATACACCCGGGCAGCGGCGCCGTGCTCGCGGCCGAGCATGGTCCCAACGGCGGCGATGAAGTGAACGTCATCAAGCCCGGGCTCAACTACGGCTGGCCGAACATCAGCTTCGGGCGCAACTATGATGGCCCGCGTATTTCCGAGTCGCCAGTGGCTGACGACATCGAGCAGCCGCTGCTGCTATGGGTGCCCTCGATCGCGCCGAGCGGCCTGCAGGTCTACACCGGCGACAAGTTCCCCGCATGGAAAGGCAACCTCTTTGTCGGCAGTGCGCGCCGTGGCGAAATCGATCGCAGCGGCGGTCTCGAACGCGTCGTGTTGACCGACAAGCTCGAAGACCTGCGCCGCGAAACGCTGCTCACTGAGCTGCACCAGCGCATCCGCGACGTACGCCAGGGTCCAGACGGCAATCTGTATGTGCTGACCGATGGTGATGAGTTCGCGGTGCTGCGCATCGAGCCTAACTGAAAGCCGGCTGCGCGGCTGCTGGTCCTCGGCAGCCGCGCAGCATCATTGAACACCGTATTTCAGAACCTGAAATTCTTCGTGTATTTGATTGCCAGGTCTGACTGGTTGCGGTGGACTCCGGCAAACGCGCCAGCCGAGTCAAGGTTGTAGTTAAGCACGAGATACAGGTCTTCACCTGCCCTGGGATTCCACCTGAGCCTGCTATTGATGCCAACCGAGTTGGAAAAATTGTCGTATTGAATGACATTGATCCACGACCATTGCGCATTGAATGCGTAGTTGGTGTCGGCGCCGATCTGCCTGACCTTGAAATCCCCCACGGGCAGGCTGATGTCCTGGTACCTGTAACTAAGGTTCAGGTAGAAGTGACTGCCTGGCCGCCATTGCATGCCAAGGTCGTAACGGCGCCGCTGACCGCCAAAGTAGGCGCCCTGGCCGTACTGGAAGGACGGCGCCAATTGGCGCCGATTGCTCAGCAGGATATTCAACTGGTAATCCACCCAGGAATATTCTCCCTGAGGTACGACGATGCCTGGCCTGATTGCGAAGTCCTCTTCAAGTCCTTCCTCGCTGCGAACAAGCGACACTCCAATCCTGCCTTCGCCATTGGTGACCAGTTCCAGTGGCGTCAGTGTCAGCGTGCCGGACTGCAATACGCCGGTATCCAGCGTGCGCACATGTTCATAACCGGCCGCGCTGTTCATCAGCCTCCACACGGGATGATCAGCGAAATAGCGCCGCCACTGGCTGCCGACTATGTAGGTTTCCACGGATGTCCTGTTGGCAAAGCCCAGCGCCGGGAAAAAGTTTTTTCCAAAGCGCTCATAGCCGATGTTACCACCGAGGCCGTCGCCTTCTGTCGTCAGGCTGAGGGAAGCACCGAGGCCGGAGTCAGCGCCGTCTTTGCCGGCAGTGTTGCTTTGCTGGTAGAACGCATCGCCACGTAGCGTGTAGCGCTCCGAAAAGCGTGTGTTCTGGTAGCGGAAATCAAGGCCCGCAAGCGAATTAGCCAGCTCACTGGCAGGATCCCCGTGCGTGACAATCATGCCCACGCTGGATTCGGTCAGCACATTGGCGGACGCCCTGCCGACGAATACTGCCTGGCCATCAAGGGTGGGCGTGTCGGCCTGCTGCACCGCAAGCGCACCGACGTTCCAGCGACCCACCCGGCCTGTCAGTTTTAGGCCCGCATCGATATCCACAGGCGTCCCGCCTCTGCTCAATCCAATGCGGCGCGAGTAGAACGGTATGCCATTGTTGTTGGTCGCCGAGCGTCCGCCAAAACTGAAGATGTCGATGTCCTGTAAAAAGAAATCGCGCTTCTCGGGGAAAAACAGCGAAAAGCGCGACAGGTTGACCTGGCGACTGTCGGCCTCGGTGGCGGAAAAGTCCGTGTTGAGCGTCAGCGCACCGGTCAGGTTCGGGGTAATTTTGTAGAAGACATCCAGCGAGGGATCAAAGCGTTGTGCGCGGCCACCTGTCACGTAGTTGCTGCGCAATGCAGAAACCAGCGAAGGAATGATGTCCAGTCCCTTGCCCTGGTCAATGTCGTGAATGCCGCTTATCTGGCCTGTGGTCGAGGGATTGATGCTGCGATTGAACGAGGACCAGGCGATGTCTTCCTTCTTGCGCGCGATGCTCCGCGATACGGTGAAACCCCAGGTGTCGCTTGCAGGGTCGAAATTGAGTGTCGTAAAGGGAATGGCTATCTCGGCATACCATCCGAGGTCGTCGCGGCTCGTGCGTACCTGCCAGATTCCGGTCCAGTCCTTGTTCAGGTTGTTGGGCGAATCGAAAATTCCTTCACGGCGGATGCCGTTGGGATTGACCTGGAACTGGTATCCGGTGCGCCCGTTGTTGAATGTATCCAGGATGAACTTGACCTGATCATCTACTTGCAGCGTCTGCCCCTGCACCAACTGCGTTGCCGTGATGTGGGCTGGATCGCTGTCGTAGAGTTTGGCGCCCAGATAGAGATAGCTACTGCTATAGGCAATCAGGAATTCGGAGGCTTCGGAAGGCTCGCCGTGATCGACGGGAACGAATTGATGCAGATCCACGATGCGCGTGGCATCGCTCCACATGGCCTCGTCGAGGATGCCGTCGATTTCAGGCTCAACGCTGATGCGCGCAATTTCAAGCCGCTTGCGCGGGGCCGTCTGCCCCGACGGCCCCTGCGCACAAACTGATGCGCTGCAACACATCAGCAGGAGAAAACGTGTCAGGTGCATGCGCCGGCTCCAGCAGTCGCGCACCGGCGCGTCATTTGGCTTCCAGAGGACCGAAATCCTGCGGTGGCTTGCGGTGCTGCGAAGCCGCCTCGTAAGCGGACGCTACCTTGATGAGTTCCGGTTCGCTGCCTGGTCCGCCCCAGATCATCATGCTGATTGGCATGGGATTGGGCATCAGAGTCTGCTCGGTGCCGGTTACCGCAACATAGCTGGTCCGATCTTCACTCAACTGCAACTGCGGTTCATAGACTATCTGGTTGAACCCGGCCGGCACGTCGATTTCCGGCCCGCCCAGCAGCGCCGTAAAGGCGCTGCAGCAACTGCTGGTGCCGCGGTTCTCCACGGTGGGTTCGACGGCGCCGCCCAGTATGTATTGCGGCAGCGTAACTTCGGGGTTTACGAAAGCGTCGATGTCGTTCTCGGCCATGACTTTTGCGATTACCAGTTGCAGCACAATGCGCATTTTCAGGTAGTCCATATCGTCGGGAGCGATAGTGCTTGCACGGATATCCTGCACGCCGATGGCGTTGATCGAGCCGGCGCGCTGGGCATCGTTCATGAAGGCCGAGTTGGCGACAAAGCTTTCCCAGTTGAAGACACGCTCATCGCCTCTTTCGGCCAGGTATTTGTTCACCGTGAACGGACTCTTGAAACGCACTGTCCCCTGGTTGATGCGGCGCAGCGTAAGTTTTTCGGAAAGAGGCGCCTTGCCCATGGCCAGGGCAATCGCATAGTCGACCGTGGTCACGTCCCAGCCCGGTACGGCAAACTCGAGCTCACCGCTGCTGTCTTTCTGCCAGAAATATTCGGGCATGTTGTGCGCGATGATTTCGGCAAAGGCATCCTGGAAGGTGTAGCTCATGTTCGTAATCGCGGGATCGTCGGGATAAAGCGGATCGACCGACTCCACGAGTTCAGCGCCGAGCGTGTCGCGCAGGTACGTCTTGATTTCGTTGTCGATCTGGTCGCTGATCGCTACGTCATTCAGTGTCGGCTTGATCATCAGTTCGCGCACCACGCCGATGCGCATGCCCGCCAGCGGCTTGTCCGCGACCGCGTCCTTCTGCACCACGAAACTGGCGTAGGGCGCGTCGGGGATCAATTTCAGCGGTAGCGCCGTGTACATGTCGTCCGGGTTATAGCCCTTCACCGCATCGAGTACGAGCGCGGCATCCTCGACACTGCGGCAGTGGATGCCGGCTCGGTCGCCGATGGTCTGGCTGTTCATGCCGCCGTGCATCATCAGGCCCTTGGTGGTCAGCAAGTTCACGATCCCGTTGCGCGATGCCGGACCTTTGCAGGACGCGCTGCCCTGTTCGCAAATCGAGCATTGCGCGAGGTTGGCCGCTACCGACACGCCCGAGCCGTTACTGGTGCCGCGCGGGACGCGCGTTGTGTCATAGGGGTTGCAGCTCTGGCCGCCCCACTGGCCGTATGCAAGGCCGCCATCGGGCGAGTAAGTACGCGACTTTTCCGCGCCATCGAGTTCGAGCCCGGTATCTCCTGCCGCCGTCGAGGCGTAAATGATCGCGCCCTTGTCGCGCAAGTCGGCGATGTCCGGCGAATCCTTCGCTGGCACGTCCATCGCGAAGTTAACGTCATTGCCGCCCGTCGAGCGAATGTCCTTTGCGTCGTACCAGTTCTTGAACGACATGACCACGCAGTACATCGGCATCGCGGCAAGGTCTGGATTGCGCCCGAACTGCGCGTCGAGTTCCGCCGCTCGCTCCAGCGCATCGGGCTGCTGCCGTAATTGCTCGCAGCTGGCGGAGCAATGTGCCGGTAGCGGGCCTGTCGCCATGTCGGCATCGCATTCGGCCGGACAGGACTGCGATCTTTCACCACGTATGTTCAACGTTTCGAGCGCATTGAGCTGGCCCGCGTTGGAGATACCTACGCGCATGCCGAACTGTTGCTGCGCGTCAGGATTCGATGCGGTAGGCGCCATGCGTCCGAAGTCCATCGGCAGACCCAGGTAATCCTGCAGGTCGGGATAGATCGTATCGGCCGCAACGGTTTGTGTCGGAAATGCGATCGGCTCACCCGTACGCACATAGCCGGTAGCAAGTTCGATCGGCGCACCGTCTTGTGTCACCAGCGCGGTACACACGCCGTTGTATGCCCTGGCACGATCGATATAGTCCTGCACGACATCGACGCAAGAAGTGCTGCCGTTCTGGATCGCGGCATGCAAGCCCTTGATGGTGGCTTCCACGATCTCGAATTTTCCGGCAGCGACCGCTACCGGTGCTGCTTCGGTCGCGGGTACCTGTGTAGCTTCTGGTGGCGCGTCATCGGCACACCCTGCCAGTCCAAGTCCGAGCATGAAGCAGAATGCCCCCGCCAGGCGTGTGGCAGTAAACGTATTACTGAGCGCAGATATGACAGTGGATTTGAGCATGGTGATTCCAGAGCGAAGTGATGGTTGGTGGCTTTAGCCTGGTACAAACCAATGACGTCGCGAGGAGCGATTGCCCCTACCTCAACCGTGCATTGCCGCGCACTTGTTGCACAGGGGATACCTGGGTATTTCCGTCAATTCCTCCGGGTTGCGCCTGAAAAACGCACCAAAAAAATGCGCTTTCGAGCTTCGCAAAAAACGCGCTCGAAATAATTTGTATATGAAAACAGGCTCGCATACTCTTCTTCGCTAGCTAATTTGTGACTGATATCTGCACGGAGTTGCACCAGCATTGTGCAAACGGAGCTTGATCCAGTTTCGATTCGAGAGGCGTAGGCAAATGCGCACAGCGAACTCCAGTCGCAAGACCTGCGTTGCAGTTTCCATCGTGGCCTGTGCCGTGCTGTTCCCCGCCACGCAGGCTCAGGCGCAAACTTTTGCCGAGCTGCAGAATCTTGCGTTCTACCCGGTGCCGCTGGCCACGCTCGGTACCGAGCCCGCTGCTGTTCCTGCCGAATCCGAGGTCATGGAAGTCATCGACATGGCGATGTTCGAAGAATCGGCAATAAACAGCTACGAGCAGGACATCGCTGACATCCAGGGCAGGGCAGGGTCCTATGCGCCGGAGCTGGCGCAGCAACTGACAAGCGCAGGGCTGCTGTATCAACAGCAAAACCGGCACGAGGAGGCTGTCACCAGTCTCCAGCGCGCCGCCGAGTCGAGTCGCATTCACCATGGCCTGTATTCATCCGATCAGGTAGTCCTGGCGGAATACACCATCAATAGCCTGATGGCGCTGGGACGCTTTGACGAGGCAGAAGACAAGTATCACGAGATACTGAAT
>JBEGWB010000189.1:0-10944 GCA_041178065.1 Pseudomonadota bacterium | reverse complement strand
CGTGTTCTTCGCCGGCTGGGAAATCATCGGCATCTGTTCGGCGCTGTTCATCGGCTACTTCTTCGAGCGCGAGGAGCCGGTACGTTCAGCCGTGCGCGCATTCACCACGTACCGTATCTGCGATGCCGGCTTCATGATCGCGATCGTTGCCGTGCATGAACTGCTCGGCTCGACGCGCATCTCCGGATTGCAGGAGGCGGGCGCGCTCAGTGGTTTCGCCGTCACGATGATCGCCATGATGCTGCTGCTCGCAGCCTTCGGTAAATCGGCGCAGCTGCCGTTCTCGACCTGGTTGCCGCGCGCTATGGAAGGACCGACACCCTCGAGCGCCCTGTTCTATGGTTCCGTGTCGATTCACGTTGGCCTGTACCTGCTGCTGCGCACGAGCCCGATCCTGGAAGCGGCGCCGCTTGCGCAAATGCTCGGCATCATCGTTGGCGTGACGACGGCCCTGTATGCCGCCGCGATCGCGCGCACGCATACCGACGCCAAAGGCGCACTGGCGCATGCAACGCTGGCGCAGACGGGCCTGATCCTCGCCGAGATCTGCCTCGGTTTTACCACTTTCGCGCTGATCCACCTCGTGTGCCATGCGCTGCTGCGTTCGTGGCAGTTCCTGAAAGCCCCGAACACACTGGCGGACTCGCATATGTTCGGCCACCACGACCATGCCGCGCCTGGCTTGCTGATGAAAGTGGCGCCGCGTTTCGCGGCCTGGTTGTACGCACAGGCATTGCATCGCTTCCGTCTCGACGATCGCATGGACGCGCTGGTGTCGCCGGTACAGGGGCTCGCTGAGCGCATTGCGCGCTGGGATGAGGCATATCGCAACACGCTCACTCTTGGCAGGACCGACACGACAGCCGACGCGGCCGCAGGTCAGTATGGAGAAACACGATGAGTGGCCCCGCTGTATTCACGCTGTTCATCGCGGTGCTCGCAGCGCTCTTGCTGTTTGCGCCGCTGGTCATGAGCGGCCAGCGTTCAGCGTTGGCATGGTTCGGCGCCGTTGCGATGCTTGGGCTGCTGAGCGTCCCCTTGCTCGGCGCGAGCGCAGTGGCCGCGTATGGCGCGCTGGCTGCGGTCACGCTGATTCATGCGGCGCTGGCATGGCCGGTCGCGCGTACGGCTGGCGTGTCATTGGTGCTTGCAGCGCTGTTGCTCAGCGCCACCGCCGGCGCGCTCGCCAGCGGCGCCGAGAATGCAGCGTTCATGTTGTCGTGCGCCGCACTCGCGCTGCGCGCTGGCTTGCCACCCTTCCATCCGGGCGTCGCCGAACTGTGCATGGCGAAGCGCGAGCTGCAGGTGCAGCAGAATGCTTCGCTGCTGGTGCTGGTCATTTCCCACCTGTTCTTCATTGATCACTTCGCGATTGCGCATGCGCTCGCGCCGGCACTCGTCATCTACGGCACAGTACTCGCACTAATGTATGCGCTGACAGCGCTCGCCCAAGCTGAACTCGGCGGGCTGTTCCGCGCATCCACCTTGATGCACGCGGGCATGCTGTTCGCTGCGGTCGGCGCCGGCGGCCGCGGACATTTCGGCGCAGCCTTGCTGGTCGCCGTGACCATCGTGCTGGCGCTGAGCGGGCTCGCGCTGACGCAAAGCGCGCTCGAAGCGCGTGTCGGCAAGGTGTCGCTGAGGGGACCTTCGGTCGGCAGGGCGCGCGCGTTTCCACGGCTTGCCGCGGCCTTCGCCTTCTTCGCCGCCGCGGGGGTTGGCTTGCCCGGCACGGCGGGCTTCATCGCCGACGATCTGCTGTTGCACGCGCTGTGGGAAGAGAGCCCAACCGGCGCAATCGTCATCATCTTCGCCAGCGCGATTCTCGCGATCGCCACGTTAGGCATCCTTGCGAAAGGTTTCTTCGGCAAACCACTGTGCGCAATTGCACCGGATCTGGGCGGACACGAGCGGGCGGTAGTCGTGGTATTCGCCATCCTGTTGCTCGGACTCGGGCTCTTCCCGCAGTTGCTCGTGGGCGCGGCGGAGATGGTGCTCGGACTCACGCCGGGGATCGCAATCGCCACCCAGTAGCGATGCGGGGACAGACCACTAACTGGACAAGATTTCACAGTAGGTGGTTTGCCGTCGGGGCGTCCGCCTCATAAGACCAGCGTCTTCATAAATTAAATGGGCTCTGACCCCATTTATTTATCGAAGTTGAACCTGCCCTGATTTTTATTTTCGATATTTCTGTATTGACAGAAATAACAGGCGGGACTAGTTTTGCCTCATGAAACTCAATCCTGTCTCCGAACGCTTCATCGTTCACTGGGGCGAAATGGGCTCCAGGTGGGGCGTCAATCGCACGGTGTCGCAGATCCATGCGCTGCTGTACCTCGCAGGCAAGCCGCTGCCGGCTGACGCGATCGCCGACACGCTTGGCGTCGCGCGCTCCAATGTCAGCAACAGCCTGAAGGAATTGCAGAACTGGAAGCTGATCAGGATCGTGCACCTGATGGGCGACCGTCGCGACCACTTCGAAACCTCGACTGATGTCTGGGAACTGTTCCGCGTCGTCGTGCAGCAGCGCAAGGAGCGTGAGTTCGATCCGACGATCGGTGTTTTGCGCGACTGTTTGACCAGCGCCGACATCAACAAGGAAGACAAGGCCACGCGGCAGCGCATCCAGGACACGCTTGGCCTGATGGAATCGCTGTCGTCATGGGGCGATGAAATGCTGCGCCTGGAGCCGACCACGCTGATGAAGGTCATGAAGCTCGGCGCGAAGATAAAGTCTCTGATTCGTTCGGGCTGAAATAAGAGGTTTTTTTTGTCTGCAGGTTTCTCTGCAGGCAGAAATTACTGAATCAGCTACCTGCAAGTTGGTGTGGCGCGCAATGTGTGGAGTCTGGTGCCGAAGCGCACCATGGAATTACCGATAGAGGAGAGAGACGCATGGAAATCCTGATCTGCGGCGCCAGCGGTTTCGTTGGTCGCCATTTACTGCAAGGCCTGCGCGCGGCCGGGCACAACTGCATACGAGGTGTACGCCGTCCGCAATCCGCGCAGGACAGGGCTGTCGACTACACGCGAGACCTCAGGCCCGAACAATGGCTTGAAAAACTGCAGGGTATAGACGTCGTAATCAACGCCGTCGGCGTGTTGCGCGATACGCGCGCGCAGCCGATGCGCCAGTTGCTAGCGGAAGCGCCGAGCGCGCTTTTCCGCGCCGCTGCGCAGGCTGGCGTCAAACGCATCGTCAATTTCTCCGCACTCGGTATCGCGAGCACGCTCGAGGTGCCGTACTTCCAGCGCCGGCGCGAAGCGGAGACCGTGCTGTTCGCATCACCGCCTGCGCTACGCTGGTTGAACCTGCGGCCATCGGTGATCTATGGTGAGGACGGCGCCAGCGCGCGCATGTTCCGCCTGCTGGCGGCGCTCCCTGTGCATGGTTTGCCGATGGGCGGTACGCAGCAGTTGCAGCCGGTACACATCGATGACGTTGTCGACGCCACCCTGCGTTGGCTCGCGGATGACCAGGCGCAAAGCCAGTCGGTCAACGCAGCCGGTGCTGAAGCCGTCACGATGCGCGGCATGCTCGACAGTTATCGGCGCCAGCTCGGGTATGGACCGGCTTTACACATGCATGTGCCAGGCTTCATGGTGAAGCTTGGTGCGCGTCTTGGCGATCTCGTGCCCGCGAGCCCGCTATGCACCGACACCCTGACGATGCTGAACGCCGGCAATACCGGCGACAATCAGCGCTTTGCGCAATTGCTGGGACGGCAGCCGCTCGGCTGCGGCGACTTCATCAAAAAAGACAAGGGGCTGTGAACGAAGCCGAACTTAAAATACTGCGTTATGTACTCGCTACGATCTGGCTGGTAACGGCGGCGCTTTCGTTCGGACTCTACCCGATGGCCGACAGCATCGTGCTCGTGCAGGGCCTTGGCACATCGCAGGCCGCATCGCGCGCGATCATCTACGCTGGCGCCCTGGTCGATCTCGTCATGGGAGTGATGACGCTGTGGTTCCCGCGGCGCTGGCGCTGGCTGTGGCTGTTCCAGGTCGCCGTGATCACAGTCTATACCTTGCTCGCGACGGTACTGGTGCCGCAATACTGGCTGCATCCGTTCGGCCCGCTGCTGAAGAATCTCGCGGTGCTGGCCCTGTTGTGGCTTCTGTATCGGCATGGGCCGCGGGCAGGGCGCACGGCGTGAGCCTGTACCTGTTGTACAAATTGCTGCACATCCTGTCGAGCGTGGCGCTGGTCGGCGTGGGTGCCGGCAGTGCCTTTTATCTATTCTTCACGTTACGCACATGCAACGTCAACGCGATCGCCGCGGTGAGCCGCCTCGTCGTCATCGCCGACTGGTGCTTCACGACACCGGCGATCATCCTGCAGCCGCTGACGGGCTACCTGCTGATGCGCACGCTCGGCTACAACTTTGCCACGCCGTGGATCCAGTGGACGCTGATATTGTACGCGCTGGCCGCAATCTGCTGGCTGCCGGTCGTATGGTTGCAGATAAGACTGCGCGACATGGCACTCAGCGCGCAGCAAGAGGAAGCAGCACTGCCGCCCTTGTTCTGGCGTTATGCGAGGTACTGGGAGCTGCTGGGTTACCCGGCCTTCATCGCAATGGCGGTCATCTACTACCTGATGGTGTTCAAGCCCACGTGAACGCCGGTTGATCAAGCAAAGCTCACTAGTGTGCTGCGCGGGGCGGGAAGAACCACAGGCCATTTGCTGGTAGTATGCCGGCCGTTTTGTCGTGGCAGGCAACCAATGTGCTGAAAAACCTCATCCCCGATACTTTCATGCTGGCGCTGCTGGCCGCGCTGTTGCTTGCGACCTTCCTGCCAGCAAGCGGTCCGGCGGCCGTCGTTGTGGACTGGCTCGCGAACATCACCGTCGTGCTGCTGTTCTTTTTTCACGGCGCCAAGCTCGCCCGCAGCGCCGTCGTCGCCGGGTTGACGCACTGGCGCCTGCACCTGTTGATCCTTGCCTGCACTTTCGCGATGTTTCCGCTGCTCAGTTTGCTGTTGTCGGTACTGTTCGACGACTTGCTGTCGCCGGCGCTGTGGACCGGCATCCTGTTTCTCGGCGCGCTGCCCTCAACCGTGCAGTCGTCGATTGCCTTTGTATCGATCGCGAAGGGCAATGTGCCCGCGGCGATCGCCGCGGCCTCGGCATCGCAGATGGCCGGTGTATTGCTGACGCCGCTGCTGATTGGCCTGATGGCGGGAACGCAGGGCGGCGACATCGCCTCGGCCGGCATCGCGAAGGTCGCGCTGCTGATCCTGCTTCCATTCATAGTGGGCCATCTGCTGCGGCCCTGGATAGGTGACTTCGTCGTGCGCCACAAGGCGACAATCGGCATCACCGACCGCGCGACGATCCTGATCGCCGTCTACAGCGCATTTTCCGCGGCTGTCATCGAAGGCATCTGGAACCGCTTGCCGCTGCCAGAGCTCGCGCTGCTGTTCGCGCTGTGCTGCGCGATGCTGGCGTTTGTGCTGCTGATGACGCGTGCATTTGCGCGCCTGTGCAGGTTTACGCGCGAAGACGAAATCGTGGTCGTGTTCTGCGGCACCAAAAAATCGCTTGTGCAGGGCGTGCCGATGGCGCGCGTGCTGTTTGCCGGCCCGGATCTCGGCCTGATCCTGCTGCCGATCATGATCTTCCACCAGGTGCAGTTGATGGTCTGCGCGGTCATCGCGCGCCGTTATGCACAACACGCTGAAACCACGGGAGCTGCGAACGATGTCTGAAGAACGCCCTGAGTACCGTAGCCAGAACGAAGCTGACAACCGCCCCTGGCCGCAGGCCGGCCGCGTGCGCATGATCGCGCGCTCGCCAATTGGCAACATCGGCACCGGTGTCGATTACGACGACCATCACCTGCTCGCGCAGATGGATGACAAGCACGTGTTCATGATGGGCGACAACCCGGCGCTGCCCCGCATGCCGGAGAAGCCGACGCTGCTGGACTTCTTCCGCTATCGCTTCAACGAGTTCGCCGTCAATCACCTGCTCGGCTCCACGCGCCGTGCGCTGGAGGATGGCCACAGCGAAAAGGTGGCGATGGCCTGCATGCTGCACGACATTTCCAACGGTTGCCTCGTGCGGCCGGATCATGGCTACTGGGGTGCGCAGTTGATTGCGCCCTACGTCGACGAGGAAGTGACCTGGGCCGTGAAGTATCACCAGGCGCTGCGCTACTTCGCCGATCCCGCGGTGGGCTACGAGTATCCGGAAAGTTACAAAAAGTTTTTTGGTCCTGATTATGAAGTGCCGGCGTACCTGCGTCGCGACGCTGAATACGCGATGAAGCACAAGTGGTACATGACAGCGCGCACCGTGACGATGTACGACCTGTACTTCTTCGAGGACACCACGCCAGTGCGCCTGGAAGACTTCGAGGATCTGATCAATCGCAACTTCCGCCAGCCACCGGAGGGCCTCGGGCATGACGATTCGCCATCATCCCATATGTGGCGGACGATGATCTGGCCAAATAATTTTCTGTAGGCGGCAAACGCGCGTGGGGAAACGTGTTTGACACCTGGTGTCTGGAAGCATCCGGTTTTCGCGGTGCCAGGCTTCGAATGCAATCGCATCGACCGGCTTGCACCGACCCATCACGCGCCAGCGTGGAACCCTGGTCGCGCAGATGCCGGCAACGCTGGAGCAGCAGTTGGTCGAGACCTTCGCGCGCCGTGGCGAGTTCCTGGCCCACGGAAGCGCGCACCGAGCGTTCCGTTGTCGCCAGTGTCGCAAGCGTCGTCGAGACCTGCGACACGGCCATACAGAGGATCAGCATGAGCACGATCTTGTGGCGACAGCCAAGCTTGTTCATTTCCGACGTCCATGGTTTCAGCCTGCAGGGCAGGGACCGCGCAGACAGTATTCTGTCGGAAGCATAGACGACGGAGGGGGGGAACTTTAGCCGGGGAAATGTCCTACAGCTGATGATGCTGCAGTTCGTAGCCGAGCTGCTTATAGAGATTCCAAAGCGAACGGCTGCGTGTTTTGGCCTCGTCGTTGTTGATGACGAATTCGGCAATCGCGCTGAGGCTGGGCTGGCTCAGCGGTGCTTCGCTGCCAAGATTCAGCACGCAGGTAGTACCTTCAGGCGCCTGCGTGCTGGAACCGATTTGCACCGCAACGGAGGCGGTTCCGTCGGCATCGACGAGTGCATGCGGTACGAAGCTTTCCGGCGCGAAGGCCCATAGCAAGTGGTCGACCTGTCGCGCATCGTCCTGCGAACCCGTCAGGATGTAGACCTGCTGTCCCAGCTTCGCCTGCTGCTCGGCAAGCCGGCAGGCGAGCGTCCAGCGCGCCTGTTCGTTGTCCTGTTTCAGCAGGTAGAAGTTGACCTTGGCCATCAGTGGTTCAACAGGTATTCCATCAACAAGGGCACTGGCCGGCCGGTGGCGCCTTTCTCCGCGCCCTGCAGCCAGGCGGTGCCGGCGATGTCGAGATGCGCCCACCGGTACTTCTTCGTGAAGCGCGCGAGGAAGCAACCGGCTGTCACGGTGCCGGCTTTTGGACCGCCGATGTTGGCGATGTCGGCGAAGTTGCTGTTCAACTGCTCCTGGTATTCGTCCCACAGCGGCAGGCGCCAGCAGGGGTCCTGTGCGTCGAGGCCGCACTGGTACAGGGTTTGCGCGAGCGCGTCGTCCGGGCTCATCAGGCCGCTGCACACCGAACCGAGTGCCGTGATGCAGGCGCCGGTCAGGGTCGCGATGTCGACGACCGACTTCGGCTTGAAGCGTTCGATGTAGGTCAGCGCATCGCAGAGCACGAGGCGTCCTTCGGCATCGGTATTGAGGATCTCGATGGTCTGGCCGCTCATGCTCGTGACGATGTCGCCGGGTTTTGTTGCGCGGCCGCTCGGCATGTTTTCAGCGGCGGCGATGACGCCGATAACGTTCATCGCTGGCTTCAGTTCGCACAACGCTGCCATGCAGCCAAGCACGCTCGCCGCGCCGCACATGTCGAATTTCATTTCATCCATGCCGAGGCCAGGCTTGAGGCTGGTGCCGCCGGTATCGAAGGTGATGCCCTTGCCGACGAGGATGTGTGGCTGCTCGCGTGCCGGCGCGCCGTGGTATTTCAGCACGATCAGCGCGGACGGCTGTTCGCTGCCGTTTCCGACCGACAAGAGCGAATTCATGCCGAGGCGGCGCATCTGCGCTTCGCTCAATACCTGGGTCTCGAGCACCTTGCCATGCTTGCGCGCGAGTTTCTGCGCTTCCTTGCCGAGATAGGTCGGCGTGCAGATATTTGCCGGCAGGTTGCCGAGCTCGCGCGCGAGGTTCATGCCGCGACCGATGGCGGCGCCGGTGGCAAGGCCTTTCGCGCTTGCCGCGCGGTCCTTGCCGTCGACGACAAACACAGCGTCAGCGACGACGAAGTTGGCGCCGGGTTTCGACTTCGTCGTCACGTAGCGGTACGTATGCGTTTCGAAGATACGCGCCGCCAGCTCCGCTTTGCGAACGGCCGTAATCTTCGTCACGGGTAGCGCCGCCAGCGTCAGCGCTGCATTCGCGATGTTGTGTTGCTTCAGCGCCTTGTATGCATTGCGCAGCACGGCGGCGTAACGCTTCGGATCGAGGTCCTTGGCCTTGCCGCAACCCACCAGCAACACGCGCTTCGCGCGAATGCCATCGACTTTTTGCAGCAGCAGCGCCTGGCCAACCTTGCCCGCGATATCGCCCGCGCTGACGATTTTGGACAGGGCCTTGCCGCTGGCCGCATCAAGTTGTTGCGTGGCATCGGGGAGCTGATCTTCGAAAACACCTGCGACGAGGCAGTCGGTAACAAGCGTGGCGGGACTGGAAACCTTTACGGAGAAGTGCATGGGGGACCTGTGGGGGAGTGAGCCAACTGGGAAAATTCTACTCTGCGCCTGAGCTTGAGCCAAACCCTGGTTTGCACAGTGTGTTCCAGCGTTCGGGACGCCCACCGGAACCCGCGCACTTCCTGAGAGGGAGGGACGGCCAGGCCCTCCCAACTGACGCAGCGCAACAAGTTCAACCCGAGCGGGCACCGGAACAACCACGCAGGTTCGAGGCGTCCAGCTCACGCAGAACCGCACAACGCATGCTGCCAGTCGGGGCCGGCCTGCTAGAATGCGCGCCATGATCATCACGCGCTACCTTACTCGCCAGATCCTGCAGACCACAGCCGCACTGACCTTCATTCTGCTGGTTATCGTCGTGCTCGGCCGGCTGCTCGGGTACCTTGCCCAGGCCTCGCAGGGCGAGCTGGACCCGGGCGCGCTCGTGTTGTTGATGACCTACCGCATTCCGGACTTCCTGCAGCTCATCCTGCCACTCGCCTTGTTGCTCGGAATACTACTCGCGTATGGCCGCATGTATGCCGAGAGCGAGATGACCGTGCTGACGGCCTGCGGCATGAGCCCGGGCCACCTCCTGCGCGTGACACTCGTGCCGGCATTTGGCGCAACCGTGCTGGTGGCTATGCTCGCGCTGTGGCTTGCGCCGCGCGGCCTCGTCAGCACCGCGACGCTGATCGAGGCACAAAAAAACCTCAACGAATTCGACGTCATGGTGCCGGGCCTGTTCCAGAACATCTCCAACGGCGCGCGCACCACGTACGCCGAGTCGCTCAGTAACGACACGATGACGAAAGTCTTCATGCATCAGACCGAAGACAATCGCGTGATCTTTGCCGAGTCGGCCACGCCGGTCGAGGATGCCGAGGGCCAGCGCGTGATCCTGTTCAGCAAGGGCACCTTCACCGAAGGACAGCCCGGCGCGGAGGGTTTTGCCATGAGCACCTTTAGCCAGTTGAGCGTGCTGCTTCCGCAGCGCGAGCTTGTCTTCGATCTCACGCTCGAAGAACAGGCGATGAGCAACCTGGAGCTGCTGCGGGGCGGGACCGCGGCGCAGATTGCCGAATTGCAGTGGCGTATTTCGCTGGTGCTGCTGATACCGATCCTGGTCCTGTTCGCGGTGCCGCTGAGCCGGGTGAGTCCGCGCGAAGGGCGGTTCGCCCGTATCGTGCCGGCGATCCTGCTGTATATCGTGTATTTCGCGCTGCTGCTCGCAGCCCGCGACAAAGTCGCCGAAGGCGTGCTGCCGCCGGTGCTCGGCCTGTGGTGGATACACCTGCTGTTTGCCGTGTCGGGCTGGTTGCTGTTCACCGGGCGTTTCCCGCAGCTGCCGGGATTCGGGGCTGCCCGTCATGCGTAGGCTCGATCGCTACATTGGCAAGAACGTGTTGCTGGCGATGGCGGTCGTGTTGCTTGCGCTCGGCGGGCTCGATCTCCTGTTCACGGTGTTCGAGGAGCTCGGCGACACCGAGGGTTCCTACAGCACGACTGCCGCGCTCCGGTACGTGGCGCTGACGGCGCCGCGGCATATCTACGAACTGTTGCCGATGACCGCGCTGGTCGGTGCGCTCGTCGGACTTGGGATTCTGGCGGGAAGCAACGAACTTGTCGCCATCCAGGCGGCCGGCGTGTCGCGTGCGCGCATCGTGCTTGCCGTGCTGAAGCCCACGCTGCTGGTCATCGCACTCGGCCTGGTACTGGGTGAATGGATCGCGCCGCCGCTCGAACTGCGCGCTGAGGTTGGCAAGGCGCTGGCGCGTGGCGAACAGGTTGCGTTGTCACGCTATGGCCACTGGGAGCGCGACGGCAATACCTTCATGCATTTCAATGCCATCGAGCCCGACGGCGTTCTGTACGGCGTCAGCATCTTCACCTTCGACGAGCAGCAGCGCATGACACGCACCGTAAATGCCGAACGCGCGGTGTATGTCGAAGGCGAGTCCCGCACGACGAATGCAAGGCGCGGCGCCGTCGTCGTCGAGGACCGGCTCAGTACTGCCGCGGTAGGAGCGCTCCAGGACAGCCCGTGGATACTTCGCGACGGCACGGAGATTGAGTTCAGCCATGTCGACGGCAAGGTCGAAGGCAAGCGCAGCGATTTTGACCTGCAGGGCTGGGACCTCGATCTGACGCC
>JBEGWB010000188.1:0-18358 GCA_041178065.1 Pseudomonadota bacterium | reverse complement strand
CCACTCGAGCAATTGAGCCGCCGTGATGTCGCGGCCTACAGCCGCGGCTACAGCTGGTTCCTCAATCCACTGTACGAGCCCGGTATGTCGCTCGAGGACATCGCAGGCGTATGGCTGGAAGCCGAGTCGCGTCGTCGTCCCCAGTTCAAGCAGCAGATCCAGGATATCGAGCACGGCTCAGGCTATGCCGAGAAAGGTTACGTGGAGCTTGAGATCAAACGTTTGCTTGCAGAGTCCGGCAATCCATGGAACGTCGACTTCGAGGAAGTGCAGAGCGAACTGATGTCCACCTACTTTGCCCGCATCACGGGCTTCGACAAGATGGTGTGGACCGTGGCACACATGGATCGCAACCACTGGTTGCCCGAAGATCCAATGAAATCCGAAGAGGTATTTGTTGCGGAGCAGTTCCGTGCCGCCAATCCGGATGCGACGATCCGCCTGATCAACTGGGATCCCATGATGACGCATTATGGTCACCTCGAATTGCCAAGGCAGAAAGCAGCCGCGGACTACAGCGTCATTCGTTGGCTGGTAAACGATGAGTAATCCAGGCGCTTCACGTCGCGGTTTGCTCAAATCGATCGGAGTCGCGGGTGCTGCTGCAGCCGGCGCGGGGCACATCAATATTGCTGCGGCGCAGGAGGCGGCGCCGCAGCCCCTCAACCGCGCCGGACGCAGCTACGTCCAATTCGTACGATACCGTTCGATGCCGTTGATGCCCCAGTCGGAACTGTCATCGACGCTGTAAAAGTGCGCCGGTAAATGCAAGGTACGAGGATGCAATGAAACCCGGTCCCCATAGCTGGTGGATTGCCGCTGGCAGCCTGATCGTCTCACCGTTTATAACGGTGCCGTGGACACAGGCATATACGTCGCCGTCGCAGAGTGTTGAAAGTGTTGAGAGTGTTGAGAGTGCTGAGAGTGCTCAGCATCGGGCGACGCTCGACCCGTACTGCGGCGATTGCCGCAACACAACCGACTGGGCTGGAAGTCTCAAGCTCGAAACGCTTGAGACGGCCTGCCTGCTGCCCGAACGCGGCGCCCTGCCGCTCGAGCAATCGGGCGTGAAGCTCGGCGCCGCGCAGCGGTACCTGCCGCAATAGCGCGGTTCGGCGCCCACAACCGCTCCCGGCCTCCAACGCCGTGCGGCATCACGGCGCCTTTGCCGATTTCGCGGTCAACGCGGATCGAGCCGCCGTAGCTCTTGGCGATCGTTGACGACCGACAGCCCCAACGGATGTCCCGCCTCCATCGTAGTGAAGAAGGCTTGTACCAGTCGCTCGCGTTCCGGCAAGTACGCGGGCCCGAGGCTCACTTGGTATGTTCACCAAAGAAGCGATACACCTCCGGCATGCTGCCGAGGATGATCGTGCCGTGGTCGAGGCCTTCGTATAACTTGTACTCGACCTTGCCGTTGAGCGCGGCGAGACGCTCGCTGAAGTTTTTCGTGCCTTCCATTAATGTGTCCTTGTCACCGACGGCGAGCATGACCGGGATGTCGAGCAGTTCCGAGTTGGCGCTCAGCTCGACGTCGAACAGCGCGGGCGCGAGCAGTGCAACGCCGGCCCAGATCTCCGGATATTTTTCCGCAATGTGACGCGCACCGCCGCCGCCCTGCGAGTGGCCCACCAGATAGATGCGACTGTCGTCGACGTTGAACTCGTCGCGCACCATCGCAAGCACGTTCATGACGTCTTGCTCGCTGTACTGCGCTACTTTCACCGGATCGGTTTCGGCGGAACCACCGACCAGCGGCGGTTGCGGGCGGTCGGCGCTAGCCGGTGGCGCTGGAGTTGCGCCATCCGCGGCTGGACGCGGCGCGCGCGGGGCTACGCCGAAGCCGGCGCGGTTGTTGTAGCCGATCGCGCCGACGAGGATGTAGCCACCGTCTTCAGCGAGATCGACTGCCGTGCCGCGCACGATCGTCAGGGTCGTACCGGTAAAGCCGCGCAGTGCGAGGATCAGCGGCGCCTGGTCACCGGGCTTGATCTTTGACGAGACGAACACGGAGTAGGGCAAGGCTTCGCCGGTTTCGGCGAAGGTATAGCTGCGCAGTTCGACGCCTGGCTCGGGCGTGATTTCCGAACCCCAACGGATGCCCTCGGGCATCACGGTGCCTTCGGGTTGCGCGAGCGCGCCGCTCGCCAGCAGATGCAGCGTGGCAACGGCCGCCACGCACAACAATTTACGCAGTCCAGTCATCGGGTTCATCGCGAATCTCCATTCAGGTGTCGTGGGCTAGCGGAACAGCAAGGACGCGAAGTGATACAGATCGTTCTTCCAGACCGGGAAGGTGTGCGCGCCGGCATCGATGTGCCAGGTGTGTGGCACGTTCTGCGCGACGAGATAGTCGTGCACGCCGAGGCTGATGTTGAACAGCGTGTCCTCATTGCCGCATGACACCCATAACAGTTCGAGTTGCCGTGCAGCGGCCGGGTCGGCCCCCAGTTCCGCCGGCGGCTGTGTATTCGGCGCCGACGAGAAGCCGCCGACCCAGGCAAAGGTATCGACGTTGCCGAGGCCGAAGTTCAGCGACTGGCCGCCGCCCATCGACAAACCGGCAAGCGCGCGCTGCTGACGCTCCTTGCTGACGGAATAATGCGCTTCAACATAGGGAATCAAGTCGTTCAGCAGTTCGCGCTCGAAGGCCGCGTAGGCTTCGAACTCGACGGCCATGCCGGCTGCGCGGTCGACCGGAGCGGCATTCTGCCCTTGCGCGTTGAGCGCCAGGTGGCGGACCAAAGGCCGTGACCGGCTCATTGGATGCGCGTCCGTTCGGCATGACGACGATCATCGGCTGCGCTTTGCCGTCGGCAATCAGGTTGTCGAGGATCGCGTCGGCGGCGCCGGGAGTGGTCCAGTGCGTTTCGTTGCCGCCGATGCCGTGCAGCAGGTACAGCACCGGATACTCGCGATCCGCCGAATAGCCCGGCGGCAGGTAGACAGTGGCGGGACGCTTGCCGCCGGTGACGCTTGAATCGAATTCGATGCGCTCGATGCTGCCGCTCGGCACGTTGGCGCGGCGCACGTCGAAGCCGGCTGGTGCCGCCTCAAGGGTCGCATCCGGTTTTGGCTGCGGCGCGGTCATCGGCGCCGGCTGCGCCATGGCGCCGTGGGCCAGCATGCCGCAGGCAGCAACGAACGCGGCGCGGCGCAGTGTGCAGGCAATATTGAAGGACATGGTGTGGACCTCGTTTGTTGTTGACCAGCATTGAAACTCTGTCAGCGTGCGGACGCATTTATTCCTGCGCCATCAAATCCAGCAAGCCATTGACGATGCCTGTCTCGGCGCAGCCCGGCTTCAGGCGCGACGACAGCACTTCGAAGGTGTGGTAACCGAAGGCAGCATCGTGCGGAATGTAGCCGGAGTTGGCCGTGCCGTTCGTCAGCGTCACCATCATCGTGCGCTTGTATGGCGCCTGCGCTTTCAGGCGTTGCGCAATCGGATTGAAGATCTCGGCGTTGACGCCGCCGAACTGGATATCGCCGATGCTCAGCAGGCTTAGCAAGATGTTTACGTCGTCGCCGTCTTCATAGGTGCCGGGGGCGCCTTCGCGGCCGCTGTCGGTGCGCCTGCGGCCGGGGCAGGTGAGCGTGGCCTGCTGTCCGAAAATCGTGGTGTCGCCCAGTGGGCGCTCGAGGCCGGCACGCATGACGTGCAGCACTTCTTCGCCGAGCATCTGCCCCATCGTCAGCAGCATCTGGCGCTGCTGGTTCATTAGCGTCGCCACTTGTGGATCGTTGCGGTCAAGGCCCATGCCGCCCGGCAGCATCGTGTTGCTGATGTCTTCGCCGCGGCTTGCATAATCCTCGATGCGAATCCTGCGCAGGTCGTAGGTCTGCTGGAAGAAGATCGGGTTCTGGTCGCCGGCCGCGCCGAGGGACCACACGGCGACGGCGGCGTCACCAAGCGCTTGTTCTATGTAGCGCGACGACGCCCCTGGAATGTCGCCGCTGACTTCGTCGAGCTGCCCGGCAATGACGCCGTGCACCGCATAGTTGTAGTAAACCGCGATCGGTGCGTCATCCAGCGTCGTGAAGGCGACGACTGCCACGGTCTTGTCGGAAGGCCCGGCGTAGTTGGGACCCTCGCGCCAGCGGCCGGTCTGCGGATCGACCATCGTGCGATTGACATTGATGTACGACAGTCCCGTGCCCCAGGCCATGCGCGCCGGCTGCAGGTTTTCCGCCGCCTGCGCAATGGCCTGCACGATCCTGTCGACGTAGTCCGCCTGTTGCTGGCGCGGCGCGCTGTGCGTGTGCGTTGCCGTCAGCAGCAATTGCGTGGAGGGGATGGCGAGCTCCGCTTCGACGCGTGCGCTGACACTGCGCCAGAGATCGCCAGGAATGCCACCGGCATCCAGCGTGACGAGCGCGGCGCGCGTCGTGCCGTTATCGATGACAATCGCGCGCGCGTACAGGGCGTCGTGTATGCCGAGGTAGGGTTCCGGCAGCGACTCCACCGCGGGAGTAATATCGACTTTCGCGGCGCCGGCGCGCAATGGTGCGTTGGCCTGCGCGAAGCTCGCTGCGGAACCAAGCGTGGCGGACAGGTAGCAAACTGCAGCGAGCGTCGTATGCATCTTCATCGTCATCTTTTCCGCTAGTCCATTGTCGCAAGTTGTTCTTCGAGCAGGCGCCGCATGATGGCGTAGCCATCGCGATTGGGATGCACGCCGTCGTTGCCCAGTTCTGCCCGTAATTCGGCATTGGTGCCGGCCAGGGCCGTGAAGTAGTCGATATATCCGAGATCGTTCTGCGCGGCGTAGTCGCGTATCCACATGTTGAGCGTGCGAATTGGCGGCACCGGATCGAGTGTCGGCTGCCAGTCGAAGCTCGCCGCCGGCGGAATACTGCCGAGGATCACGTCGATGCCGTTCGCGCGCGCGATATCGACCATCGACATGATGTTGTTTTTGACATCCTGCGCGGTGGAGGGACCGGTGTTTCCGGCGACATCGTTGGTGCCGGCAAGGATGTGCACGATGTTCGGACCTAGCGCAACCACGTCGGCACGGAAGCGCAGCAGCATCTGTGGCGTGGTCTGGCCGCCGATGCCGCGGTTGACGAACTCGTCGGCAAACAGCGCGGAATCGCCAAGCAGCCAGTTTTCGGTAATGGAGTCGCCGATGAACACCACACGTGGCCGGGCACCGGCATCCAGCAGCGCGGCATTGGCGGCACGGAAGCGACACAGCGCAGGCCAGTCGCGCGCGGCGTCGCGGCGGAGCGCGGCGTTGTAGCGCCCAAAATCTGCATGCTGCATCAGTTGCGCCGTGTCGGCGGGCGTTAGAGTGCGCGGCTCCATGAACAGCTGCGTCAGCAGCGCGCGCGCGGACTCAGGCATCGCGACCGGCGGGGCGCAGGGAGCGTCAACGATACCGACCGGGCCCGTGGGCGCCGCGGCGTTCGGTTGCGCGAGCAGGGGTGCTGCGCTGAGCGCGACTGTTGCGGCGGCCGCGGACAAATACGACGTGCGGAATAGTTTCATGGCTTCACCTCTGCGAGTGATCGTTGTGTTCGAACGGTTTCAGCGGCAGGAGAAACTCGCTGCGTCGTTCGGGTCGCCGCCGTCGAAACGCGCCACTTGTGGATAGGGGCATAAGGGACGCGATAGGCCCGGGAAGGCCCTGCCGGTTGCCAGTACCTGCAGCGGCGGTTCGTTGTCTTCGACCCAGGCCTGGATGGCGCTAAGCATGTCGAACTGGTCGGTTGCCTGGCCCCCCGCGCAATGCGTCATGCCCGGGATCAGGAACAGACGCGCCCAGTCCTGCGGACCGCTGGTGGCGCGCGGTATCAGGTTTTCATACCAGTCAACGAGTGGTCCGGTCCACATGCCCTGGTCCGACAGGCCGTTATAGACGATGAGCTTGCCGCCCTGGTCGACGAAAGTGGAATGCAGTGTGGCGACGGCATCGTTGAGCGCAGCGGTCTCGTATGTGGTGGCGACATCGCGATCGAAATCGAACTGCAGCGGGTCCAGGTCCGGTGCCGGCGGCGTCATTGCATAGAGCCGCAAGGTGTCGCGTCCGAGCGTGGCATTGCCCGGCGGATTCGTCGCCGTGCCGAGATGCATGCCGCGCCACGCGGGCTGCGCGATGCCAGTGTCATAAGGCGTGTCGCCATACAGCGATTCGCCGCGTGAATTGCGCACGCCGCCGACGATGTCCTTCAAGGCAGTGACCTGTGCTCGGGCCAGGCACTGCCCGGTGGCCGGCGCATCCGTAGCGCCGCACTGCAGGCCCGCTGGGTCGAACGCGCAAGCCTCGAAGTCGTTGATCATGCCGTCGGAGAGTCCGTCGAGCGCGTCGCATTGTTCAAGCACTCCGGACGCAACAGCCTGCAATTGGGTGTCGGTGAATGCGTCGTACAACCTGGGCTGGCCTTTATCATCGCGTGGTGCAATGCGCGTGACGGCCTGCAGGCTCCACACCTGGTTCAGGACCAGTCGCGTGAAACTGAAGGCGGGGTCGCCGGCAACAACGCCGTCGAACTCCAGTGGCAGGCGCTGTGCCGCGAGCATTGCTTCGCGACCGCCGGTCGAGCAGCCCATGAAGTAGGAGTACTCAGGCGCGCGTCCGTAGTAATCCTCGATCAGCGCCTTGGCCTCGTGCGTCGTCTTCTGCACGGCCTGGTAGGCGAAGTCGAGCTTCGCTTGCTGGTCGCCGCCGAAGCGCGTGTCGAGCGCATTGCGACCGCGGTGGCCCCCGTCGGTCGACACAACGGCGAAACCGCGCTGCAGCGCCGACGGCGCGCCGGCAACCGTTCCCAGCGCGGGATTTAGCACACCGTTGAGTCCGCCGCCGCCCTGGAACAGGAAACGACCGTTCCATTCGAGCGGCAGGCGTAACTCGAAGCCAGTGCCGTAGCTGAGTTCATCGAGTCCCGATGCGCGCGGCTCGAGCACGACCTGGAACAGGCAGTGGTCGGGCAACTGCATCGTGACGCCCGCAGGTCCCGCCGGAACGCGCTCGGCCGCAACCCATTGCGCGGTGTCGACACGAAAGCCCGGGGTCGACAGCGCCGCAAGCGATGCGCAGTGCGCGGGGGAATCCGTCTCCGCTGCGCTGGCCGTGTCGATGAACGCCAGCACCAAAAGCGGCATGGCGAGCAGCTTGCGGCAGAAGGGCGGCATGCCTGGCGCCGCGAGGCATTTCACCGCGCGGCGGGCCGCGTCCTTGACCTGGTCATGAATGCGCATGAAGCCTCTCGAATGAGCTTCGCGTGACTGGATGGGGCTGGGAAGTTACTCCAATTGCAAACGATTGCAAACCTGGATAAGTTGCGGAAATCGGGTTCTGCGCCTGGCGGATTGTCCGTACCGGCAGTGGATCCATGGACGGAGTGCTGCCTTCGCCGATTCCGCCGGCCCCGGCGACGCTGGCCGACCAAACCCTGCGCATGGGCGTCCGCGCCGGCGGCCTCGAACGCGTCGTGTTGATCGACATGCTCGAAGACCTGCGCCGCGAAATGCGGCGACCTGACATGCGTCAAGCGCGGCGCAAGAAGGAGGTCCTCGCGGCGTAAAGCGATTGCACTTGCCCATGGCGCGCAGCAGCATTGAGTGCCGCGCAAATCGTGGCAATCGCTTCAGGTGCAGCAGGTATGAGTGCAATACGGGACTTCGTCCACTCGCCCCGTGTGGCCTATTTTTCGATGGAAATCGCGCTCGACAGCGCCATCCCCACGTACAGCGGCGGGCTCGGCGTGCTTGCTGGCGATACGCTGCGCTCGGCCGCGGATCTCGAATTGCCGATGGTCGCGGTAACGCTGGCCAGCCGCGCCGGCTATTTTCGGCAGCAGATCGACAGCGAGGGCCGGCAGCTCGAAAGTCCCGAGCACTGGGACCCCGCCGCGCATGCGACGCCGGTCGGTGCGAAAGTAGCGATCGCGATCGCCGGCCGCACCGTGTGGATCACCGGCTGGCTCTATGTCATCCAGGGACACATGAACGGGCGCCAGCCTGTGATCCTGCTCGACACCTGGCTGCCCGAGAACCAGTCCGATGACAAGGAACTCACGCACTACCTCTACGGCGGCGACAACACTTACAGGCTCAAGCAGGAAATCATTCTCGGCATCGGCGGACCTCGACTGCTGTCGGCGCTCGGTTTCCGCATTCGCCAGTACCACATGAATGAAGGGCATTCGGCGCTGCTGGGTATCGAGTTGCTGAACCGTTACGCGCGTGACCCGGCGGAAGGGCTGCAGGGCGAGTATGCCTACGACATTCCCTACGTGCGCAGCCTGTGCTGCTTCACGACGCACACACCGGTGGAGGCCGGACACGACAAGTATCCCTACGCGCTGGTGCAGGAGTTGCTCGACGATTTCATTCCGCTCGCCGTGCTGCGCAAGCTCGCAGGCGCCGACAACCTCAACATGACGCTGCTCGCGCTCAACCTTAGCGAATACATCAATGGCGTCGCGCAACGCCACGCGGAAGTATCGCGCAGGCAGTTCCCCGGCTACCGCGTGCGCGCTGTAACAAACGGCGTCCACCCGTGGACCTGGACGCATCCAGCCCTGCGCACTGTCTACGATCGCTACATTCCTACGTGGTGCCATGAACCGGAGCAACTGGTCAGGATGGACTGCTGCGTTCCCGATGCCGCCTTGCGGCAGGCGCACATGACGGCGAAGCAGGAATTGCTGGCGCTGGTGAAGACGCGGAGCGGCGTGGCGCTGGATCCCGAACGCCTCACGCTCGGCTTCGCGCGGCGCATGACGGCCTACAAGCGTTCCGACCTGTTGTTCACCGATCTCGACAGGCTGCGCGCGATCGCGCACGAGCATCCCATCCAGATCATCATGGCCGGCAAGGCGCATCCGCGCGACGAGGGCGGCAAGCGCCTGATCGAGCAACTGCATCGTTTCAGTCGCGAGCTCGGGAGCGCGGTGCCGCTCGTATTCCTGCCGGATTACGCGATGGGGCTGGCGCGGACGCTGATCGCCGGCGTCGACGTGTGGCTCAACACGCCGATGAAGCCGCTGGAAGCATCTGGCACCAGTGGCATGAAAGCGGCTTTTAACGGCGTGCCCAATCTCAGCGTGCTCGATGGCTGGTGGATCGAAGGTTGCATCGAGGGGGTGACTGGCTGGGCCGTTGGCGATGCATCGGAGTCCAGCAATGGCGACGATGCCGTCGCGTTGTATCGCAAACTGCAGGAAGTCGTGCTGCCCCTCTACTACGGAGATCGCGACGGCTGGCTGCGCGTCATGAAAGGCGCCATCAGCAAGAATGCATCGATCTTCAACAGCCACCGGATGATGCGTCGCTATGCAACGGAAGCCTACATCGTCTGAGAACACGGCACCCGCAGCATTGAAGGCCAGGACGGTTGCGGAAAGCGCAGCGGCAGGGGCGGGAATCGTCGGCGGCTCTACGCGGCGCGGCCTTGCCGAGGCGGATGGCATGGGTTGCATGCTCGTCGGTTTCGTATCGTTCTATGTCGCGTACCTGGGACCGGTTTCCCGAATGCAAAAGCTGCTGCCGCAGATTCCCGTTGCTTTACTCCGCAAGCCAGGCTGGTGTTGAAGACGACGCTGTTGCGCGGCTTCACATTCTGGCTGCCGACGCTGCCGGGCTTCTTCCTGGCGCAGCGCGAATTGCATCAAGCGGCCCGGTAGGAATGCGCTCTGCCGCCTGGTCTGGCCCTTTAGGTGCCCAGCCCGAAATAAAGCACGGCGCCGATCACGAGCACGGCGGCCGCCGTAAGCAGCAGCGGACCGAGTCCACTGCGTACTTCCTTCAGCGCGGGTTCTTTGTCGTGGTTTTTCATACGCTCCTCCTGTGTGATGTCTGGGTAAGAGCTAAGACACCGGCATTCAAGAGATGTTGCCGCGGCCACGCATCTAGCGCCCGGGCCAGGCGCCGTACCGAACTGGCGCACGCACGAGTTGGCAGCTCATCCGCAGCGCCGGGATGGGCCTTTTGCGACCGTTTAGCGGAATAGCAGGGAGGCGAAGTGATGCATGTCGTTTTTCCACACCGGGAACGTATGCGCACCGGCATCGATGAGCCAGACATGTGGCACGTTCTGCGCGGCAAGATAGTCATGCACGCCCAGGCTGATGTTGAACAGCGTGTCTTCGTTGCCGCAGGATACCCACAGCAGTTCGAGTCGCTTCGCCGCAGCCGGATTAGCCCCGAGCGCCGCGCGGGTCAGGCCGTTGTCCACGACGATGGCGCGCGTTCAGGCGATCATGAATACCGCAATATGTCCGGCAGCGCGATGCCAGGGACTTCGTCAGCGCGGAGTCGGACTGCTACCATGCGCGCATGAGCAACCCGCGCAAAGTTACAACTATGGCTGACATTGCCCGTCTCGCGGATGTGCACGTGTCGACCGTTTCGCGCGCGCTCAATGGCAGCCCGCTCGTCGAGAAGAGCATGCGCGAGCGCATCCTGGCGATCGCTGACAAGCACGGTTTCGTCGTCAATTCAGCCGCGCGCAACCTGCGCGCCGGCCGCACGCAAACGCTCAGTGTCGTGATCCCACTGGCGCATGAGCGCGGCCAGGACCTGACCGACCCCTTCTTCGCCTACATGCTGAGTCACCTCGCCGATGAGATCACGCGCCGCGGTTACGGCATGCATCTGCAGAAAGTGCTGGCGCCAACGCAAGGGTGGCTGCAAAAGCTCCATGCCGAGCGGCGTGCTGATGGCATTATCGTCATCGGCCAAAGCACCGAGCATGCGGCCTTTCAGCAAGCGGCTGACCTTGGTTTACCCTTTGTCGTCTGGGGCGGCCATGTGCCGCGGCAGCGCTATTGCGTCGTTGGGAGCGACAACGTGAACGCGGCGCGCATCGCCACCGAGCATCTCCTGAAGCTCGGCCGGCGTCGTATCGTGTTCGTTGGTGATCCCGCCATTCCGGAAATCCGGCTGCGCTGCGACGGCTACGAAGAAGCGCTGAAGAAGGCCTCCATTCGCGGCGCCGCGATCGTCAAGGCGCACATGACACCCGAAGCCGCGTATGCCTCGATGCTGGGTCACATCCGCAAGGGCAAGCCCTTCGACGCGGTGTTCGCAGCGACCGACATCATCGCGATCAGCGCCATGCGCGCGCTTGCCGCATCGGGCCTGTCGGTGCCAGGAGATGTCGCAGTGGTGGGTCTCGACGGCATCGAGATGGGCGCGCATGTGCATCCCGCGCTGACGACGGTGCGCCAGGATCTCGCGCGCGGCGCTGAATTACTCGTGGATTTGTTGCTGAAGCGCATCGCTGGAGAAGCGGTGCAACCGGTAATCATGGCGGGCGAGCTGATCGTGCGCGAGTCCTGCGGTGCCCGGCGCTGATCAGCCCGTCGTGTCCTCGGCTTTGCTGGCGACCTGCGCCAGGCGCTGTGCCGCAGGGGCGTATATACGATTCCACAGCAGGCCCAGCCACAGCAGCAGTGCAAAACCGGTCGCGAGCATGAAGCCGTAGCGAATGCCGCCGAGTGCGTCGCTCAAAGCCGCCATCGCCAGCGGACCCATTGCCGCCGCGAAGGCGGTGAAGAACAGGATCAGGCCCGCGATAGCGCCGTGTTCATTGCGAGGAAAACAGCTGATGCCTTTCGAGTTCAGTGTTGGGTAGACGACCGACATGAATAATCCCGACAGTGGCAACAGCCACAATGCCCAGGCTTCGCCACCGACGAGGCTGCCGGTGAAACACAGCAGGATCGCGAACGCGAGTACAGCGAGCACACTGTCCCAGGCCGCGCGCTCCAGCAGCCAGGCTCCGATGAAACGGCCCACAGCGCGCAGCACGAAAAATACCGTCAAGGCATAAGTGGCGAGCCATGGCAGTGCCCCGGAGTAGTTCGCCAGCCAGGTCGGCATCCATACATAGATTGCCACTTCGACTGCGACATACAGCATGATCAGCGTCGAGAAGCCGAGCGCGAAGGGATTCTTCAGCAGGGCCAGCGTCTGGCGCCATGCGGCGGGCTCAGCATCCGCTCGATGCGCGACCGGGTATTGCACGCGTAGCGTCGCAAGCATCAGCAGCAGGCAGATGCCCGCCGCGGCGACGTACAGGTATTTCCACGAAATTCCCGCGCCGAGCAGGGTCGCGACAAGCGCCGGTCCCACGATTGCGCCAACGGCAAAAAAGCCTTCGACCGTGTTCATGAACGAGGTGTGTGCGCGCGGCGAGTGTGTGATATCGCCGATGAGCGCCAGCGCGCCCACCTTGAAGATGCTTACGCCAAGGCCGGATACCGCGAGCAACACGATGAAGAAACCGAAGCTCTGGCCGAACACGAACAGCAGCGAACCGACGCCATACAGTGCCAGGCCCAGCATGAGCGTACGCTTGCGCGCTCCGCGATCGGCGAGGAAGCCGAAGCCGAGTCCTCCGAGCGCGATCGCGACCATCGGGACATAGTGAAAGGCGCTGGCCGCGCTCAATGACAGGTCGAACTCGGCGATGAGTGCGGGAATGATGCTGCCGACCGCATCCGTGGTCATCGCGAACATGAAGAACATCATGCAGGTGAGCGCCCTGATCAGGCGCAGCGACGCTGAAGGTGCGAGTTCATGGGACATGACTATTCTCTTATTATTTTTAGTGAGCATGTTGTGCTCGGACATTGCCCGAACATTGGCGCTTTACGCGTTTTGCAAACGATTGCATTATAGGAGCAGAGCGCGCTCGGGCAAGCGCAGCCTGCTGCACAAAAACACATAACAAAAAACCAGGGTGACAATATGAACTACACGCAGATTCGCCGCTTCATCCACCATTTCGCAGTCGCCGCGCTGGTGACCGCATGCCTGGGTTCGCTAACAAAGGCCCAGCAGGCGGCGCCGGATCCGGCTGCGGCACAGCTTCAGGCTGAAGAAAGGAATCGCCAGCCCGACAACGTCGGCACTGGCCCCTTCGCTGCAATGAAGGAGGAGCTCGCTGGGCTGCCGGAGCACGTGATCTATCGTCCGCGCGATCTCGACGCGCTCGGTTCGCAGAAGCTCGGCATTGTCGCCTGGGGCAACGGTGGCTGCTCGATAGACGGCGCCAGCAGCCGCTTCCATCTGCTGGAACTCGCATCGCATGGATATCTCGTCATTGCGAACGGCCGTATCCTCAGCGGCCCCGGCGCACCGCCACGCGCAGCGCCGGTGGAAGGCGCGCCCGTGCAGCGCACGACGGCCGCCGCGCTCACCACTGCGCTCGACTGGGCGCTGGGTGAAAACACCCGTGAAGGCAGTCCCTTGTTCGGTCGCATCGATCCGGCCCAGGTCGCTGTTTCCGGTTTCAGTTGCGGCGGACTCGAGGCGCTGCGTATCGGCGCCGACCCGCGCGTAACCGCCGTCGTGCTGCACAACACCGGCATTCTCAACGATGGCCCCAACGCTATGCCTGGCATGGATCTGACGAAGGACCAGCTGCTGAAGCTGCACACCCCGGTGATCTATATCCTCGGCGGTGAGTCAGACATCGCGTACGTCAACGGCATGGATGACGTCCGCCGCATCGAGCACGTGCCGGTGGCAGTGGCCAATTTGCCGGTTGGCCATGGCGGCACCTTCATGCAGCCCAATGGCGGCAGTGCGGCGCAGGTGGCGGTGGACTGGCTGCAATGGCAGCTGCGCGCAGACGCCGAGTCCGCGCGCAAATTCACTGGCGTCGACTGCGGCCTGTGCAGCGATCCCGAATGGACAATCGAGCGCAAGGGTATTGAATAAGCAAGATCGCGCCGTGCCAGCTGCAAAGGAGCACGCGGCTGGCGCGCAGTATCCCGACATGCAGAACCAGGTCCAGCTGATCACGTATGTCGATCGGCTCGCCGATGGCGGCATCGGCGCACTGGCGGATTTGCTCGATGGTCCCTTGCGTGGACTCTTCGGCGGCATCCATCTGCTGCCATTCTTCGATTCGATCGACGGCGCCGATGCCGGCTTCGACCCCACGGATCATACCCAGGTGGATCCCCGGCTCGGCGACTGGCGCGACATCAGGATGCTCGCCACGGATCACGCGCTGGTAGCCGACCTGATCGTCAACCACATTGCGCGCGCGTCGCCGCAATGCCAGGACTACCTCGCGCGCGGCGCTGCATCGCCGTGGGCCGGCCTCTTGCTGACGCGCGAGCGTGTGTTTCCGCAGGGCGCCAGCGCGGCCGATTTGCAGGCGATTTACCGGCCGCGTCCGGGGCTACCATTTACCGAGCTGAGTTTCGCGAACGGCGTCACGCGGCACTTCTGGACGACCTTCACGCCGGAGCAGATCGACATCGACGTCACGCATCCGCTCGGCGCGGAATACCTGGCGGGCATCCTGCGCACATTTGCCGCCAATGGCGTACGGCTCGTGCGTCTCGACGCTGTCGGTTACGCGATCAAGAAGCCGGGCACCGCGTGCTTCATGCTGCCGGAAACCTTTGAATGGATCGGCGGCCTGGCGGCGCAGGCCCATGCACTGGGCATGCAGGTACTCGTGGAGATTCACTCGCACTATCGCCAGCAGATCGAAATCGCGCGGCAGGTGGACTGGGTCTACGACTTTGCGCTGCCGCCGCTGATCCTCCACGCCTTTGCGTTCAGGACTGGAGAGGCGCTGCAACACTGGCTGCGCATCAGGCCCACCAATGCGCTGACCGTGCTCGATACGCACGACGGCATTGGTGTGATCGACATCGGCGCCGCCAACGGCGAGGCTGGCCTCATCCCGCCGCATGAGCTCGACGAACTGGTCGAACATATTCACGCGAACAGTGGTGGCAGCAGCCGTCTCGCGACCGGCGCGGCCGCGTCCAACCTCGACCTGTACCAGGTGAACTGCACGTATTACGACGCGCTGGCGCGCG
This sequence comes from Pseudomonadota bacterium, assembly GCA_041178065.1. GTDB lineage: Bacteria > Pseudomonadota > Gammaproteobacteria > Pseudomonadales > Pseudohongiellaceae > CAILUG01. The sequence goes on along the minus strand of JBEGWB010000188.1, from coordinate 3,559 downwards.
ATGATCACCAGTACCTCATGGCGCGCGCCATCCAGTTTTTTGTTCCGGGGATTCCGCAGGTGTATTACGTGGGCTTGCTGGCTGGGGTCAACGATGTGAGCCTGCTGAATCGTACCGGTGTCGGCCGCGATATCAACCGGCATTACTACACGCGCGATGAAGTACTCGCTGGTCTGCAGCGTCCCGTGGTCAGCCGCCTGTGCGAATTGATCCGTTTGCGTAATCGGCACCCGGCGTTTCAGGGACAGTTCTCGATGGAGCAGGGGCAGCACGCCGAGCTGTTGTTGCGTTGGCAGAACGGCGTCGCATTTGCAGAGCTCCACCTCGATTTTGGTGTCGGCGACTTCCGGCTGCGGGCCTCGCCGGAGGATGAGGTATCGGGCAGCGCGCGCGGAGCACGTACATGACCACACTGTTGTGCGGCGCCGTCGAAGCTGGCGGCACCAAGTTCATCTGCGAAGTGGCGGACAGCGCGGGCGCTATACTCGATCACGTGCGCATACCGACAACGACGCCGCAGCACACGCTTGCCGAAGTGATTGCGTTCTTTGCGCGCCACGAAACGCCGCACGCCCGGTTCGGCGCCTTCGGCCTGGCCGCGTTCGGCCCGCTGGACACGCGCGCGGCGTCGCCGACCTATGGCCACATCCTGCAGACACCAAAGCCGCAATGGTCCGGCACCGATCTCGTGGGTCCGTTCGCCCGCCGCTTCGCGTGTCCGGTACGTATCGACACGGACGTCAACGCGGCAGCGCTGGCCGAGGCGCGCGATGGCGCGGGACGCGGTTGCGCACTCGTTGTGTACCTGACGGTCGGGACTGGTATCGGCGGTGGAATCTGCATCGCGGCAGGCGCCTTGCCCACGTCGTTGCATCCGGAGATGGGGCATATCCGGGTACTGCGGCATCGGGATGACAGGGATTTCGCCGGCGTGTGCCCTTTTCATGGCGATTGCGTGGAAGGGCTTGCGAGCGGTCCGGCGCTCGCCGCGCGTTTGACCGGAGTGCAGGAGTGGGAGCGTGCCGACCATGTAAATGAAGTCATTGGCTACTACCTCGGCCAACTCGTTGCGAATGTGATCCTGATGCTGTCACCGCAGCGCATCATCATCGGCGGCGGCGTCATGACCAACGCGGAACTGCTGCCGGAAATTACGCGCAGCGCGGCCAGGCTGTTGAACGGCTACGCAGGCATCTCGGCGCCCGCGCTGCATGACATGATCGTCCGGCCGGGGCTAGGTGAACGTTCGGGCATAGCGGGCGCACTTGCGCTGGCGCAGGGCTGTTTGTGACCACCGGAATATCAACTCGGCACTGGCGCGCGCGCACTGCACTATGGCCGCCAGTGCCTGTAGGGGAGGGCTATTGCGGCGGCGTTGCCGGGCTGCCTTGCGCGGTGCCGTTATCGGGCTGGCGCTGGACTCCTTCCACGCTGCCCTGCAGCGTCTGGCCCACGGCCTCCGCGACTTCGGCTGCCTTGCTGGATGCTTTGTCGTAACTCTCTCGCGCCATTTCCATGCCCTCTTCGCGCATGCGTTCACTGGCGCGCCCGAGCACACGGTTTTCCTGTTCCGTGCGCGGCAGTAACGCGCCGATCAGCGCGCCGAGCGCAATGCCGACGGCGCCGAGCGCGAGCGGCTTTTCGCGCACCATGTGGCCAAAGGTGTCGCGCACACTTAGCGATGAATGGCCCAGGCCGTCACGCGCGTGCGTCGCACGCGACCGCAGCGTATCACCCGCGTGCGCCGCTTTGTCGCGCAGCGCGTCGCCGGCATGCGCAGCTTTGTCACGCAGTGTTTCGCCAGCCTGCGCGACGCTTTCGCCGAACTCGCCGGCCTTCTGCCGCAGGGCGTCGGCCCTGTCGCGTGCCGACGCCATGGTCCCCTCGTGATGCTCGCTATACCGGTCCTCGTGCTCAGCGTAAGCATAGGATGATGAACGGTATGGGCGGTTGCGGTCGCTCATCATCAGCCAGGTGAGCCCGATGCCGGTCAGCAAGGTTGGAATCGGATTGGCTTTCACCGAGCTGCCGAGGGTTTCTGCCCATTCGCGGCCGGGGCCGCCGAAGTAATGCATGAACTGGCTTGCTATCTCACGCGACGAAAATTTTTCTTCGAGTGCGCGCAAGGTCTCATTGATTTCGCGGCGTTGTTCGTCGATTTCTCGCGCGAGGCGATCCGGATCCTTGTATGCATCCGAGCTGCTGGCAGTGTTCATGGGCGACCTCCCGTGACCGCAGCCTTCATTGCAGCGCGATCTTCCTTGACGGCGTCAATGCTGCGTTGTGGCTTGAGCACATCGGCGTCGAGCTTGCGCTTGCCGACGGCCACCATGCTCAGCCCGATTGCGCTCACAACGCCGCCGACGATCAGGGCTGCCAGCCACAGGGCCATGACTTCGGCGAGCCCATAGACCGCCGCCATCAACAGCACGATGACGCCAGCGAGCAACACGATACTGCCACTCGTCAGCGACACGAGTCCGGTCTTGATGCCGCTGACTGTTTCACGCAACTCGGCGCGCGCGAGCGACACTTCCTTCGTGAACAGGCTCGTGACTTCACCGGTCAGTTGCCGCAACAGGTGTGGCACGGTGCCGGAACTGACATGCTCGTTATCGCGTGTGGGTTGGTCCGGGTCCCAGGGCTGACTGTTCCTGAATTCGCTACTCGTTCCGACGGATTCGTTGTGCTGGTTCATTGTCTTGACTCCTCGATCGTTAATGACTGTCGACGGACTGGTATTGGCCACCCACTGCAGGATCTGCGGACGCGGGGCTTTCTTCGGCGGGGTAGCTGTAACCCTCGGCGCTTGCGGCCGATGGCCGGGCCTGGCGCTCGCTCGTGCCCGGCACCGCCTTGACGAAGCGGGACAGGCCGAAGCCGATCGCCACGCTGCCGAGCAGGAACAGGCCGGTGTTGCGCAGCGCCAGATCGGAGGCGCTGCGGACCAGATCGTCGGCGCTCTTGTCCCTGAGGTTGTCGGACAGCTTGCCGATGCCCTGGGCAAGGTCGCGGATGTAGGTGGAAAGCGTGTCGTGGCCGCTACGTTCCAGTTCGTCGGCTTGCGCCGCGGTGGCGGCTTCGACATCGTCGAGCGCATCGGCGGCCCTGGCAGACAGGGTTTCGGTCTGTTCCTTTCCCTTGTCGGCAAGTCGGCGCGAGGCTTCGCGCGCCTGGTTGCCGAGGTCCTGTCTGATTTTGTCCTTGAGGTCCTGGCCGGGCTGGTCGCCACTGTCGCCAGCCGAATAGTTGTTTGTCATGTTGACTCTCCGCTGGGCAGGTCCGGGCTGTCGGCCCGATCGATTCGCATACGTCCTCGGACGAATGCATCAGCCATGCCAGCGCGGGGCCAGGGCGGCGATCAGGCACGAGCGCCGCGGTTCGTGGCCCTGCGTGCCGCGGGAAACCCAGGAGCTTGCGCGCGCGTTGGCCCGCTCTGCGCCGCCCCGGTGCCTGCAGTGGCAAGGCGCCCGGGTGAAGCCCACCCTGTAATGGCTTCCTGCATACTGAAATTCTTACTCAAGCATTGCCTCCAGGCGGGCGCCGCCCTGGTGGGGAT
>JBEGWB010000187.1:0-41793 GCA_041178065.1 Pseudomonadota bacterium | reverse complement strand
ATGCTTCTCGAGTACTACCGCGGCGTCCTCAAAGCGCTCTGCCCGTGTCAGGGCAGTCGCATAAGTCATCGTCAAGGGATGGTTGTCCGGGTTGATGGCAAGGTTTCGCTCCAGGATTTCGATGGCGCGTGCATAATCTTCGGCAGCGAGCGCGATTTCGGCGGCAAGCATGACGTAGGTGATACGCGACGGTTCCTTCATCAACAGGGTGTCGAGGCTTTCAGTTGCCAGCACATGCTGGCCGGATTTGAGCTGGGCCAGCGCAATTCCGTAGCGCGCCGCGTCTTCCTCCATGCCGTTCAGCTGCGCCAAACGCCGCCTACGGGTGTCGATCTCTCCCTCGAAATTGTCTGCGTAATGCAGCAGGACCCGTTCGCGCATCAGCAGAAACTCGGGATTCTGCACATGGTCGACAACTGGCAGGGTATTGGCGCGATTTCGCGTATCGGATACGCGTTTTTCGTCCAGCGGGTGAGTCGACAGGAATTCCGGGATCCGCTGCGAAAAACTGCTGGCGCGCAGCATGTGCTCGAACATGCCGGCCATGTCGTTAGGATCGAAGCCAGCGGCGTAGAGATTGCGCAGGCCGATGCGGTCGGCTTCTTCCTCGTTGCTGCGGCTAAAGCGCAGCTGGTTCTCGATGCTCATTGCCTGCGTCGTCATCAAGGCTGCCTGGCCGGCTTCGCCGCCGGCGGCGGCGCCGATGAGCAGACTGGCGAGCAGGCCGGCCATGCTGGGGAGGCGATTGTTGCGCTGTTCTTCTACGCTGCGCGCATAGTGGCGCTGGCTGATATGAGCGAGCTCGTGCGCGAGCACTGACGCAAACTCACCTTCGTTCTCGGCATAGAGAAAGAGGCCGGCGTTGACCCCCACGACCCCACCAGGTGCCGCGAAGGCGTTCAGCATCTCGCTGTCGATCATGAGGAAGGAGAGGCGGTGGTCGGTCAACTCGCTGGTCGCGGCGAGCTTGTAGGTCAGCGTCGACACATATGCTTCGATTAGCGGATCGTTCAGTGCCGCCGTCTGGCGCCGTGCCGTGCGCAGGAACTCGCGCCCGTAGTCATATTCCTGTTGCGTGGAAATGGTGCCGGACAATGAGTCCCCCAGCACCGGCAGGTTGACCTGGGCGGACGCGACGCCATTGGCAAGCAACAGGGCGCCAAGGCAGAGGAAGCGGGCGGCGAAACGGAGTAAATACATCAGAAGATACCGGGTTGGCGAATTAACCCATACTGAATTTTAGACCTTGCAATAGTACAGATTATTCCCCGGCTTAACTCGGTTTTTGAGGCCTGGCTTGCTAGAATGTCGGGCATGCAGCTCCCGAATCAAGTTCACAACGATCTGGCCCTCGATTTGAGTGGTTTGACCTGTCCAATGCCGCTGCTGAAAACCAAGCAGGCGCTGAATCGCATGTCTGCCGGCCAGGTATTAATGGTGACTGCGACCGACCCTGCGTCCGAGCGGGATTTCCAGGCATTTAGTCAGCAAAGTGGAATACGTCTTCTGCAGACGGAGAAGGCCGGCGGTAAATTTATCTATTGGCTGCAGAAGCCCTGAGTCCTCTCGTTTTGCAATCCCGCGCACAGCACAAGCTCCCCCAGGTGAGTCCATGATCAAGGTCTGCAATGGCTTCTATGAGCGTTATTTCTCGGAAGAAGAATCCATTATTTTCACCGTTTTACTGATCCTCTTCTTCACGATGATGATGACAATGGGCAGCATCATCGCGCCGCTGCTGTGGAGCCTCGTCATCACGTACATGCTGCAGGGGCTCGTCAATTCGATCGGTCGCTTGCATGTGCCGCAGCACCTCGCGGTGTACTTCGTCTATTTCGTTTTCCTGGGGCTCACGACGCTAATCATGCTTTTCGTGTTGCCGTTCATGTGGAACCGTATCAGCAACTTTGTCAATGATTTGCCAGCGATCAGCAGTCAGCTGCGTTCATTGCTGCTGTTGCTGCCGGAAAAGTATCCGGAGGTCTTCACTATCGAACAGGTCCAGCAATGGATGGACACCTTGCAGACCGAAGTGCTCGCCTATGGCCAGACCCTGTTATCGCAATCTGTAACCAGCTTCGCGCGCGTGGCGACCTGGGTGGTATACACAGTGCTCGTGCCGATCATGGTGTTCTTCATGCTGAAGGACTCGGACAAGCTACTGAGCTGGTTCGGGACCTGGCTGCCCGACAAGCGCCCGATCATGGCGCAGGTATGGCACGAGATGAACGACCAGCTGGCAAACTACATACGTGGCAAGGCGCTGCAGATCGTCATCGTTGGTAGCGTAACCTACGTGGTGCTTGCGTTGCTGGGCCTCGATGCGGCACCGGTGCTTGCCGTCATCGTCGGCATCAGCGTCATCATTCCTTTCGTGGGTGCAACCGTCGTGCTGGTCCCGCTGTTCCTGGCTGGGTTCCTGCAGTGGGGCTTCAGCGCTGAATTGTTGCAGGTGATGCTCGCGTACCTTGCGATCCACCTGGTCGACGCGAACATTATCGTCCCCTTGATATTTTCCGAGACGGTAAACCTGCACCCCATCGCGATCATCGCGGCGATTCTCGTGTTCGGCGGTATCTGGGGCGTGTGGGGAGTATTTTTTGCCATTCCGCTTGCAACCTTCATCAAGGCCATCATCAGGGCCTGGCCCGTGAGTCACAGGCCAGGTATGTAAAGGGAGCCCGGTTCCGCGCTTTCGCGGCAATCGAGCACGTATTCAGTCAGGGATGATTCAGCTAAAATCGCCCGCTTGGCGGCGAATCAGAGGCAGGCATGATCAGCGGCAGTATTGTGGCCCTTGTCACTCCCATGCGGGCAGACGGCGCGGTGGATTATCCAACGCTGCAGCAGCTCGTGGAGTGGCATATACAGAACGGTACGAATTCGATCGTTGCCGTCGGCACTACAGGTGAATCCGCAACGCTCACGGTCGAAGAGCATTGCGAGGTCATCAGGCAAACGGTTGTGGCCGCAAACGGCCGCATCCCGATCATTGCCGGTACCGGCGCGAATTCGACGAGCGAAGCCATCGAATGGACCGCATGCGCGAAGGAAGCCGGCGCCGATGCCTGTCTGCTCGTCACGCCGTACTACAACAAGCCCAGCCAGCGCGGCCTGTACGCGCACTACAAAAAAATTGCCGAGTCGGTCGATATCCCGCAGATCCTCTACAACGTGCCGAGCCGCACCGCGTGCGACCTGCTGCCCGACACCATCGCCAGACTTGCGGTATTGCCGAACATCGTCGGCGTGAAAGAGGCGACGGGCAACCTGCAGCGCGGCAAGGAAGTGCTGGCCTTCGCGTCCGAGAACTTCGCCGTGTACTCCGGCGACGATGCCACGGCGCTGGAACTGATTCTGTCTGGCGCGAAAGGCAACATCTCGGTGACGGCCAATGTGCTACCCGCGGTGATGGCGCGCATCTGCAAACTCGGGCTGGAAGGCAGGGCCGAGGAAGCGCGCGCGCTGAACGCGACTATTGCCGATCTCCACCGTGACCTATTCCTCGAAGCGAATCCTGTGCCCGTCAAATGGGCGCTGCATGCCATGGGCAAGATAGAAGGCGCGTTGCGGCTGCCCCTGGTTGAACTGGATCCCAAGTTCCATGACACTCTTCGTTCGACATTGAAGAAGTCGGGGGCCTTATGAAGTCCGCAACACTACCCGTGACGAAACTACCCATGGCGACATTCCCATTGACGAAGCCGGCCGCGCGCAAACTTGCGCTCGCGATGTCCTTGTTGCCGGCGCTTGGCGCCTGCACGTGGGTCGCGGCGGTTCCTGGCATGAACAGCGTCGCTGGTGAAGACGGCATATTCCGCGATCGCCAGGGTGAATACCTCGAAGCCGAAACGATTCCGCGCACGCAAATTCCCGAAGGCCTGGACAGCTTTATCATTGACGACCTGTTGGTCATACCCGAAATCGGTGCACAGGAAGCACAGCCGTTCCTCGACGCACCGCGTCCGCGCCCGCTCGAAGGCGCATCCGATCGCGAAGTCGTCATTCAGCGCATGCGGGATCGCAGCTGGATCATCGTCGACGCGAGCCCCGGCGAAGTATGGCCGCGCATCCGCGATTACTGGCGTGCGGAAGGCGTTGAAGTCGCGGCTGAGAATCCCACAGCCGGCGTCATGGAAACAGCCTGGTTCGTCAGGACCGGCAATGTGCTGACGCGCGAAAAATTTCGCGTCATGGTCGATACCGGATTCCAGGACAACAGTTCTGAAATTCGCCTGCTGCAAATTTCTGCGCCGCAGGCCACGCCGGTGTTCGAGCAGGTCAACTGGCCGGAGCAATCCCAGGACCTCGAACTCGAACGTGAGCTGATCACCGATATGTCGAGCTATCTGGCCGACGTCGCCGACCTCAACCTGACGTCGTCGGTCTCCTTCCTCGCGGGCAATATTTCGAGCAGCGGCAAGGCAAGCCTCCTGACGACGCCAGGCGGCACCGACGTGCTATCGCTGCAAGCCGAGTACGACCGCTGCTGGGCTGCAGTTGGCCGCGCGCTCAGGCGCGCCGGGATGGAAATCGTGTCGGAAAATGCCGACATCGGCATGTACGAAGTGCTGTACGCGCCAGGCAGCGAAGAAGAGGAAGAAGAGCCCGGCTTTTTCAAAAAGCTGGTCACGCTCAATGGACTGATCGGCGGTGAGGCAGAAGTGCAGGCCTTCCCGTTCCGCGTGGAAGTACTCGAGGTGAGCGGAGGAGCCGATGTCAGGATCCGACCGATAAGCACCAACGCGCCGGACGCGGTTGAAGCAGGCAAGGCGCTGCTGCGGCTGATACGCAACACCATCGCTTGATAACTATCTGACCGACGGCCACTGCTGCCATGCAGCGGCCGGCACATCCGGAGCTCCACATGGAAAAACGCGAACTTCTCTATGCCGGCAAGGCTAAATCCGTTTACACGACGGATGATCCTGACCTTTACGTCATGCACTACCGCAATGACACCTCTGCCTTCGACGGCAAGAAAGTCGAGAAGCTCGCGGACAAGGGTCGCGTGAACAACCTGTTCAACGCATTCATCATGCAGAAGCTCGTCGAGGCTGGCATCAAGTCCCACTTCGTCAAGGTCCTCGATGCCAATGATTCGCTGGTCAGAAAACTCGACATGATCCTGGTCGAGTGTGTGGTGCGCAACATCGCCGCCGGCAGCCTGTGCCGTCGCTATGGCATTGCCGAAGGCACCGCGATCAATCCGCCGACTTTCGAGTTCTTCCTGAAAAGCGATGCGCTGCATGATCCGATGGTCAACGACTATCACATCATCTCCTTCGGCTGGGCCACAGCGGAACAGATCGCTGCGATGAAGGATCTTACTTTCCGCGTCAACACCGTGCTTAAGGATCTCTTCCTGAAGGCAGGCATGCTGCTCGTGGACTACAAGCTTGAATTCGGCATGTACAAGGGCGAGCTCGTGCTCGGTGATGAATTCAGCCCCGACGGATGCCGCATCTGGGACAAGGAAACCCACAAGAAGATGGACAAGGACCGGTTCCGCCAGGATCTCGGCAACGTCATCGAAGCCTACAAGGAAGTTGGCACGAGACTCGGCGTCGACTTCGATCAGGGCCTCTGAACCGTGTTGGAGGCTGACGCATGAGCGAGTCCGCCTTACTCCTGCCTGTGTTGTTTGGCCTGCTGGCGGCGGTAGTTGCCTGCCTCGTCCTGTTATTGCGCAAGCCCCGTGAAGCTCCCGCTGACCATAGTGAAATTCCGGTGCTGCTGGAGCGGATGTCTGCCCGCGAGCACGAAATCGCTCAACTGCAGCAGCAAGTGCAGCACCTGCAAACGCAGCTCCAGCAGGAGCGCGAACAGGCAATGGCGCTGCGTGAGCGCCTGACGCGCAATGAAACCTTGCTGCAGGAAGAGCGCAACCAGTCCCAGGAAAAAATCCTTCTGTTGCAACAGGCGCGCGAGCAGATGAATCTCGAGTTTCGCAATCTGGCGAACGAAATCCTTGAGCAGAAGGGTAAGGCCTTCAACGAAAGCAGTCGCCAGCAGTTGCATGATCTGCTCGCGCCGCTCGGCGAACGGATCGTATCCTTCGAGAAAAAAGTCGAAGACACCTACGGCAAGGAGGCGCAGCAACGCTTCGCCCTGGAAAAGGAGATCAAGTCCCTGCTGGAACTCAACGTTCGCATCAGCATCGATGCGGTCAATCTGACCAAGGCCTTGAAAGGGGAAAGCAAAACGCAAGGGATCTGGGGCGAAGTCATTCTCGAGCGTGTACTGGAAAAATCCGGCTTGCAGAAAGGGCGCGAGTACGAAACCCAGGTCAGCCTCAAGGACGACGGTGGTCGCCTGCGCCAGCCCGATGTCGTCGTGCATTTGCCTGAAGGTAAGCAGGTCATCATCGATTCCAAGGTCTCCCTGACGGCGTATGAAGGCTATTTCAGCGCAGCCGACGAGGCAGCGCGCCCAGCCTTCCTGAAGCAGCACATCCAGTCGATCCGCACCCACATCAAGGGCTTGTCGGGCAAAAACTATCAGCATCTGGACAGTGTCCGCACGCTCGACTATGTGCTGCTCTTCCTGCCGGTGGAAGCGGCATTCACCCTGGCAATACAGGAAGATGAACGTTTGTTCACCGAGGCCTTCGAGCAGAACATCATACTGGTCGGTCCCTCGACGCTACTGGCGACGCTGCGCACGATCCAGAATATCTGGCGTTATGAATACCAGAACAAGAACGCCATCGAGATTGCCTCGCAGGCCGGCAAGCTCTACGACAAGTTCGTCGCCTTCACGCAGGACGTCAACAAGATCGGCGAGCGGCTCAACCAGGCCCAGCAATGCTTTGAAGCCGCCCGCGGCAAGCTCGTCGATGGCCGCGGCAATCTTGTCGGGCAGGTCGAAAAACTTAAGAAGCTCGGTGCGCGCGCCAGCAAGCAACTGTCGACGCAGGTCGCGGACGAAGTCGAGGATGCGGCGCTACCCACGCTGAACCTCGAGGAGAGCGACGATGTCTGAGCCCGTTGCACCGCAGTCGTTCGTGCGTTGCGCAACTCCGGATTCCTGGGTGCAGGCAGCGCTCGCGCAGCAGGATGTCCTGCTCGTCGATCACGCGAATTGCGAGAAAAAGGCTGCCGCCACGGCAATGAACCTGATGTACCGGTACGTAGACAAGCCGGAATTGCTGGCGCTGATGTCGCAACTCGCGCGCGAGGAACTACTGCATTTCGAACAGGTCGTGGACCTGATGCGCGAACGCGGCGTGCCTTACACGCACCTCGGCGCCTCGCGTTATGCCGGTAGCCTGCGCCAGCACGTGCGAACCCATGAACCTGCGAAGCTGATCGACACCTTGATCATTGGCGCTTTCGTTGAAGCACGTTCATGCGAGCGCTTTGCAGCGCTAGCTCCGTCGCTCGATCCGCAGCTGAAGAAGTTCTACCAGTCGCTGTTGCGTTCGGAAGCGCGTCACTACGAGTACTACCTCGGGCTTGCGCGGACCTATGCCAATGAAGACATCGCGCCGCGCATTGAATTTTTCGCGGCACTCGAAGCGGAGTTGATCACCTCGCCTGATGCGGAGTTGCGCTTTCATAGCGGAGCGCCGTCCTTCAGTTAGCCCGTGTTCGGATGATACGGATTGCCGAGGACCAGAACCCGGTCAACGCATGCTCAGTTGATGCAGGATTGCGGACGCCCGAAGGTGTTGCCGAGGCGTTGTTCCAGCGCAGCCAGCTGCCGACAGGGAACGCCTTCGTTGCCTTCGAGCGACAGGAAACGCAGAATCGGCAACTCGTCGAGCGGCCGGGCATCTCCCACGCGGTTGTTGCGCAAACCCAGCACGCGCAACTTCTTCAACGGGATCAGTGGGCTCAGGTTGGTGATCGCATTGCCACTGAGCTCCAGTTGCTCGAGGTTCACCAGCGCTTCGATGCCAGCCAGGGTCTGCACGCCGGCGCCGGCGCAAGCCAGCAGTGTCACCGTCGCCGGGTCGCTCAGCTTGCTGCGCTCGAGTGCCTGGTCGAGGCAGGCCTGCAGTGCGGGATCCTGCGTTGTCGCGTTGCGGAGCGATTCGTTGGGGGTATACACAATGTTGTCGTTGAGCACGAGCGTGTAAGGTTTAAGGTTGCACGCGGTCAGTACGCAACAGAACAGGGGAAGGAGCAGGTGCGCAACTTGGGCTTTTTGCAGGTGCATGATTAGGAAGTACTTTTCCCTGTCTGATGAGGTGGCGAAGATGAAAGCCGGGCAGGGCGGACGGTGGCAATTTCACGGCAGTCCCGGTAGTATGCCCGGCGTCCGTTTGCGGGCACTCCGTCAACCGAATTCTCCCCAGATTATTCATCCTAGTAAAGGTAGAACTATGAAACACCTGCTCCGTCGTGGCTGCTTTTCGTCATGCATGACCCTCGCCCTGCTGGCTTCGACGTCTGCACTGGCACAACCTGAATTCACCACGCCGGAGCAGAAAGCCGGTTACAGCATTGGCGCGAGCATCGGCGGCAACCTGGCGAACCAGGGCCTGACTTCCGATATCGACGTCGCCGCGCTGGTAGCAGGTTTGCAGGATGGCATCAGCGGCGAGCTGAAAATGACGCCGGCTGACATGGAAGCGGCGATCGCTGCTTTCAGTGCGGTGCAGCAGGAAAAAATGAATGCCGAACTCGAAGCGCAGGCGCAGACTGGCCGCGACTTCCTGACCCAGAATGCAACCCAGGATGGCGTCACGACGACTGCCTCGGGCCTGCAGTACCTCGTATTGACCGAAGCCCCCGATGCCAGCGCGGCAATGCCGAAAGACACTGACAGCGTCACAGTTCATTACCATGGCACGTTGATCGACGGCACGGTGTTCGACAGCTCGGTCGAACGCAACGAGCCCGCCAGCTTCCCGCTGAACGGCGTTATCCCAGGCTGGACCGAAGGCCTGCAGCTGATGAAAGTCGGCTCCAAGTATCGCTTCTTCGTTCCGTCCGAACTCGCGTACGGCGAGCAGGGCGCGCCGCCGGTGATCCAGCCGAACTCCGCGCTGATCTTCGACGTTGAACTGATCAGCATCGATACACCCGCAGCACAGTAATACCGGTAATTGAATGAGCCAGACCGATCTGAATCACGCGCTCTGCGCTTTCATTCAGGCCTCACCCACTCCCTTCCATGCTGTGGCGGCGCTCGCCGCGCAGCTGGAAGGGGCTGGTTATACCCTCCTCGACGAAGCCGCCGCGTGGCAGTTAAAGCCTGACGGCCGTTACTACGTCACGCGTAACCAGTCTTCGATCATTGCCTTCCGTCTCGATGCCAGCCGCCTGCTCGAGCAGGGACTGCGCATGGTCGGTGCGCATACCGATAGTCCCTGTCTCAAACTCAAGCCACAGCCGGACCTGGTGCGCAATGGCTACCTGCAATTCGGCGTCGAAGTGTACGGTGGTGTGTTGCTGAATCCGTGGTTCGATCGCGACCTGTCGCTCGCGGGTCGGGTGTCTTACCTCGATGACAAGGGCTGCCTCGGCTCTTGCCTGATCGATTTCAAGCGGCCCATCGCAATCATTCCAAGCCTGGCGATCCATCTCGATCGTGAAGTGAACCAGAAGCGCAGCATCAATGCGCAAAGCGACTTGCCGCCGATCGTATTGCAGGGTGCTGCAGGCGAAGTCGAGTTCCGCGCGCTATTGCTCGACGAGGTCAAACAACAGCATCCGACGCTGGGCGTCGCGTCGATCCTCGAATCGGAACTGAGCCTCTACGACGTCAATCCGCCCGCGCTGGTCGGGTTGCGTGAAGAGTTCATTGCCGCAGCGCGCCTCGACAACCTGGCGAGCTGCTTCCTGGGCTTGCGTGGTTTCCTCGACGGTACGGGCAGCAACGCATTGCTCGTCTGTAACGACCACGAAGAAGTCGGTAGCAACAGTGCGGCGGGAGCGGCGGGTCCCTTCCTGCAGACGACGCTGCAACGCATCGTCGACAAGCTGCTCGACGGCGACAGCGAGAACCTGCCGCGTTTGCTACAGCGTTCGCTATTCGTATCAGCCGACAATGCGCATGGCATCCATCCGAATTTCGCCGACAAGCATGACAGCAAGCATGGACCGCTGCTGAACGCCGGGCCGGTGCTGAAATTCAACGCCAATCAGCGTTACGCGACGAACAGCGAGTCTGCGGGATTTTTCCGCCGAGTGTGCGCGGAAGCCGGCGTGCCGGTGCAGAGCTTCGTCATGCGTAGCGACATGGCCTGTGGCAGCACCATCGGTCCAATCGTTGCAACCGAGCTCGGTGTCAGCACCGTCGATATCGGCATTCCGACCTTCGCGATGCATTCCATTCGCGAACTCTGCGGTAGCCGCGACACGGTGTATCTTGCCACTGCGTTACAGCAGTTCTACTCCAGCCGCGCATAACGCGCCGGCATCACCAGCTTCGCGCTGCTGTCGTCGAAGGGCGGCGGCGTGTTATCGAACAGGCTCGCCAGCCAGGCAGCACAGAACGGCGTACGCGTCAGGCCGTGCGAGCCGTGCGCGACGTTGAGGTACAAGCCCCGGTATTCGCCGCCGCCCTGATTCGCCGGCCTGCACGCGAGACCCGCGAGCGGCATGCGGTCCGGCGTGATGCAACGCATGCCTTGCCGTTGCAACAAGGGCGTTTGGGTCGCTACTGAAGCCGCCAGCGCAGGATTCAGTTGTCTGATGAACGCCAGATGTTCCTGCGTCCTCGCCGCGACGGCCGGCGCCGCACTATCACCAACGTAGTAACTCCCCCCGACGCTTTGCCGGCCGGCCGCTGCTGGCAGCACGTAACCCTGGCCGCACAGTACCGTGCGAATTACAGCGGCATCGAATGCTGGATAGACATCGACCTGGCCGAGATTGCCAATCACCGGGTAGTGCTGTGTCTGAGCGAAGAGATGAACGTCGGCGCTGTTGCACAACACTACGCGCGCAGTTTCGAGCTGCGCCGGGCCGTGCGCAGTGGTGAACTGCAGCCGCCAGCCGGCATCGATTTCCTCGAGCGCCGTCACACGCGTGCCAGTTTGCAGCGTAATGCCAGGATGTCCGGCCCAGGCCCTGCACAGCGCAGGCGGCGACAACCAGCCCGACATCGGGAAATACAGCGCGGCCTGCTGCAGTTCGAGGCCTGCCAGCGCAGTGGCGGCTTCGGGTTGCAGGTATTGCATCACTGCGTCCGCATATGCGCTGTCGGCAGCCAGTTGTTTGAAGCGCTTCTGCAGGCGGGGAATCACGGCGACCTGCAACATGCCGCAGCGATGCCAGTCGATGTCGGCGCTGCGCGCGAAGGCGTCGTAGTAACGTGCCGCGTACAGGAAGGCATGCAGGTTGAACTGGTTGTCCGGACTATCCGCCGTCGACAGGTTGCAGTGCAGGATTCCCTGCGGATTTCCTGAGCCTTGCGTTGCAAGCGTGTTCGCCTGATCGAGCAGGAAGACCTGCCAGCCGCTTTGCGCCAGCGCATGCGCGGTGCTGCAGCCGGCCAAACCACCGCCCACGACACACACGGTTTTGCGCTCCGCTGGCGCGGACGCGGTGCCGGCCGCCGGCAACTCGGCCTGTAGCATTTCGCGCTTGCTCGCATAGCCAGGAATTTTGCGGACAGTGAAACCGGCCTCGGCAAGGTTGCGGCGGAATTCGCCCGCCACGGAATATGTCGCGACTGTCGAGCCGGGCTTGCTCAGGCGCACCATAAGCTGCAACAGGCCGGGCTGCCACAGGGCGGGATTCAGTTTCGGCGCGAAGCCATCCATGAACCAGGCATCAACGCGAAAGCCCTGGGGTCGGTACACGCTGCCAAGCAGCGCTGCAGCATGGCCGTAGAGCAGCGACAGGCACACCTCGCGTCCGCCCACGCGCAACACCAGCTGGTGCACGCCGGCGCTGTGGTCCGGATACTGTCGGAGAAGTTCCGCACTGAAATCCTGGAGGTCGGGCCAGTGTGCATGCAGGCGCTGCATGTCTGCGAGCGTCGGTGGATGCAGTTCGCAGCCGAAGTAATGCAATGTCGCGTGCGGCGGGGCGTACTTGCACCAAAGCCGGCAGGCATTGAGAAAGTTTAGCCCCGACCCAAAGCCGAGTTCCCCGATGATGAAGTGCGGCTGCTGCAATTGCTGCCAGCGCTCAATGAGCCGGTTTCCCTGCAGGAACACGTGACTGCTTTCGCCAAGCGCATCGGCGCTGGAGAAGTAAATGTCGCCGTACTGCGATGAACGCGGCCAGCCCTGCGCGTCCCATTCCAGTGAGGCATTGGTCAGTTTCGAAGGCATGCTGTCGGAGTCGAAAAAAGCAGAGGGCGCCATTGTATGGCAAGCGCCGCTGCGCTGTGCCGAACAATAGGCACAATGGCGGACCTTCGGCTAGAATACGCGCTTTTCGGAGTTCCCCATGCTGGAAGTCAACGCCCCCCTGCAACGTATCAAGGAATGTTCCGAGCGCCTGCGTGTGCTCCGGGGGTATCTTTGACTTCGATCGTAAACAGGAACGACTGACCGAAGTCGAACTCGAACTTGGCGATTCCAAGGTCTGGGACAGGCCCGAATATGCCCAGGCTCTTGGCAAGGAACGCGCCGACCTCGGCAGAAACGTCCATACCATCCTCGATCTCGAAAAGCAGTTCGCCGACGTCGCCGAGCTGATTACGCTTGCCGACGACGAGAACGATTCCGCGCTGTTCGACGAAGCCATGGCCGAACTCGGGAAGAGCGTCGCCACTCTCGAGCAACTGGAATTCCGCCGGATGTTTTCTGGCGAACTCGATCAGAACGGCGCCTATCTCGACGTTCAGGCAGGCTCCGGCGGTACCGAAGCGCAGGACTGGGCCGAAATACTGCTGCGCATGTACCTCAAGTGGGGTGACAAGCATGGCTTCAAGGCCGAATTAATGGAAGCGTCCCCGGGTGAAGTCGCCGGCATCAAGAGTGCGACCGTGCATTTTCAGGGTGAATACGCGTATGGCTGGTTGCGTACCGAAACCGGTATTCATCGCCTCGTCAGGAAGTCGCCATTCGATTCCGGCAATCGCAGGCACACCTCCTTCGCATCGGTGTTCGTATCTGCCGAGATCGATGACGACGTCCAGATCGATCTCGACATGAGCCAGGTGCGCGTGGACACGTATCGCGCAAGCGGCGCGGGTGGTCAGCACGTCAACAAGACCGACTCAGCCATCCGCATGACGCACGAGCCTACCGGTATCGTCGTACAGTGCCAGAGTGAACGTTCGCAGCACAAGAACCGCGACTCGGCGATCAAGCAGCTCAAAGCAAAGCTGTACGAACTCGAGATGCAGAAGCGGCGCGAGTCACAGCAGAAGATCGAGGATTCGAAGTCCGACATTGGCTGGGGTCACCAGATCCGCTCGTACGTACTGGACCAGTCACGCATCAAGGATTTGCGCACCGATATCGAGACCAGCAACACCGGAGCGGTCCTGGATGGTGACCTCGATCGCTTCATGGAAGCCAGCCTGAAGATGGGACTGTAGTTGCAGCAGCGCGAGAATATCCTGACGAGCCAAACAGACTTGAGCGATTCCCCAGAAGCGTCGAGCACCCTTCAAAAGCCCTGAGCGATAAAAAAACAGCCATGACCGAACAACATACGCCCGCAGCCGAACACCACGACGAAAACAAACTGATCGCGCAGCGCCGTGAAAAGCTCGATGCCTTGCGTACGCATGGCATCGCCTTCCCCAATGACTTCAGGCGCGACGCCCTGGCCGCGGAACTGCACGCGCGTTTTGCCGAGTCCACGAAGGAAACCCTCGAAGCCGAACAACCGCCGGCGAAAATCGCGGGCCGTCTGATCCGCATGCGCGGTCCCTTCATGGTGCTCCAGGATGGCAGCGGCCAGATCCAGCTGTACCTGAATCACAAGGAATACAGCGAGGCGCAGAACGCCTTGAACAAGGGTCTCGACCTGGGCGACATCATCGGGGTCAGCGGGCGCGTGTTCCGCACGGGCAAAGGTGAGCTTACGGTGTGGGCCATCGAGCTGCGCCTGCTGACGAAGTCGCTGCGCCCGCTCCCAGACAAGTACCACGGCCTGCACGACACCGAAGTGCGCTATCGCCAGCGTTATGTCGATCTCATTGCCAATGAAGACACGCGCAGGACTTTCGTGCTGCGTTCAAGGATCGTCGATAGCATCCGCCGCTTCATGAACGGCCGCGACTTCATGGAAGTCGAGACGCCGATGATGCAGGTGATTCCCGGCGGCGCCGTTGCGCGTCCCTTCGTTACCCATCACAACGCACTCGACCAGGACATGTACCTGCGCATTGCGCCGGAGCTGTTCCTGAAACGCCTCGTTGTCGGTGGCTTCGAGCGCGTTTACGAAATCAATCGCAACTTCCGCAACGAAGGCCTGTCGACGCGCCACAATCCTGAGTTCACGATGCTCGAGTTTTACCAGGCTTACGCCGACTACCATGAACTGATGGACATGACTGAAGCCATGCTGCGCACCGTTGCGCAGGAAGTCCTGGCAACGACCACCTTCGAATACCAGGGCACGCAACTGGACTTCGGCAAGCCCTTCGGCCGCCTGACGATTCCACAGGCGATCCAGCAACACGTGCCTGACATCAGCGCTGCGCAGTTGCAGGACGCCGCCGCGTTGCGAGCGCTCGTCAGGAACTTCGGCGGCGAACCTGGCGCAAACTGGGGCCTGGGGCGCCTGCAGATGGAGATCTTCGAGCAAAAGGTCGAGCACCTGTTGTTGCAGCCGACTTTCATCACGGAGTACCCGACCGAAGTTTCGCCGCTCGCGCGTCGTAACGACGACAATCCCGCGGTCACCGACCGTTTCGAGCTCTTCATTGGGGGGCGCGAAATCGCCAATGGTTTCTCCGAGCTCAACGACGCCGAAGACCAGGCCGAACGCTTCCATGCGCAGGTTGCGGAGAAGGACGCCGGCAATGATGAAGCCATGCATTTCGACGCCGACTACATCACGGCGCTCGAGTACGGCATGCCGCCGACCGCCGGCGAGGGCATCGGCATCGATCGGCTCGTGATGCTGTATACCAACCAGCCATCGATTCGCGACGTACTGCTGTTCCCTCACATGCGTCTGCAGCATGAGTGAAGCCCCGGACGCGGCGGCGGATGTCAGGCTCGAGGAGTCCTGGCGTCAGCGCCTGCTGCCGGAGTTCTCGCAGGAATACATGATTCATCTGCGTGCCTTCCTGCAGCGCGAAAAGCAGCAGGGCAAGCAGGTGTATCCGCCCGGCAGCCTCATCTTCAATGCACTCAATAGCACTGCCTTCGACAAGGTCAGCGTCGTCATTCTCGGACAGGACCCCTACCATAATCCGGGACAGGCGCACGGCCTGTGCTTCTCGGTGCTGCCCGGCGTCGCACCACCGCCGTCACTGATCAATATCTACAAGGAGCTACAGCGCGACATCGGCTTCGTACCGCCCGCGCATGGCTGCCTGACGCATTGGGCGGCGCAAGGCGTGCTATTGCTCAATGCCGTGTTGACCGTCGAACGCTTCAAGGCAGCGTCGCACCAGGGGAAGGGCTGGGAGCGCTTCACCGATCGCATCGTCACCTTGCTGAACGAAGAGCGCAGTGGGCTCGTGTTCCTGCTCTGGGGCAGTCATGCGCAAAAGAAGGGGCAACATATCGACCGCAGCAAGCACCTCGTGCTGGAGTCGCCGCACCCATCGCCGTTGTCGGCGCATCGCGGCTTCCTCGGCAACGCGCATTTTTCAACGACGAATGCCTGGCTCAGGCAGCAGGGAAGGGCGGAGATAGACTGGCAGTTACCGGCCGATGCGTCGCCGCTGTAGCGACCAGCTCAGTCGCCGGTATAGATGCACCCGCTGGTGCAGGTTTCCTTGACGACGATCTTGCTCAGTTGTGGCAGCACGGCCTTGATCTCACGCCACAGCCAGCGTGCGATGACCTCGCTGGTCGGATTCTCGAGGCCCGGAATGTCGTTGAGGTAATAGTGATCCAGCCGAGCGATTACCGGTTTGACCGCGGTTTTCACATCAGCAAAGTCCATCACCCAGCCCAGCTTTGCATCCAGCTCGCCCGCGACATGCACTTCTACACGGAATGAATGTCCATGCAGACGACCGCATTTGTGCCCGGCTGGCACCGCAGGCAGTATGTGAGCCGCTTCGAAGGTGAATTCCTTGTAGATATCCATAAAGGCAATGCCGCGTTGAGCGCGTCAGGTTCAGGTGGCGCGGCATATTAGCGGCTGCGGCAGACGCTGTACAGGTAGAACCTGTACGGTAGCGCGAAAGGGGGCGTGGCATATAATCCGGCCGTTCCGTGCACTGCGGTAACCGAACCCATGAATGCTGGCGCCTTAGTGAAGCAGCACTTGACGCGACTCCGCGCTGCCATCCTGCGCGGCTCCCGGTTGCCCACCTACCTCGATCTTCTGGTGACCTTGCTCGTGCAATGGCTATTCTGGTCAGCGCCGCCGGCGATCACCCAGATACTCGATCGTCTCGACAACGTCATCTACGACCAGCGCTTCAATATCGTGCAGGGTACGCTGCGCGATAACGAGCACAAGATCGTCATCATCGACTACGACGAAAAGAGTCTCGAAGCCGAGGGCCAATGGCCCTGGTCGCGCGTCAAGATCGGCGACCTCGTTAAGCGTCTCGCCGACTATGGCGTGCTCGTGGTTGGCTTTGATGTCTGCTTCCCCGAATACGAGCGCAACCTGGTCAGCGAATTGCAGCAGCGCGCCACGCGTGATCCGGTTGTGGCGGGAAGCACCCGCGAGCTCTTGCCCGAACTCGAGGCGCGCCGTGAACTGCTTGACGCTGACCGCTACTTTGCCGAAAGCATGCAGGCAACCGACGTCGTGCTCGGCTTTTCCTTCCGTGCGGAGCAGGGCAGGCGCAGTGGTACCTTGCCCGAGCCCATTTTCAGGATGCGCGAAACCACATCGGAAAGTATTTCGCTGGAAGAGCAGCAGGGCTACATCGGCAACGTCGATGTGCTGCAGAATGCCGCCGCGGGCGCTGGCTTCTTCGATACACGCCCCGACATCGACGGCGTTATCCGGCGCTATCCTCTGTTCATGCAATTCCAGAATCGGCTGTATCCCTCGATCGCGCTCGACATGGCACGCCTGTTTTACTTCGAAACAGAATTCACGCCGGAGATCGAGCGTGACCTGCTCAACAATTTACAGGAACTCGTCGGCACCCGCATGGGGCAGGTCGTGATCCCGACTGATGAAGATGGCAGCGTGCTGGTGCCGTACATCGGCCCTGCGTCCAGCTATCCCTACATTTCAGCGACTGATGTGCTCAATGGCACCTTGACCCCCAAAGACGAAGAACTGCTATTCAACAGTCTTGCGCTGGTCGGAACCACATCGGTCGGCCTGTACGACCTGCGCGCGACGCCGGTGCAAGCGGTGTAGCCCGGTGTCGAAGTGCACGCGAACGTACTCAATGGCATTCTCAGTTCGGCCCCAGCGTTGACCATCGAAGGAACCGATCAGCAGGATAGTGCGGCTGGCTCGGTGCGCGACATTTTCGATCGCAACAATGTCAGTGCCTTCCCATCGCGCCCGGACTGGGAGCCGGGCGCCGTATACGTCGCGATCATCGGCATCGGTTTCATGCTCTCCGTGATCTATCCACATCTCGGCCCCGCGTTGCTGGCTGTGTCCAGCATCACTTTCATGGTCGGCCTGACGGTGCTCAATTTCCAGTTATGGAGCAATTACAACCTCGATATTTCCCTCGTCATCCTGCTGCTGGTGCTGTTGATCACGACGGTGAACATGACCTATGGCTTCCTGCGCGAAGGGCTCAAACAAAAAGTCATCAAGGGCATGTTCGACCAGTACGTGCCCCCGGTGCACATCGATGCGATGCTCAACGACTCGACAGGGTGCAGGTCAGGGGCAAGGAGCAACCGATCAGTATTTATCAGCCGCTGTGCGCCAAAGCCGATGCATCGGAGCAACTGGTCGCGCTCGTCGATGACTACCACCGCGCATATCAGTACTATGCAAAGCAGGACCGGGATACGGCGGAGTAGCTGTTCCGGCAATTGCAGCAACTGGACCCGACGACACAGCTGTATGAAATTTATCTGCAGCGCATTGGCGAATTGCGGCGGCAGAAACTGCCAGAAAACTGGGACGGAATGTATCGTCACACGAGCAAATGAGGCAGTAGTAAAAGCTGTCGAATCAGCGATTGACAGAGGTATTCATGTGGGTAAAATGCGCAGCCTCAGCGCGACGGGTGAATAGCTCAGCTGGTAGAGCGTCGCCCTTACAAGGCGAATGTCGGGGGTTCGAGCCCCTCTTCACCCACCATTCATGAACGGCACTTTTACGTAACACCGCTGTTCATGAACGTCGTCTGACCTGCTTGCGAGCAATCGGCGCGGGGAGGGTAAGTTGCTTCAAGCGCCGCAGGCGCGTATGTGTTGTTACTTGTTGGCCCGGTAGTTCAGTTGGTTAGAATGCCGCCCTGTCACGGCGGAGGTCACGGGTTCGAGTCCCGTCCGGGTCGCCATCAAGTAGTGTCAACTGTCTGTTTATACTGCAAATCTTTCTCCAGTCTGCTGGGTGAAAGCCCCCCCAGCTCCGCCTCGATTGCCCCCTTACCCACCGTGAAGCGTCCATCGCGGACTGCTGCTGCATCCAGGGGAAGAAGCGCCATATCCTCCCGTTGCTGCGGTGCATCCACTGGCTGACCAGAACCTGGTCATTACGGCTGACGACTGTCTCGTCCTATTGCATGCGCGCGCACTGAATCGCATGATCGATGCTGCATCGCGATCCGAAACCTGCGCGCCCGCGTGGCACTTGTTGCGTGCTCGACTTCAGTTCGGCTGAAACGCGTACGCGCACACGCTGGCCCGTAGTGCCGACGCCATCGATGCCTTACTACACGAAGCTCACAGGCACCGATTTTCTCAATAAAGCCCTGCACTTTCCGCAGCTTGCGCCTGCGCAGTCCGGCTCGGACCGCATGGTATACTGCGGGCCTTTTTCGGCAGGCAGTACCCATGCAGCAATTCTCCGTAATCGGCATCATCAGCCGCCGCGACAATCCTGAGCTGGTCGATACACTGCTGGCCTTGACGGCCTTTTTGCAGCGCCGGCCGCATACCCGCATTGTGCTGGATCACGCCGTGTCGGCGCTCCTTGGCACGCATCCCTACGAAGTCCGCGACCGCGCCGAGATGGGCGGGCTGTGCCAACTCGTCATCGTCGTTGGTGGCGATGGCAGCATGCTGAAAGCAGCAGCACAGATGGCGGAGCAGGACCTGCCTGTGGTCGGTATCAACCGCGGGCGCCTCGGCTTCCTGACTGACATTCGACCCGAAGAGATCGAGCTCGCGCTTGGGCCAATCCTCGAAGGACATTACAACGAAGAGTCGCGCTTCCTGCTCGAGGTGACGCAGACTACCGACAGGGGCCCGGTGATACTCGGCGCAGCGATGAACGATGTCGTGCTGCATCCCGGCCGCGCCGCGCAGATGATTGAATTCGAGCTCTATATCGATGGTCGTTTCGTTTACAACCAGGCTTCTGACGGATTGATCGTCGCGACACCGACGGGGTCGACCGCGTATTCGATGTCTGCCGGCGGACCGATCATGCATCCGAAACTCGCTGCGCTCGTGCTCGTGCCGATGTATCCGCATAGTCTCAGCAGCCGGCCAATCGTCGTCGACAGTGACAGCAGCATCACGCTGATCATCGGCGCGCGGCAGAAGATCCAGAATATTGCGCCGCAGATCAGTTGCGACGGTTCGGTGGTACATGGCGCGAGCGTTGGCGACACCATCACCATCCGGCGCAAGCAGAAGGAACTCAAACTGCTGCATCCCGTCGATTACGACTACTACGCCACGTGCCGGAGCAAGCTGCACTGGTCGCACCGCCCAGGCAAGTAACCCATGTACGCGGTAATCGAAGCCAGTCCCGATACCGATCTCAGCCAGTTCGGCCGCCTGTTGTGGCAGCGCAAGCTACCGCACCAGATGCGCGAACACGAGGGCATGCAGGTTGTCGTGGTGCATTCGCCGGAACATGTGCAGCCAGCGCTCGATCTCTACCGGCAGTGGCAACGCGGTGAGGTGCAGCCGGCGGAGGATGCCGATGCGCGGGTCAGCGACTTCGTCAATCCTGGCGCCTTTGGCGGCGGCCTGGTACGCGGCTTCAAAACCGCGCCGCTGACGCTCGTCCTGATTGCGGTCTGCTGCGTACTGGCGATTTTCGCGCCACTTGCGGCGCCCACCGCCCTGACATTCGACTTGTTGTACCCGGATTTTAGCTACGGCACGCGGACCATCGTGTTGTCGCGCGTCATCGACAGCTTTGGCATCAGTGAATTCGTAAGGATGCTCACGCCGATCCTGTTGCATGGTGGTTTGATGCACCTGCTGTTCAACATGATGTGGCTGTGGGAGCTGGGGCCGCGCATCGAGCGCGCGCAGTCGACCACGTCGCTCGCCGTGGTGATCGTGGTGCTCGCGCTGATTTCGAACACCGTGCAATACCTCTACGGCGGCGGCAACAACTTCGGAGGCATGTCGGGCGTGATATACGGACTTTTCACCTATATCTGGATGTGGCAGCTGATCGATCCGCGCAAAGGCCTGTCGCTGCCAGCTTCGCTGATCTGGTTCATGGTGATCACGCTCATCGTCATGACCGCATTGAACCTGAGCATGATTGCCGACGAAGCCCATGTCGGCGGCTTTGTCGCTGGTATTGTAATCGGCGCGCTTAGCGCCATCGTCAGCCGCTTGCTGCGCACGACGCAGGGGCCAATAGAGGAGGCTTGATGACCGACATCCTGCAGAACAAGCCCGCGAGCTTCGATGAGTTGCTTGCCGGCATGACGCCGGAAATCCATGGCAACCTCAAGCTCGCCATCGAACTTGGCAAGTGGCCAAATGGTGATCGGCTTACGCCGCAGCAGGTGGAATTTTGCCTGCAGGCGGTGATCGCCTGGGATCTCAAAAACCTGCCTGAAACCGAGCGCGTCGCCTACATCGACCGCAGCCGTTTGCAGGACAAGGAGCGCCGCTTGCAAAACAAGGATCACGACCACACATGACAGCAATGAAGGCCACAGGTCAGGTCCAGAAGCTCATTGCCCGTAATGACAATCCGGTAACCTACACGCTGCCGCTGGGATCCTTGCTCGTGCCGCTGGCGCCGCTGTTCGGTACACAGGTCGAGCTGCGCTACACAGGCAAGATTTCCTGCGTCAATTGCGGACGCAACAGCAACAAGAGCTTTAGCCAGGGCTACTGCTTCCAGTGTTTCCAGAAACTGGCGGAGTGCGACAGCTGCATCATCGCTCCGGAGCGCTGCCATTATGACGCGGGGACCTGCCGCGAACCCGTGTGGGGCGATCACTTTTGCATGCAGGAGCACATCGTCTACTTCGCAAACTCCTCCGGCCTCAAGGTCGGTATCACGCGCGCTTCACAACTGCCGACGCGCTGGATCGACCAGGGCGCAACGCAGGGCCTTGCTGTCATGCGCGTGCGCAGCCGTCAGCAGGCAGGTTTCGTCGAGGCGATGTTCCGCGAACATATCGCCGACCGCACGAACTGGCGCACGATGCTGGGAGGCGAGCAACAGAACATCGACTTGCTCGCCGAGCGCGACCGGCTCGTCGGCATGTGCCAGTCGCAGCTGTACGAACTCCACAAGCGCTTCGGCATCCACGCCCTGAGCGTGCTGACCGGGGTCGAGCCCGTCTCAATCACGTACCCGGTGCTGCGCTATCCGGAAAAAATCGCGTCACTGGATTTCGACAAGGATAAAGCGGTGGCTGGCACGCTGCTCGGTATCAAGGGTCAATACATGATCTTCGACACCGGCGTCATCAACATCCGCAAATACACCGGCTATGAACTCGAACTGACAACCCGGCACTGACTCGTGCCGACCGAGAGGACCTCATGAAAGAATCCCAGGGCAAGACTGTCTACCTGCGCGACTACCGCGTTCCCGAGTACCTGATCGACGAAACCCAGCTCGTGTTCGAACTGCGCGAGGACCACTCGCTGGTGTCCTCACGTCTACGCATGCGCCGCAATCCGGCGGCAGGCCCGGGCCCGGCGCCGCTCGTACTCGATGGCAAGCATCTGCACCTGCAGGAAGTACGCCTGGATGGCAAGGTTCTGTCTCCGCCTGCCTACGATGTGGATGATGAACACCTGACCATTGCCTCGGTGCCCGCGCAATTCACGGTCGAATGCCGGACGCTGATCAAGCCACAGGAAAACACTTCGCTCGAGGGCCTCTACAAATCGCGCGTCATGTTCTGCACGCAATGCGAAGCGGAAGGCTTCCGCAAGATTACCTATTACCTCGATCGCCCCGACGTGCTGTCGAGCTTCACGACGCGCATCGAAGCCGAACGTTCGAAATATCCTGTGCTGCTGTCCAATGGCAACCTCATCGCCAGCGGCGATCTCGGCGCGGGACGCCACTTTGCGACGTGGCAGGATCCGTTCAAAAAGCCCTGCTACCTGTTTGCGCTTGTGGCCGGTGATTTGAAGCACGTCGCCGATACCTTTAGTACAGTCAGCGGCCGCAATATTGACCTGCGGATTTATGTCGAGGAGAAGGACCTCGACAAGTGCGAGTTCGCGATGGGCGCGTTGAAGCGCGCGATGCGCTGGGACGAAGACGTCTACGGTCGCGAGTACGACCTCGACATCTTTATGATCGTGGCCGTCGATGACTTCAACATGGGCGCGATGGAGAACAAGGGCCTCAACATCTTCAACTCGTCGTGTGTGCTTGCGAAGCCGGAGACGTCGACCGACATGGCCTTCCAGCGCATCGAGTCGATCGTCGCGCACGAGTACTTCCATAACTGGTCGGGTAACCGCGTGACCTGCCGCGACTGGTTCCAGTTGAGCCTGAAGGAAGGCTTCACGGTATATCGCGACGCCGAGTTCTCCGCCGACATGGGTTCGCGCGCAGTCAACCGCATCGAGGACGTGGGCCTGCTGCGCACGGTGCAGTTTGCGGAAGACTCCGGCCCGATGGCGCATTCGGTGCGGCCCGAGTCCTACATGGAGATTTCCAACTTCTACACGGTGACGATCTACGAGAAAGGTTCGGAAGTCGTGCGCATGATTGCCAACCTGCTCGGCAAGGAGCAATTCCGCAAGGGCACCGATCTTTACTTCTCGCGCTTCGACGGCATGGCGGTGACGACCGAGGACTTCGTGCGCTGCATGGAGGAGGTCAGCGGCATCGACCTGACCCAGTTCAGGCGCTGGTATACGCAGGCCGGCACGCCGCAGCTCGACATCACGCGGCACTATGAGCCGAAGGAGCGCCGCTACACGCTGACCGTCACGCAGCATTGCCCGCCAACGCCGCGGCAACCCACCAAGGAGCCTTTCTTCATTCCGCTCAGCGTCGGCCTGCTCGACAGCAAGGGCAAGGAGATTCCACTGCAGCTCGGTGGTGCCGATAAGCCCGACACTACGAAGGTCCTGCGCGTGACGGACGCGCAGCAGCAGTTCACCTTCGTCAACGTACCGGAAGAGCCAGTGCCGGCCTTGCTGCGCAGTTTCTCCGCGCCTGTGAAACTGCGCATTGACTACACGCGTGATGAGCTGACCTTCCTCATGAGCCATGACAGCGACGGCTTTGTGCGCTGGGAAGCCGCACAGCAGCTCGGACTGCAGGTCATCAATGAAGGTCTCGAGGCGCGCAGGGCGGGCACGAGTTCCAGCGTGGACGCGCGTCTCGTCAGCGCCTATCGATCAGTGCTGCAGGCAAGCCTCGATGACGCTGGCATCGACAAGGCAATGGTCGCCAACCTGCTGTTGCTGCCTTCTGAGGCTTATATCGGCGAACTCTCGACCCTGATTGATGTCGAGGGCATCCACCAGGTGCGCGAGCAGGTGCGCAAGCATCTGGCGCGCGAATTGAAGGACCAGTTCGGCCGTGTCTACAAAGCCAATGCCAGCAACGATGCCTACGTTTACGACGGGGCATCCGTCGCGCGCCGCAGCCTGAAGAATACGGTGCTCAATTACCTCATGACGCTCGAGGAACCGGAGTGGTACGCCGCTGCGCAACAGCAGTACGAGACTGCCAATAACATGACCGATGCGATGGCCGGGCTGCGTGCGCTGGTAAACAACCCCTCGGCAAAAGTCGCTGAAGTGACCGATCGTCTGCTGTCCGATTTCTACACGAAGTGGAAACACGAAACGCTCGTCGTCGAGCAATGGCTGGCATTGCAGAGCGCCGCGCCGGTGCCGGGCAACCTGCCACGGGTCAGGACGCTGATCCAGCACGAGGCTTTCGACCTGCGTAATCCGAACAAGATCCGTTCGGTGATCGGCGCCTTCTGCAACAGCAATGCGGTCGGCTTCCACGCAGCAAATGGCGAGGGCTATCGTTTCCTCGCCGACTACGTAATCTTGCTCAACCGCAGCAATCCGCAGATTGCATCGCGCCAGCTGACGCCGCTGACGCGCTGGCGCAAGTATGATCCAGCGCGCCAGGAACTGATGAAGGCGGAGTTACGCCGGATCATGGCGGAGCCGAATGTATCGAAGGACGTGTACGAGGTTCTGTCGAAGAGTCTGCAGGACTAGCGCGAAGCCTGGTGCAAGCCGGGCAAGAAAATAACAATAAACGACAGCTCTGGACGAGGGCCGCATGCATACTGATCCCCGCGAACGTCTCAATCAGTCGGACATGACACGCTTGCAATACGTAGTCGTGGCACTGACAGTGGCCCTCAACGCGCTCGATGGCTTCGACGTGCTGGCGATCAGCTTCGCCTCGCCCGGTATCGCGGCGGAGTGGGGCACCACGCGCGCCGCACTCGGGTTCATCCTGTCAGCTGAGCTATGGGGCATGGCGATGGGTTCGGTAGCGCTCGGTGGGATCGCCGACAGTATCGGCCGCAAGCCGACGATTCTTGGCTGCCTCTTCGTCATGGTCATCGGCATGTTCATGGTCACGCTGACGAGCAACCTGTACGTACTTTGTGCCTGGCGCGTGCTGACCGGCATTGGTATTGGCGGCATGCTGGCCGCGATCAATGCACAGGCGGCGGAATTTTCCAACAATCGGAATCGGGCGACGGCCGTTGCCATCATGTCCGCCGGGTATCCGATCGGCGGCGTCGTCGGCGGCGCCATCGTGTCGCCGCTGCTCGAAAGCTTCGACTGGCGCATCGTGTTCTACTTCGGGACTGCTGCCACCGCGCTGATGATTCCGCTCGTCATGTACCTGATGCCCGAGTCCATCCACTGGCTTGTGCGCAAGAAGCCGGACAATGCGCTGCAACGCATCAATGCCGTGCTGACGACGCTGGGCCACCGCATCGTCGAGCTCGTGCCTGATGTGCGCGTCGAGGAGAAGGGCAGGGCCTGGATCGATCTGTTCAGCAAACGTTATATCCTGACAACGATACTGCTGGCCGCGTGCTACTTCCTGCACATCGCGACCTTCTACTTCATACTCAAATGGGTGCCCGACATCGTCACGCGCATCATGGGCTTCCCGCCGTCGGCGGCCGGCGGTGTCGTGACGATGGCGAGCGTCGGCGGCCTGCTCGGTTGCCTGGCATTCGCCTACATCGGCAGGTCGGCCAACCTGCGGCGCCTGACCCTCGCTACCTTCGTGCTGTCGTGGATTGCCACGATCATCTTCGGTTACGTGCCAGCAAACCTCGCGGTGATTTCCTTTACGGTGTTGTGTACTGGCTTCTTCATCAATGCCGGCATCGTCGGCATGTACACGCTGGCGGCGCAGTTGTTCCCAACGCATCTGCGCGCTTCCGGCACGGGCTTTACGATCGGCGTAGGCCGCGGGGGTTCGATGCTGTCGCCCATCCTCGCCGGCTTCCTGTTCCAGGCCGACATGGCGCTGCCGACCGTGGCGCTGATCATGGCGACCGGCTCGATCCTCGCGGCAGCGGCCCTGTTCTTCCTCAAAGTCGACAGCGACACGCCGCACAGTGGCGGCGCGCGCGTAACGGATGAAGCCCAGCGCCATGCCGGGCAGCCGGCGCGTGCCTGATCTTTCACCTTTGCATGCATTCAAAACCGGGGCCTCGCACCCCGGTTTTGTTTTTACCCTGACCTTGCAGGTAGAATTCGCAGCTCTTTTCTCCGGCAGGTACAAGCACCATGGGTCGCGCTTATCAGAACCGCAAAGAGTCGATGGCCAAGACTTCGCAGATGAAGTCGAAGGTATATGGCCGTTATGGACGCGAGATTTTCGTCATAGCCAAGGCGGGCGGCACTGACCCTTCCGGCAACCTCACGCTGCGCAGTTTGCTCGAGCGCGCGAAGCGCGACCAGGTCCCTGCCCACGTCATCGAAAAAGCGCTCGACAAGGCGAAGGGTGGTGGCGGCGAAGACTACCAGGTGATGCGCTACGAAGGCTTCGGCCCGGGATCAGTGATGGTCATCGTCGAATGCCTGACCGACAACCGTAACCGCACCTTCGACGACGTGCGCCAGTGCTTTAACAAGACCAACGGCAAGATCGGCACGCAGGGCGTCGTCAGCCACATGTTCGACCACAGCGTCATCCTGTCCTTCAAGGGCGACGAAGAGCAGGTCATGGAAGCGCTGCTGAACGCCGACGTCAACGTTAGCGACATCGAGAATGAGGACGGCAAGATCACCGTGTTCGCGCCGCAGGCTGAGTACGCCAAAGCCAAGACGGCGCTGGCCGCCGCCTTCGGCGACATCGAATTCGACGTCGACGAAATCCAGTTCATTCCCCAGACCTATACGCCGATCAGCGGCGATGATCTCGCCATGTTCGAAAAATTCACCAACATGCTGAACGAGCTCGACGACGTGCAGCACATCTACCACAACGCCGAGTACTAGACCGCAGCGGCATTATTGCTTTATCGAACGGCCCGCACAGGAATCGACATTTACAAAAATGACAAGGCCCTGCATGACAGGGCCTTGTCCGTGCGCATTGTCGAAGCTCAGACGGCCGCTTCGACGATGTTCTGCAAGGGGACCATTTTCGCGCGATCAGAACCCTGGACGAACGACGCGATTTCGTTGAAGTTCAGATAGCGGTAGATCGTCGACGACATCGTGTCGAGCTTGCCCATGTACTGCATGTACTCTTCCAGCGTCGGGATGCGGCCGAGTAGCGAGCAGACAGCGGCGAGTTCGGACGAGGCGAGAAATACATTGGCGCCGTCGCCGAGACGGTTCGGGAAGTTGCGCGTCGACGTCGAGATCACAGTCGACTTCGGCGCCACGCGTGCCTGGTTGCCCATGCACAGCGAGCACCCTGGCATTTCGGTGCGTGCACCGGCGCTGCCGAAGACGCTGTAAACGCCTTCCTGGTTCAACTGGTACTCGTCCATCTTCGTCGGCGGCGAGATCCACAAGGTCGTCGGGATCCTGCCCTTGCTCTGGCCGAGCACGGTTGCCGCGGCGCGGAAGTGGCCGATGTTCGTCATGCACGAACCGATGAATACTTCATCGATCTTCGTGCCGGCAACGGCCGACAGCGGCTTGATGTCGTCCGGATCGTTGGGGCAGGCGAGCAGGGGCTCGGTGATCTCCGCGAGGTCGATCTCGATGATTTCCTTGTACTCGGCGTCCGCGTCGGCCTGCAGCAGTACCGGGGCCGCAATCCACTCTTCCATCTGCCTGGCGCGGCGTTCGAGCGTGCGTGCATCGCCGTAACCTTCGGAGATCATCCAGCGCAGCAACACGATGTTGGACTTCAGGTACTCGATGATCGGTTCCTTGTTCAACTTGATCGTGCAGCCGGCGGCGGAACGTTCGGCGGATGCGTCGGACAGCTCGAAAGCCTGTTCGATCTTCAGATCCGGCAGGCCTTCGATTTCGAGGATGCGGCCGGAGTAGATGTTCTTCTTGCCTTTCTTCTCGACGGTCAACAAACCGCGCTGGATTGCAGCATAGGGAATCGCGTTGACGAGATCGCGCAAGGTGATGCCGGGCTGCATCTTGCCCTTGAAGCGCACGAGCACCGATTCCGGCATGTCGAGCGGCATGACACCGGTCGCAGCCGCGAAGGCCACGAGGCCGGAACCGGCCGGGAACGAAATGCCGAGCGGGAAGCGCGTGTGCGAATCGCCGCCTGTGCCGCAGGTGTCAGGCAGCAACATGCGATTCAGCCATGAGTGGATGATACCGTCGCCGGGACGCAAGGAAACGCCGCCGCGGTTCTGGATGAAGTCGGGCAGCGTGTGCTGCGTTTCGATGTCGACCGGTTTCGGATACGCAGCGGTGTGGCAGAAGGACTGCATGACGAGGTCGGCGGAGAAGCCGAGGCAGGCGAGGTCTTTCAGTTCGTCGCGCGTCATCGGGCCGGTGGTGTCCTGCGAGCCGACGGTCGTCATCTTCGGCTCGCAATAAATACCGGGACGGATGCCTTCGACGCCGCAGGCGCGGCCGACCATTTTCTGCGCGAGCGTGAAGCCCTTCGTGCTGTGCACGGTAGCCGCGGCGCGTACGAATACGCTGGAAATGCCGAGCCCGAGTTCGGCGCGCGCCTTGTCGGTGAGTCCGCGGCCGATGATCAGTGGAATGCGGCCGCCGGCGCGTACTTCATCAAGGATGATGTCGGTCTTCAGCTTGAATTCGCACAGCAGCTCGCCGGTGCCGTGGCGCGTGATCTTGCCTGCATACGGATGGATGTCGATGACGTCGCCGGTATTCATGCCGCTGACGTCGCATTCGATCGGCAGCGCGCCGGAGTCTTCCAGCGTGTTGAAGAAGATCGGCGCGATCTGGTTGCCGATGCAGACACCGCCGCCACGCTTGTTCGGAATATGCGGAATGTCGTCCCCGATGAACCACAGCACGGAGTTGGTCGCGGACTTGCGCGAGGAACCGGTGCCGACGACATCGCCGACGAGCGCCACGGGAAAGCCTGTTTTCTTCAGCTCGAGAATCTGCTGCTCGGCATTCGTGATGCCTTCACGCGGCATCTTGTACATGGCCTTTGCGTGCAAGGGAATGTCGGGACGCGACCAGGCGTCGGGAGCGGGGGAGAGGTCGTCGGTGTTGGTTTCGCCGGGCACCTTGAATACGGCCACGGTCAACACTTCCGGAATCTTCGGACGCGAGGTAAACCATTCGGCATTCGCCCACGACTGCAGCGCGGCTTTTGCGTGTGCGTTTCCGGCTTTTGCCTTGTGCACGACGTCATGGAACGCATCGAACATCAACAGCGTGGAGGACAGCTGCTTCGCCGCTTCTGCGCCGAGGGCGGCGTCGTCGAGCAGGTCGACCAGCGCGCTAATGTTGTAGCCACCGAGCATCGTGCCGAGCAGCTTGGTTGCGTGCAGCTTGCTGATCAGTGGCGAGCTGACTTCGCCTTTCGCCACGGCGGTCAGGAACCCGGCCTTGACATAGGCGGCTTCATCGACGCCGGCGGGTACGCGTTCGCTGATCAGGTCGAGGAGGAAGGTCTCTTCGCCCTTTGGCGGATTCTTCAGCAGTTCCACGAGGCCGGCGGTCTGTTCTGCGTCGAGCGGTTTGGGAACGACGCCCAGTTCGGCGCGTTCGGCGACATGTTTGCGGTAGGCTTCGAGCACTGCGATTACCTCGTGGAGATGATTTGGATGGGGTTAAAAGTGGCTGAAAACTGCCGCGCATTCTATGTCATGGGCGGACTGGACGGTAGCGTGGGACGGTTCTTTGCGACAGGCCGGACTGGAACATTTTCCTGTATTTTCAGCGACTCAGGCCCGCCAACGGGGGGCGGTGCTGCGCCAATTTGGCCCGCGACCCCAACGCTGCATTACAATGTCGACATGAAACCCGTCCGTACCCCCTGCATCGGTGTCTGTTCTACCACGTCCTTCGGCGATCGCATTTGCCGTGGCTGCAAGCGTTCGAACGTCGAAGTCATCAACTGGAATCGCTACTCCGAAGCCGAAAAGCAGGCCGTG
Organism: Pseudomonadota bacterium; assembly: GCA_041178065.1. Taxonomy (GTDB): domain Bacteria; phylum Pseudomonadota; class Gammaproteobacteria; order Pseudomonadales; family Pseudohongiellaceae; genus CAILUG01. The sequence goes on along the minus strand of JBEGWB010000187.1, from coordinate 11,904 downwards.
CAGGCCCGCATAAACCAGCTCACGAGCCAGATCATGGCGGACAAGTTCCGCATCGTGGCGCCGACGCTGCTGGAGCAGGTGCTGCAGGATTTCCGCATCTTCTACGACCCTGACCTGTCGCCATACTTCTGGCTGCATCAATTGTTGCAGAAGCATCTGTACCGCATCGGCAGTCTGGCGGAGATTGGCGTCGACGTGCAGCCGGCATTCCGCGGACAGGATGTGCGCGACATGCTGCTGCTGATCAACGAGCAACTGCAGGTGCTCAGCGAAGCGCACTACGAGCGCTATCACGCGCGTTGAGATGTGAAGGCGGCTTCAGTCCGCGCGGCCAGGCGTCACATCGACCCGCCGGGAGGCAGGAGCATATTCGGCCAAGGGCAAAATGCTTCGGCCCCTAGTTCGCGATTGGAAAATTCCGCAGTTCGGCTTTGCCGCCCGCAATCCGCAGGTACCAGCCTTCAGTCCCCCAGTCGCCCAGCACGATGCGTGTCGCCGGCCTGCCACCCAGGTTCATCGCATGCACCGCCGGGCGATGCGTATGGCCGTGGATCAGCCTGCTGACTCCATTATCCGCCAGCACCCGTTCAACTTCCGTGGGCGTGACATCCATGATGTCGTCGGCCTTGTTGCTGCTCATGGTCTTGCTTCGGGCGCGCGCGTGCTCGGCAAAGGCGCGGCGTTCAGCGAGCGGACGCGCGAGGAATTCACGCTGCCACTGCGGATCCCGGAACATCCTGCGGATTGCCATGTAGTCGGTGTCGAGCGTGCACAGCGAATCGCCGTGCATCAGCAGGAATTGCGCGTCGTCCTGCTGCAGCAGGCAGGGTTCGGGGATGAGCGTCGCGCCGCTGGCAGTCGCCCACTTTTCGCCGATGAGAAAGTCGCGATTGCCGTGCATCAGGTACACGGCGGTGCCGGAGTCCGCCAATTGTCTGAGGGCGCGGCTGACAGCGCCGCACAGCGGCGTATCGTCATCGTCGCCGATCCAGACATTGAAGAAGTCACCGAGGATGTACAGCGCGCCGGCATCGGCAGCGGTGGTCTCGAGGAAATGAAAAAAGGCCCGAGTCAAATCGGGCCTTGCGGGTTCCAGATGCAGATCAGAGATCAGCAGTACCGTATCAGGCTGGGATTTTACTTTCATCGATGCTGACGGAGTTGATGACGATGTCTTCCGACGGCACGTCCTGGTGGCCCGACTTCGTCGTCGTGCGCACGCCCTTGATCTTGTCTACGACATCCATGCCGGCCGTCACCTTGCCGAATACTGCATAGCCCCAGCCCTGCGCGTTCTTGCCGCTATGGTTCAGGAACTTGTTGTCGGCCACGTTGATGAAGAACTGGCAGGTCGCCGAGTGCGGGTCATTGGTGCGCGCCATGGCGATCGTGCCATTCGCGTTCGATAGCCCATTGTCGGCTTCGTTCTGGATCGCGGCCCGGGTTTTTTTCTGCGTCATGCCGGGCTCAAAGCCGCCACCCTGGATCATGAAGTTCGGAATCACGCGGTGAAAAATGGTGCCGTCATACTGGCCTTCCTTGCAGTACTGCAGGAAGTTCGCGGAGGATTTCGGGGCTTTGGCAAAGTCGAGTTCGAGGACGATATCGCCGTGGTTGGTATGCAATGTGATCATGGAGTTGTCGCCTGAAATGAAAGGGTGGATGGTTTGGGTCGACCCTGCGGGTGACTCGGTCGCCCGTACAGAAGATTTAGTCGAATGTGTGAAGGTGGCTATAATAGCTGCTTTGTCAGTGCCCGGAAAAGCAAAGATGTCCTCGAATCCAGCTCCGCCCGCGAATACGCCGCCCGGCAACACGCCTGCCCACGAAGGTCCGGTCAACTTCATTCACCAGATCATCGAGCAGGATCGCGCGGAGGGTAAACACGGCGGTCGCGTACACACGCGGTTTCCCCCCGAGCCGAATGGTTATCTGCATATCGGCCATGCAAAATCTATCTGCCTGAACTTCGGCACTGCGAAGAAGTACGGGGGCTCATGCAACCTGCGTTTCGACGACACGAACCCGGAGAAGGAAAACCTCGAGTTCGTCGAATCGATCAAGGCCAGCGTCAAATGGCTCGGCTTCGACTGGGATGATCGCCTGTACTATGCCTCCGATTATTTCGACCAGCTGTACGCTTACGCCGTCGACCTCATCGGGCAGGGCAAGGCCTATGTCTGCAATCTGACGGCGGACCAGGCGCGCGAATATCGCGGCACGCTGACCGAGCCCGGTCGCAACAGCCCGAATCGCGACGCAGCGGTCGATACCAATCTCGATCTCTTCACGCGCATGAAAAATGGCGAGTTCGCCGATGGCGCTTACACGCTGCGTCTGAAGATCGACATGGCTTCGCCGAACATCAACATGCGCGACCCGGTGATCTACCGCATCCGTCGCCAGCACCATCACCAGACCGGCGACAAGTGGTGCATATACCCGATGTACGACTACACCCATTGCATCTCCGATGCGCTCGAAAAAATCACGCATTCGCTGTGCACCCTGGAATTCGAGGATCATCGCCCGCTATACGACTGGATCCTCGACCAGCTCGACGTGCCGGCGCATCCGCAGCAAATCGAATTCGCGCGCCTCAACATCAACTACACGGTGATGAGCAAGCGCAAGTTGAAGCAACTCGTCGATGAAAAACTGGTCGCGGGCTGGAATGATCCGCGGATGCCGACGCTCGAAGGCATGCGGCGCCGCGGCTACACGCCGGCGGCAATCCGCAACCTCGTCGAGATGGCGGGCGTCACGAAGTCGAACAGTGTCGTGCATGTCGGCATGCTGGAACATTGCCTGCGTGAGGATCTCGATACGCATGCGCCACGTGCGCTGTGCGTATTGCGTCCGCTGAAATTCGTGCTGACGAATTATCCCGAAGGCAGGGCTGAAGAACTGAAGCTTGCGCGCCATCCCAAGAATCCGGAGATGGGTGAGCGGGTGATTCCCTTCACGCGCGAGCTGTACATCGACCGCAGCGATTTCGAGGAAGTGCCGCCGCCAGGCTTCAAGCGTCTCATCAAGGGTGGAGAGGTGCGCTTGCGTGGTGCGTATATCGTGCGTTGCGACGAGGTCATCAAGGATGACGCCGGCAACATTGTCGAATTGCGTGGTACCTGCGACATGGCGACGCTCGGCAATAATCCCGGCGACCGCAAAGTGAAGGGCGTCATCCACTGGGTTCCCGCGGCTGAATCCATCGCAGTGGCGGTGCGCCTGTACGACAAGCTCTTCGATCACGAGAGCCCCGATGCCGCCGAAGGCGATTACCGCGACAACATCAATCCGCAGTCCCTCCAGGTGCTGACTGGCTGCCGCGCGGAACCTGCGCTGGCCACTGCCCAGGCGGAGGATCGCTTCCAGTTCGAACGCGAAGGTTATTTCTGCGCGGATCGCTTCGACAGCAAACCCGGCGCGCTGGTGTTCAACCAGACCATCGGCCTGCGCGACACCTGGGCGAAGAAGGCTCAGTAGGAGTTATCACAAGCATTATGCTGCACATCTACAACACGCTCACGCAGAAGAAAGAAGTCTTCACACCGCTGACGCCCGGCAAGGTCAGCATGTATGTCTGCGGCCTGACGACTTACGACTACGCGCACATCGGCCACGCGCGCATGCTGGTCGCGTTCGATGTCATCGTGCGCTACCTGCGCACGCGTTATGCTGTTACCTACGTGCGCAACATCACCGATATCGATGACAAGATCATCCGGCGCGCCAATGAAAACGGCGAGCCTTTCGACCAGCTCACCGAACGTTTTATCCGGTTCACGCATGAAGACGAGGCCACGCTCGGCATCCAGCGTCCGGATATCGAACCGCGCGCCACGGGCCACATCAGCGAAATCATCGCGATGACGCAAACGCTGATTGCAAACGGCAAGGCGTACGCGGCGTCGAACGGGGATGTGTATTTTTCCGTGCAGAGTTTTCCCGCTTACGGGCAGTTGTCGCACAAGAACACCGATGAATTGCTTGCCGGCGCACGCATCGAAATCGACGAAGCGAAGCAGGACCCGCGCGACTTTGCGCTGTGGAAGGCCGCGAAGCCGAACGAGCCTGGCTGGGATTCGCCGTGGGGCTACGGGCGGCCCGGGTGGCACATTGAGTGTTCCGCGATGTCGACAACCTGCCTCGGTCACACCTTCGATATCCATGGCGGCGGCAGCGACCTGATGTTTCCGCACCACGACAATGAGATTGCGCAGTCCGAAGGCGCCACCGGCAGGAAGTTCGTCAATGTCTGGATGCATAACGGTCCGGTGCGTGTCGACGACGAAAAGATGTCGAAGTCGCTGAACAATTTCTTCACGGTGCGGGAAGTGTTGAAGAAGTATCCGGCTGAAGTCGTACGCTATTTCCTGCTGTCGAGCCAGTACCGCAGTGCGATCAACTACTCGGAAGACAGTTTGCAGCAGGCCGCTGGCGCGCTGGCTCGTTTCTACCATGCCCTGAAAGGTTTCGACACGAGTGCCGTCGCGGCTGCGCCGGATACGGCTTGCGAGCGCAATTTCCACGCCGCAATGGAAGACGATTTCAATACGCCGGACGCGCTCGGCGCGCTGTTCGAGCTGGCGCGCGAAAGCAATCGCCTGCGCGCACAGGACCTGCCGCGGGCCACTGCGCTGGCCGCCCTGTTGCGCAAGCTCGGGGCGGTGCTCGGTATTCTGCAGTCGGCGCCGGAAGAGTTCCTGCGCAGCGGCGGCGGGGATGTCGACGCAGCGCATATCGACGACCTGATTGCGCGCCGCAAGGCCGCGCGTGACAGCAAGAACTGGGCGGAAGCCGACCGTGTTCGCGATGAGCTGACAGCACTGAACGTGGTTGTCGAAGACAAAGTTGGCGTGACCACCTGGCGTATCGAGCGCGTGGACTGATAGAGGACCCGGTCTCCGGTTCCGAACAAAATCTCCATGGCGCCGCGCAGCAAAACAGCCATGAATCGAGCACAGGAAAGGGTATCAGACTTGCGAACTTTGCCAGCTCTGCGAGCGTATTCGAGTTTGACGGCACCAGGTTGCATGAGTATCATGCCGCCCTCGCTACCGCAGGGCCCGTTCCACGATCGGGTCCACCAGCGGTCCCCAAAAGCGAGGCAGTAAAGCAGTACTTCGGGGTATAGCGCAGTCTGGTAGCGCGCCTGCTTTGGGAGCAGGATGTCGAGAGTTCGAATCCCTCTACCCCGACCAATTCTTTCCGTGTTGCAAGCAATGGTGACCGTAGCTCAGTTGGTAGAGTCCCAGATTGTGATTCTGGTTGTCGCGGGTTCGAGCCCCGTCGGTCACCCCATTCCATGAACCGGCCCCAGCGCCACTGAGCAAGTCGGGGCGCGGTCACGGTACGGCTGCTCCAGGCGCCGCGGGCGCTCCCTGTCTGTTACGATGCTCTTCATGCGCCCGTAGCTCATCTGGATAGAGCATCGGCCTTCTAAGCCGGTGGTAGCAGGTTCGAGTCCTGCCGGGCGCGCCACCTAATTCCTTTCAGTTCGACGCCGTGTAACGGTCCTGCAGTTCCGTATACAGCTGATGCTGGAAGTCCGCATCTTCGCTGTTCAGAATCAGCATGATTTCGACCAGGTGTTCGTTGTCCTCGCGACCACTCCAGACCTTGCGATACGTTCCCTGCTTGTAGCCGTTATCCTGGCGGAAGAAGTTCAGCACGTTCTTGCCGACGTACTGGCAGTACAGGTCCTTCCACTCCATGCCGCAGTCTTTCAACAAGCCTTCGAACAGCGGCAGGCTGATGCGGCGCGCGGCGGCGAGGCCGATGTTCAATTCCATCTTGCCGATGAGGTCGAGTCCGGCGATTTCGTAGCGCATGCCGTCGAAGTCGAGGTGCGTGGCGGCGCCAAAGTCCAGCAGTTCCTCCAGGGACGCGACTGCATCGCCGCGGTTCTCGAGCAGGATATGCGACAGCGTGAAGTGCCAGATGTCGACGAGTTCCATCTGCAGCTGCGGCATGTCGCAGTGTTGCTTCTTCCACCATTTCCAGCCGTGATGTTCCATCGCTTCGGCGCCTTCGACGACAACGGCGCGGAGGTAGGGGTATGCGGCATTGATCCAGTCGGGATTTACCTTCGCATTCATCTGCGCCTGCAGCGTCAGCATGGTTTCAGCCTGAAGTCGGGTCAGCATCGTATTTTCTCCGGGGGATCAGGCGGGACGGTGGCGTTGCAGGCTTTGCAGCAGGTCGCGGCGGCTTTGCACCATGTCGCCGTAGTTCTTGCGCGCGGCAAGCATCTCGCTGTTGTCGGGCCGCGTGCCTTCGAGTTGCGTGATCCAGCTTTCAATCAGGCGGATTTCGGCTTCAAGACGGGTCTTGCCCTTCTGAACGAGTTCCGGAGACAGCTCGGCGCTTTCCGGGGTGCTGCGGCGGTCTTGCATGCGGGTTGGAGGCTCGGCGCGGTAACAGATGGACGGCATTATGCCACAGCGCCTCCGTTCAGGACGGGTGAGCCGATTTACACGCCATTGGTAACGGAATGCCCCGTCATTACCCGGTAGCGCTATTGCGCCAGGTCAGGGGAGGGCCGGCACCATTTCAGCCATGCTTCGCCAAGCACGTCCTCGACGTGACGATGCGTAGTGGGATTACCCCACAATTGCTCGAGTGCGCGCACATCGCTCTTGTTCAGCAGCTTCAGGCGCATGTGGCCGATCGTCGCATACTGAAAGGACATATCGCGCATCGCGGCCAGCGCCGCAGCGGGATCGAGCGGTTTGTGCGACGTACTGCTGCGAAACAGGTCGGCCAGCGCCGCGGTATGGAAGAGCTGCACGAGCAAGTGCCCAACTGGCTGAAACTGATCGAGTCCACTGCGGATCTGCTGGCGCAGGATGATCGCGGCTTGCTGGAAGGCCTGGGTCTTCGGAAAGTGCGCGCGGCTCAGCGCCAGCGCCGCATCGAGCTGATCGCTGTCGCGCAGGCTGCGGATCTCCCCGAGCCAGTTGTCGTTTGCCGCCGCGGCGGCTACTGCGACGGTGGGCGGAGTAGCGACGAAGTCCGGCAGTTTTCCATCATCCAGCGCGGGCAGCGGAGCCGCGCGATCTGCTGTTTCCACAGTGCGGCGGACCTGCGTGCGGTGCAGGAACCATATGCACGCGCCGAGGAAGGCACACAGCAGCACGACGACAAGGAAAGGCGGCATGGCAAGGACTACACTGGGAAAGCCAGCATTCTAGCAGCAGAAAATTTTTGGCAAAAAGTCCCGTCCCCGACTATTTTGAGGCTGGGCACACGGACGTGCCTGCTTCCGGAAGCTTTCCATGATCGGGCTGCAAGGCCACTTGCGTGCATCGTGCGCGGATATTGCCCTGTGGCTTCGAGCGCCGCGGGCGCCGTTCATGAGCGGGCTCTCGCGTCACGTGCGTGCATCGTGCGCGGATATTGTCCTTTGGCTTCGTGCGCCGTGGGGCGTTCATTCCTTGTGCGGTTGGCGTCCAGTCCGGAACCTGCGGACACTGTGCGAGGCGCCCCAAACGCGGATTCGCAGCCGCTTATTTAGTCCTTTTCGAGGACGGCCTGACCGGTTTTTTGCTATGCTCCGCCGCGTTTTTCCGCCCGCCAGCATAGCGACACCCCTCCATGACGATAGCCATATCGATCCGCAATCTCCAGAAGACCTACGACAACGGTTTCAGGGCACTGAACGGCATCAGCCTCGATGTCGCGCAGGGCGATTTCTTTGCCTTGCTCGGCGCCAACGGGGCCGGCAAGTCGACGACGATCGGTGTGATCTCCACGCTCGTGCGCAAGACTGGGGGCACCGTCGAGGTCTTTGGCCAGAACGTCGAGACGCACACCTATGCGACGAAGCTCGACCTCGGCGTCGTGCCGCAGGAAATCAACTTCAACCTGTTCGAGAAAGTATTCGACATCGTCGTTACACAGGGCGGCTACTACGGCATGCCGCTGAAACTCGCGAAGGAGCGGGCGGAGAAGTACCTGCGCCAGCTCGGGTTATGGGACAAGCACAACCAGCAGGCGCGCGTGCTGTCCGGCGGCATGAAGCGCCGGCTGTTGATTGCGCGCGCACTCGTGCATGAGCCGCGCCTGCTGATCCTCGACGAGCCTACCGCGGGTGTCGACATCGAACTGCGCCGCTCGACCTGGGACTTCCTGCAACAGATCAACAAGGCCGGCACCACCATCATCCTGACGACGCACTATCTTGAAGAAGCGGAGAACCTGTGCCGCAACATCGCGATGATCGACAAGGGCGAGATCGTCGTGAACACGTCGATGAAGCAACTGCTGCAGACCTTGAACCAGGAGCTGTTCGTGCTCGACACCTTCACGCATATGAGCACCGCCCCGGTACTGCCTGGCTTCGATGTCACGCTGAAGGATGAAACCACGCTCGAAGTGGGCATGACCCGCGACCAGGATCTCAACCAGGTCTTCGGCTTGCTGACGAGCCAGAACATCCGCGTCAAGAGCATGCGCAACAAGTCCAACCGCCTCGAGCAGCTGTTCGTCTCGCTGCTAAAGGATACGAAGAACGCGCAGCATGCTGTAGACGCGGCACCGCAACGCAACGCGAACCGGCAAGGAGCGAATTGAGATGCAGATGAGCAATGCCTACAAGTGGATCGCGTTCCAGACCATCGTCACGAAGGAAGTGCGCCGCTTCGTGCGTATCTGGATCCAGACGCTGGTGCCGCCGGTCATCACGATTGCGCTGTACTTCGTCATCTTCGGCAACCTCGTCGGTAGCCGCATCGGTTCGATGGGCGGGTACACGTACATGGAGTTTATCGTGCCGGGCCTCATCATGATGGCGGTGGTCAACAACTCCTATGCGAACGTCGTGTCGTCGTTCTTCAGCCAGAAGTTCCAGCGCAGCATCGAAGAACTACTGGTGGCGCCGGTGCCGAATCACGTAATCCTGCTCGGCTTCGTTGCCGGCGGCGTTGCGCGCGGACTCTGCGTGGGCCTCATCGCGACGGTCATTTCGCTGTTCTTCAGCGGCCTGCACATGCATAACATCTTCATTACGATGCTGGTGGTGCTGCTGGCTTCGGTGGTGTTTTCGCTCGGTGGTTTCATCAACGCGATATTCGCGCGCAACTTCGACGACATCTCGATCGTGCCGACCTTCATCCTGACCCCGCTGATCTACCTCGGCGGCGTGTTCTACTCCGTGGAACTGCTGCCGGACTTCTGGCGCGTGCTGTCGCAGGTCAACCCGATCTTCTACATGATCAATGCATTCCGTTACGGCGTGCTCGGCATCTCCGATTCGCATGTGGGCTTCTCGCTGTTCATGCTGGTGCTGTTCACCGTAGTGCTGTTCGCGGTGTCGCTGTGGCTGCTGCACAAAGGCAAGGGGCTGCGTCACTGATGAAAGAGAATCTCCTCGGCAAGGTGGTGGATTATCCGGAGCATTATGCCCCGGGCCTGCTGATGCCAATCGCGCGCGCCGAGAACCGGGCGAAGCTGGGCGTCGACCCAGCGCAGCTTCCGTTTCGCGGTGCCGACGTGTGGAACGCCTACGAACTGTCCTGGCTCGACACAAAGGGCCTGCCGCAGGTCGCGCGCGGCCGTTTCGTGGTTCCGTGCACGAGTGAATTCCTCGTCGAATCGAAATCGCTGAAGCTCTACCTCAATTCGCTGAACCAGCATGTATTCCCCGATCATGATGCAGCCGCGGGCCGGATCCGCCTGGACCTCTCGCAAGCGGCGGGCGCGCCCGTCAACGTCATGGTGCAACCCTTCGGCGGCATGCAGGAGATGCTCGACGCGCCGACCGGGACGCATCTCGATGTACTGGATGTCAGCTGCGATCGTTATGATGTGGACGCCACATTGCTGCGCACGGCAGGCACTGGCGCGCAGTTCGAGGCCGTCGTTGACGAAGTGCTGTACACCGATTTATTCCGTTCGCGCTGCCCGATGACCGGCCAGCCCGACTGGGCGACGGTGACCATCTGCTACCAGGGTGCGCAGATCGACCACGCGGGCCTGCTGCGCTATCTCGTGTCCTACCGCCTGCACCACGATTACCACGAGAACTGCGTTGAAAGAATCTACTGCGACATCATGGCCCGTTGTCGTCCGCAAGCGCTCAGCGTCGAAGCCAACTTTTTACGCCGCGGCGGTCTCGACATAAACCCCGTTCGCGCCAGCGCCGAGATGATGGATTACGTGCTGTTCCCGCGCTACAACCGTCAATAATCCACCCATATAACAAGGTAACAACATGGATGCTCTCGTAGGCCTGCACGGCCGCACCTCCGCGCCGCGTCTCGAAGAACCGGCGCCGGGCGACGCCGCGCTGGAACAGATTCTGAAAGCGGCGCTGCGTGCGCCGGATCACGGCATGCTGCGCCCATGGCGCTTCCTTGTCGTCGAGGGCCAGGCCCGCAACAAGCTCGGTCAGCTGTTCGTCGACGCGCTGCAGCCGGCGACGCCGGATGCAGCGACGAAACTGCAGGGCTCGCCACTGCGCGCGCCGATGATCATCATCGCGGTCGCCACCATCAAGGATCACCCGAAAGTCCCCGCCATCGAGCAAATCGAGTCCTGCGCCGCCGCCGCGCAGAACATGTTGCTCGCCGTCCACGCGCTCGGTTTCGGCGCGATCTGGAAGACGGGCGCCGTGGCCTACGATCCACGCGTAAAACTTGCGCTGGGACTGAAGGAGACCGACGCGATCGTGGCTTTCCTCTACGTTGGCACGCCGACCACGCGGGAGCGCCAGGCGCCGGTGCTGAATACCGCTGATTACGTCGTGCACTGGAAGTAGGCGCGCGACGTGGGGCACGCCGGCGCTACTTCGGTAGTCGGCGTCCTGCGGGAAACTCGACTACGCGACCGGGTGTTCGACCGGCTGTCTGTAACGCGCGCTGCTACGATTCATAGGCCCAGGCGGAGTCCGGATCTCGATTCCAGCTTGAGTTTGGGCCGTCCATGCTATACAGTGCGCGCTCTTTTTGAGAGCGCCAATCCGCTCTGATCCCGCCTAAAAAAGCCGGTAAAACAAAGAGTTGAAAAGACAAGGTGAGGTGTCCGAGCGGCTGAAGGAGCACGCCTGGAAAGTGTGTATACGTTAATAGCGTATCGAGGGTTCGAATCCCTCCCTCACCGCCAATACCCCAATGAATACGCGCCTTCTGGCGCGTTTTTCATTTCAGCATACCCAAAGACATGCCCAAACCGGATGTGGTCAAACCGGGTAGTAGGTTTGTCACTTCAACTTCCAATAGACATACAGCGCCTTCCTAGCCCGCACAATGCGCCCACGATCAGTCTTGGTTTCCGGGGTGGGTTTGTGCTGCTGGGGAACTGGTTTGGGCTTGGGGGCTGATTCTGAGGATTTCATGGCAGGCTCCATTCAAAGCCGCCATGGTAAACCCCGTGCCAAGCGCCACCCTCACCCCATCGCTTTACAAAAAGCCTCTAGGGTCACCCCACCCCGGGGGTACCCCCACTTTCTAAGCTTGGTACCATCTCGGTTCACTACATACTAATCTGGACAAACGGGGTTGGCATTTGAGCCACGCCCCCTCGGCGTAGAACTCTTCGGCAGGACGGAGCGATGGGGTTGGGTACATCGAGCTACAAAACGATCGGGCTCGGAGACGCAGTAATAACCAAGCCCTGTCGCCGATCGAGTTCGAAAGGAGCTATGTTATGAAGCTACAAAGCATCGAGGAAAGCCGGGGCGATTCAGTACTGGCTACTGTGTTATGTTGACTACCGGTCGCTACTTTAGAGTTTTTTTCAAACTTTCAATAGTTTGTGGCTTTTTTGCAGCGGCTTTTGATGCTTACAACACTCGCCACCAGTATTCGACTGAATATCTGAGACGAGTTGTGGAGAGCGAGAAGGCGAAGCGAGTATTTGATTGCGCCGCAAGACTCTCTGATGAGCAGATGTCTTTGTTAC
>JBEGWB010000186.1:0-56188 GCA_041178065.1 Pseudomonadota bacterium | reverse complement strand
CAGCGAGTAGATCGCGGCGACAACAAGGCCGAGCGCGGCGAAGGCCGTCGTCATGACGTTTACCCGGAAGCTGCCAAGCAGCACCAGGAACTCGCCGATGAAGTTGCCGAGGCCGGGCATGCCCACAGCCGCAACCGTAAAGAACATGGCCATGAAGCCCATCTTCGGCGCTACGCCCCAGAAGCCGCCCATCTTGTCCATGTCACGTGTATGGATGCGATGTTGAATGCCACCGGCGAGCATGAACAGCGCCGCCGCGCTGAAGCCGTGCGCGAGCATCGTCATGACCGCGCCCTGCAATGCCTGCGCATTCCACGCATAGACGCCAAGCAAAACGAAGCCCATGTGGCTGACCGACGTGTAGGCGATCAGGCGCTTGAGATCGTTCTGGCCGAAGGCGACCACGGCGGTGTACAGAATGCTGACCACGCCCAGACCCATTGCAACTGGCGCGAAGGCCAGGCTTTCTTCAGGGAACAGCGGCACGGTGAAGCGGATGAGACCATAGGCCCCGGTTTTCAGCAGGACGCCGGCGAGGATGACCGAGCCCGCCGTGGGTGCCTGCGAGTGCGCGTCGGGGAGCCAGTTGTGGAACGGCACGGCGGGGAGCTTCGTCGCGAAGGCGATGAAGAAGCCCAGCATGATCCACATGCCCATGGTTTCCGGCAGTTCGGTGCCCAGCAGGTCGAAGTAGCTGAACGAAAGCGCGCCGCTGTCGAGATAGTGGTAGTAGGCCAGCACCAGGATGCACAGCAGCATCAGCAAGCCAGATACCTGCGTGAAGATGAAGAACTTCATCGCGGCGTATTCCTTGTTCTCATGACCCCAGATCGCGATGATGAAATACATCGGGATCAGCATCACTTCCCAGAAGAAGAAGAACAGGAACAGGTCGAGCGCGGTGAACACGCCGATGACACCGGCCAGCGTCCACAGCAGGTTGAAATAGAAGAAGCCGCTGCGCTCATGGACTTCGCCCCAGGCAGCACCGAGTGCCATCAAGCCGAGGAATACCGTCAACGCGACCATCAGCAGAGACAGGCCATCGACGCCGAAGATGAAGCTGACGCCGAAACGCGGAATCCAGTCGGCCTGGTACAGCACGAGCCAGTCGCCGGTCTGTCCCATTTGCGCGACAGCGTCGCTTGACAGCCCGATCGCCTCTGGCGCGACCAGCATCATGATGACCAGGAACAGGTCGAGCAGGATCGCGCAGAGTGCGATCACGCGCGGATTGCCCTCGCCTCCTCTCTCCGACAGCCAGGCTCCAATGCCGCCGGCGAACAGGATGAGCATCAACCACACGAGGATCATAGCAGGACTCCTATGCTGACCAGCAGCAAGAGGCCGCAGGTCAACGTAATTGCATACCAGCGCAGCTGCCCGGTCTGGGTATCACTCACCAGGCCGTGCAGGAACAACGTTGCGCGCGCGGTACCGTTGTAAATTGAATCGATGAAATCGTTCTTGTTCAGCCTGGCAATGGCGGCATAGGGAACTTCGAAGACCTGCCTGTAAAGCCAGTCCATGCCCCACTGCGTGAACCAGAAACGATGCACTGCCGCACCGAAGCCGGAACCGGCAAGTTTTTCGGTGTTGATCACGCCCTTGACGAACACGAGGTAAGCCGTGATGACGCCGAGTATCGGCACGATCATCATGATTGCCTGGTAAGCCATCGACACATGATGTTCCTCGGCTTCAGGGAATACGTCTTCGACCGGAATCGCGATGAAGCCACCGACCAGCGACAGGATTGCCAGCAGCACCAGCGGCCCCTGCAAATGCCAGCCCATGACTTCATGGCCGTCGTGCGTCTTCTTGCCGAAGAACACGAGGAAGTACAGGCGGAAGCTATACAAGCCCGTCATGAAGGCGCCGGCGAGGCCCATGAGCCACAGCGTGTAAGCGCCTTCCTGGTGCGACAACAGCGCGCTGGCGAGAATTTCTTCCTTCGACCAGAAGCCGGCCGTCGGCGGCAGCGCCACCAGTGCGATGGTGCCGATGAGGAACAGCCAGTGCGACCACGGCAGGTCCTTGCGCAAGCCGCCCATCTTGAAGATGTTCTGCTCATGATGCATCGCGAGGATGATCGAACCGGCCGTGAGGAACAGCAATGCCTTGAAGAATGCGTGAGTCATCAGATGGAAGATCGCACTGCTCCAGGCGCCCACGCCGAGTGCGAGGAACATGTAGCCGATCTGGCTCATCGTCGAGAATGCGAGAACCTTCTTGATGTCGTTCTGCGTCAGGGCGGTGAAGCCGGCCATCAGCAGCGTGATGCCGCCGATGACGCCAACGAGGAACTGCACGTCGGGTGCGAGGAGGTAGAGGCCGTGCGTGCGTGCAATGAGGTAGACGCCCGCGGTCACCATCGTTGCAGCATGGATCAGCGCCGAGATCGGTGTCGGACCGGCCATGGCGTCGGGTAACCAGGTCTGCAGCGGCAACTGCGCCGATTTGCCGATAGCGCCGCCGAGCAGCAGCAGCGTAATCGCCGTCGCTAGGCCTTCACCACCGGGAGCCGTCGGCCAGTCGGTCTGCGCCACCTGCATCGCTTCCTGTATATCGAGCGTGCCGACACTGACGAACAGCAGGAACAGGCCAAGCGCCATCGAGGCATCACCCACGCGGGTTACAACGAAAGCCTTGCGTGCGCTGTAACCGTTATGCGGATCGGTGTACCAGAACCCGATCAGCAGGTATGAGCACAGGCCCACGCCTTCCCAGCCCATGAACAACAACAGCAGGTTGTCGCCAAGCACCAGGATCAGCATGGCAGAAACAAAGAGGTTCATGTACGAGAAGAAGCGCGCGAAGCTCGGGTCGTCGTGCATGTACCCGGTCGCGTAGACGTGGATCAGGAAGCCGATGCCGGTGATGATGAACATCATCACGAGCGAGACACCGTCCAGGTATAGCGAAAAGCCGGCTTCGAAGTCGCCGACCGACATCCAGGTCCACAGCGTCTGCGTGTACGAGGTGGCGTCGGAAGCCATGAACTCCAGGCCCGCAAGCAGCGCTATGACGAAGGACAGGCCGATCGAACCGGCGCCAACGATACCGGCCGGTACTTCAGGCAACTTGCCTTGCGTTAATGTCAGGATCAGGAAGCCGATCAGGGGGATCGTCGGCACCAGCCACAGTAGTTCCAGCATCGATCTTTCTCCTACCCTTTCATCTTCGCGAGGACATCGAGGTCCAGCGTCTTGAACTTGTGGAACAGCTGCAGCACGAGGCCAAGGCCCACGGCTACTTCGGCAGCCGCGAGGCTGATGATCATCAGGAACATGATCTGGCCGTCAGTGCCGCCCCAGCGCGAACCGGCAACGACGAAAGCCAACGCAGTCGCGTTAAGCATGATTTCGAGCGACATCAGCACGAACACGAGGTTGCGGCGAGTCATTACGCCGACGAGCCCCAGCGCAAACAGAACCGCGGCCAATAACAGGCCGTGCTCCATCGGAATTTGTTGCATCAATACAGCAGGCATGGATTCTTCTTTCCGTTTGAGAGCCGCTTATTTGCGTGCCAGGTGATAGGCGCCGACGAGACCGGCCAGGAGCAGCATCGACGCCAGTTCCACCGCCAGCACATAGGGGCCGAACAGATCGATGCCGACTTCTTTCGCAGCGACGACCGTGTGCGCCATCTGTTCCTGCGCACCATTGATGGTCATGATCAATTCCACCAGCAAGGGCGCTGCCAGAATCGACGGTCCGACCCACATGCTCGGCTTCAACCATGCGCGTTCCTGGTCCTCCGTTGCCTGACCGAGGTTCAGCATCATGATGACGAACAGGAACATGACCATAATCGCGCCGGCGTAGACGATGACTTCAAGCGCGGCAGCGAAGTGCGCACCGAGGCTGTAGAAAATCACGGCCAGCGAGAGCAGCGACACAATGAAGTACAGCAAAGCATGAACCACGTTGATGCGCGTGATCGTCATCAGTGTGGCGAGGATCGAGATGATGCTCGCGGCGTAGAAAAGTACGCTCATGGCAAGAGACTCCTGCGGTCGATAGGCGGCAGCTCATTGATGGCTTCGCCCTTGCCTTTGCCGCCGATGGCCTTGCCGGCAACCTTGTAGAAGTTGTAGTCGTGGTACTTGCCAGTGCCGTTGATCAGCATGTGTTCTTTTTCCCAGACCATGTCCTGGCGCACGTATTCAGCCATTTCGAAGTCCGGCGTCAGCTGGATCGCATGCGTCGGGCAGGCCTCTTCGCAGAAACCACACATGATGCAGCGCGAGAAGTTGATGCGGAAGAATTCCGGATACCAGCGACCGTTCTCGTCTTCGGTCTTCTGCAGCGCGATGCAATCCACCGGGCAAGCCACGGCGCACAGGTTGCAGGCGACGCAACGCTCTTCACCCTCGGGATCACGGGTCAGGATGATGCGCCCGCGCCAGCGCGGGAACATGTAGGGCATCACGTCGGGATACTCGACGGTGTCCTTCTTTTTGAACAGATGCGTGAATACCAGCCACAGCGTGACGAGCTGGGTCCAGATCACATGAACTTGTTTGCCCAAGGCTTGCAACATATAGAAAGTCAGCCTCCCTGATAGAGAACGATGGCGCCGGTAACCAGCAGGTTGACGAGCGATAACGGCAACATGACGAGCCAGCCGTAGTTCATCAACTGGTCATAGCGCGGACGGACAAGAGCCGCGCGCACCAGAACGAAGAAGACGATGAAAGCGGCAATCTTGACGGACAGCCAGAAGATGCCGGAAATGATCGGCCAGGGCAGTTCCAGGCCAAAGGGCGCATACCAGCCGCCGAAGAACAGGATCGGGATCAGCACCGACATCAGCAGCATGCCGATGTACTCCCCGACGAAGAACAACCCGAACTTCATGCCCGAGTATTCAGTGTTGAATCCGGAAATGATTTCAGACTCCCCTTCCGCGAGGTCGAAGGGCCAGCGCTTGGTTTCGGCAAGGCTCGCGATCAGGAACACGATGAAGCCGATGAACTGCGGGAATATAAACCACTGGTCACGCTGCGCCTCGACGATGGTGCGCATGTTGAAGCTGTCGCCGAGAATGACGATGCCGAGCATCGAGATGCCCATGAACACTTCGTAGCTGATCATCTGGCCGGCGGCGCGCAGGCCGCCGAGCAATGCGAACTTGTTGTTGGATGCGAGGCCGCCCAGCATTGCCGAGTATGCGGCAAGACCGGCCATCGCCATGATCCACAGCAGGCCAATGTTCAGGTCCATGATGCCGACGCCCGGAGCGAAAGGAATCACAGCGAAACTGAGCAGCATCGCTACCGGTACGATGATCGGCGCAATGATGAAGGTGGGCTTGTCCGCGAACGGCGGCACCCAGTCTTCCTTCGAGATCAGCTTGATGACGTCGGCAAAGGACTGGAAAGCACCCCAGGGACCGACGCGGTTTGGACCCAGACGCTCGTTGAAGAAGCCGAGCAGGCGCCGTTCAATCCAGATCAGCATGGTCGTGACAAACAGTACCGCGCCGAGGACCAGCGCTATGTTCAGCGGCGAACCGACTACGAACTCAAACATCAGTGGTTGCTCCTCTGCGCGTCAGTCCGTTCGCCGGACTTGTCGCTGACGATGATGTTCACTGCGCGCCAGTCTTTCGGTGCCAGCCAGTCGCTTGCCTTGTTGAGGCTCAGCCCAGCGCCCGCCTTTGTCAGCACGTCGATGAAGTTCAAACCCTTCAGGCCGACGCTAACGCCGACTGTGCCGGGCTGGATGCTATCGCGCAGCAACACGGGCACGGAGCCGTTGTGCTGCACTTGCACGCCATCGGTGCTGCTGAGGCCAAGTTTTTGCGCATCCGCGGGATTCAGCGCGACGTAGGCGCCAGTCGCTTTCGTCTGGATCGCGTCAGCGCGCGCGGTCAGCTCATCGCTGCCGAATAGATGATAAAGAGGGAACGGCGTGAAGCCCTGTGCTGCGGCTTTCTGCACATTCGCGGGATACCAGGACTTGCCAGCAGGGCCGCCATCAAGCAGGCGCTCGCCTTCGGAAGCCTGCTGCAGCGGACCGCCCGTGTGGGTCTGGAACTTGAACACGCTCTGGTTGGAGTTCCAGCCCGGTGCCCAAGGGTTGCTGAACACAGCGGCGTTTTTCAGCGGCGTGACGCCTTCCATCGAGAAATTCATGATCCCTTCTTCATCCACTTCCTGCTTCGGCTCGTGCACGTTGATGTGCGCGCGCATCGCGGTGCGACCGCTATAGCGATGATGCTGGCGCGGAGCGCGGCCGCCAGCGGTCGTGAAGTCATGGCCGGGCGTGAGTTTGTCGATCAGGTGGCCGTTCGGCAGCAGCGCCTTCATCGCGTCGGTTACTTCATAGACGCGCTTGCCGTTAGCGAGCCAGCGTGCGCTCGGGCGGATGCTGTCGACAGGCTTGAATACGGCATAAAAGTGCTGCGCCCTGCCCTCGTAATTGATGAAGGTGCCGGATGTCTCGGCGAAGGTCCCGGCGGCAATGACCAGGTTCGCGGCTTCGCCGGTGCGGTGCTTCAGGCTGTCGAGCACGGTCAGGTGTTCCAGACCCGCGATGAACTTGTCGACGTCGGCATTTGCGGCGCGACGGTAGAGGTCGTTCTCGACGACGATGGCCTGGCGCGCGCCACTTTGCAGCGCCTTGCCCAGCGAGTTGTTGCTGCCTTTCATCAACAGTGCAAGGCCGAGACTGTTCGCTTCTGACACCGTCAGCACGATGTTGCCTTTCCTCTCGGCTGTCGACAGCGCCGTGGCGATGTTCGCGGCGGCATCGATCAGCGCCGGTTCGTAGCTGCTGGTGCCCGCGATGACGAGCGGGTTCTTCGCGGCCTTGAGGTCCGCGACGATGTGGCTCACCAGGTTCTGCTCGTCAGCACTCAGGTTGCCTGCGGCAGGAGCTGAGCCATCGAGCGCGTTTGCAATGGCGAAGCCGATACGCGCACTGTCGGCAGCGCTGGCGATATGCACGGTTTTCGCGACATCGTCGAGACGCGTGGCATGGGGGCTAAGGATGTACAGCGGGCTCCTGGCATCCATGCGCAGCGTCTTGATCGCATTGGCATGCCAGTCCGGCAGTTTCACTTTTGCAGCCATCTCGAGGCCGATGTTCTTCACAGACTGGCGCAGCGCGAGCGCGATGCGTGCCGCCGTATTGGTTACATCTTCGCCGAGGATGACGATGGCGTCGGCTTTCTCGATTTCCTTGATCGAAGCGACATGCACTGGCCGGTTCTGATACACGTCGAGGATCTGGTTCAGCATGCCGAACTCGGCGTCGGATACGCCGGCGTAGAATTTATCGGCGCCGACGAGCTCGCGCAGAGCGAAGTTGGCTTCGAGCGAGGCACGCGGCGAACCGATGCCGATTGCGCCCTTGCGCGCCAGTAGCTGGGCCTGTGCCTCGTCCGGCTTGATTTCAACCGGACGCGCGTCGTGCGCAGCGCGGGTCATCGAGACCTTGATGCGCTCGGGGCTGTTGACGTAACCATTGCCAAAGCGGCCTTTGTCGCAAATGAAGTAGCCGTTGACCTGGTCGTTGAAGCGGTTGACGGTGCGGCGTAGCGTGCCATAGCGCTCGCCGGGAGCGATGTTGCAGCCGACGCCACAGGATGCGCATACGGACGGCGCGGTCTGCAGGTCCCACTTGCGACTATAAACCTTGCTGAACACCTTGTCGGTGAACACGCCGGTCGGGCAGACCTCGGCGAGGTTGCCGGAGAATTCGCTTTCGAAGGGGCCATCCTGGAAGCGGCCGAAATAGGTATTGTTGTGCGAGGCCTGCACGCTGAAGTCGGTGCCGCCGGCGTAATCCTTGTAGAAGCGCACACAGCGGTAACAGGTAATGCAACGGTTCATTTCATGGCCGATAAAGGGCCCGAGGTACTGGTTGTTGTGCGTGGCCTTCTTGCCGTCGTAACGACGATAGGTGTGGCCGGACATGACCGTCATGTCCTGCAGGTGGCACTCGCCGCCTTCTTCACAGACGGGACAGTCATGCGGGTGGTTCGTCATCAGGCTTTCGATGGCTTGCGCGCGGAACCGCGACGCCTTGTCGATGGAGTAACGGGCACCATCGCGCGGCGAGGTCATGCAGGCCATGACCTGGCGTCCACGCTGATCTTCATCGTTGGCGTACTCGATGATCGCGCACTGGCGGCACGAGCCGACGGAACCCAGGCTCGGGTGCCAACAGAAATACGGCAGATCCTGCTTCGCGGAGAGGATTTCCTCCAGCAGGTTCTTGCTTGGGTCTACTTCGAAGACCGTGCCGTCTATCGTGATCTTGGCCATAAATGCTCCGCTCAAAAAACCCTACAGTTCAGTCTCTTGAAGCTATTACTTAATGCTACTTAAAGTGCTTTCTGAAATGCGTTTCGCGCCGTTCAACCGATCGCGGGGCTCTGGTACTTGCAGCCGTGGTTCACATGCTCCACGAACTCATCGATGAAGTACTTCAGGCCGCTCTGGATCGGCTCGGCGGCCCCAGGCGCCAGTGCACAGAAGGTGTTGCCGGGGCCCATGTACACGGTCATCTCTTTCAGGATCTCGATGTCCTTCATGCTACCCTCGCCGCTCTCGAGCTTGCGGAAGATATGTTCGGACCAGGGCAGGCCATCACGGCAGGGTGTGCACCAGCCGCAGGACTCATGCGCGAAGAACTTCGTCAGGTTGTGGATGCAGCCGATCGGACATGTCTTGTCATCAAGCACCATGATCAACGAGGTGCCGAGACGGCTGCCGGCTTTCTGCACATCCGCCGGGATCATCGGCAGATCGAGATGCTCTGGCACCAGGAAGTCCGTGGAACCGCCGCCGGGCAGGAACGCTTTGAGCTTGTAGCCCTCGCGCATACCACCGGCGTAATCCTCGAGCAGCGTGCGGAAGGTGGTACCCGCAGGCATTTCCCAGCAACCGGGTTTATTGACGCGGCCGCTGACACCGCTGATGCGCGTGCCGGGCTGGCCGTTAATGCCAAGGCTCTTGAACCAGTCGTTGCCCCATTTGACGATACCGGGGATGTTGCAGATCGTTTCGACGTTATTGACGAGCGTCGGGCGGCCCCACAGGCCACTGACCTGGGGGAACGGCGGTTTCGCGCGTGGGTTGGCGCGTTTACCCTCGAGCGCGTTGATCAGCGCGGTTTCTTCGCCACAGATATAACGGCCGGCCGAGGTATGAAGCGCCAGCTCGAGGCTGTAGTTCGAGCCCCTGATGTTCTTGCCGAGGAAACCGGCTTCGTATGCTTCGGCAATCGCCTTATGTAGCACTTTCTCGGCAACTTTGTATTCGCCGCGCAGGAAGATGTAAGCCTGCGTTGCCTGCAACGCGATTGCCGACGTGATCATGCCTTCAATCAGCAGATGCGGATCGTGCTCCATCAACAGGCGATCCTTGAAGGTGCCCGGCTCCATTTCGTCGGCGTTGACGACGAGGTAGCGCGGACCACCATCAGGCTCGGGGATGAAGCTCCACTTCAGGCCAGTGTTGAATCCAGCGCCGCCGCGGCCGCCGAGCCCGGAATCCTTGACGTGATTGATCAGGTCGCGTGGAACCATCGCCAGTGCTTTCGCAACGCTCTCGTAGCCGCCCGCAGCGCTGTACTGCTGCAGGTTATACGGCGCACGGCCGATCACGATGTTCTTTGTTAAGGGCTTCGTTTCCATTGCTGTCTCGCGCTCGGGGCTCTTCGTTCGGCTCAGGACCGTGCCTTGTAGCCGGCCAGGATCTCGTCGATCTTCGCAGGCGTCAGGTTACGGTAGTGATCATTGCCCACCATCATCGTCGGCGCCCTGTCGCAGTCGCCGAGGCAAGGTACGGGAATCAAGGTGAACAGGTTGTCGGCCGTGGTCTGGCCATAGTCGATGCCGAGCGTCTTTGTGATATGGCCTTTCAGCGAATCGCAACCCAGCATCCAGCATGCGACGCTGTCACACAGCAAGATCACGTTCTTGCCGACGGGACGGCGATAGATCAGGTTGAAGAAAGTGGCGACGCCTTCGAGTTCGTCGGGAGGCAGCTTCAGGTACTCGGCAACAGCGAGCAGACTCTCGTCCGACACCCAGCCCTGGTATTTCTGCACGATCTTCAACGCTTCCAGCCCCACCGCCTGCGCATAGGGATAGTGCAGCTTCTCGTGCTCGATCTCGTGAATCTCTTCGTGCGTCAGTTGCCGTGCTTTCGGCGCGGTGCTGGCGATGATGTTGCTCATACGGGTGTCAGCTCTGTCGGATTCTTCTTTCTATTGATCACACTATTTATCACGCGCCGAGCGCTCAGCGATCCACGTCGGCCATCACGAAGTCAGTCGTCGCGACGACTGCCGTGAAGTCGGCCAGCATCAGGCCGCGGCTAAGGAACGGGATAGCCTGGATGTGAATGAACGATGGCGTGCGGATACGTGTGCGGTATGAACCGATGCCGCCGTCGTTGACGAGGTAGTACATGTTCATGCCTTTCGTCGCTTCGATCGTGACGGACACTTCGGTTGGATCCATCACCGGTCCCCAGCTGACGCTGAGGAAGTGATTGATCAGCGTCTCGATATCGAGCTTGCTCTTTTCCTTGATCGGTGGCGTCGTCAGCGGATGGTCAGCCTTGTACGGACCCGACGGCATGTTCTCCAGGCACTGTTTGATGATGCGACAGCTCTGGCGCATTTCTTCCACGCGCACCGCGGCACGATCGTAGCAGTCGCCGTTAATGGCAATCGGCACATCAAACTCGAAATTCTCGTAGCCGCTGTATGGGCGATTTTTACGGTAGTCCCACTCGAGACCCGTCGCACGCAGCGCGGGACCAGTCATCGCCCAATCGAAGGCGTCCTGTGTATTCATCACGCCGATGCCGCGCGTACGCTGCTTGATCACGGTGTTGGCCATGACCATCTTGTCGTACTCGGCAAGGCGGGCGGGGAAGTAATCGACGAACTCGCGAATCAGCTTGTCCCAGCCATTCGGCAGATCCTGTGCCACGCCACCGATGCGGAACCAGCCCGGATGCATGCGCGCGCCGGTGATCGACTCGATGATATTGAATGCCTTCTCGCGGTCCACGAAGGCATAGAACAGCGGCGACAGCTGACCCAGGTCGACAGCCCATGTTCCGTAGAACAACAGGTGTGAACAGATGCGGAAGAATTCGGCAAGCATCACGCGAATGACTTCGACGCGCTGCGGCACCTTGATACCGGCCATTTTTTCTACTGCCATGACGTACGGCAGGTTGTTCATGACGCCGCCGAGGTAGTCGATGCGGTCGGTGTACGGAATATAGGTATGCCAGGTCTGGCGCTCGGCCATTTTCTCGGCGCCGCGATGGTGGTAACCAACATCGGGCACGACATCGAGCACGTTCTCGCCATCAAGCTGCAGCGCAAAGCGGATCACGCCGTGCGCAGCGGGATGGTTCGGGCCGAAGTTCATGAACATGAATTCGGAGGTGTCGGATTTACGCGCCAGGCCCCACTCTTCCGGCTTGAACTTCAGCAGCTCCTGTTCGCGGTCCTGCAACTCGTCGCTCATGCGGAACGGCTCCATCTCCGTTGCGCGCGCGGGATGGTCCTTGCGCAAGGCATGACCTTTCCAGTGCGGCGGGCACAGGATGCGGCTGAGATTCGGATGGCCGGTGAAGTTGACACCAAGCAAGTCCCAGCACTCGCGCTCCTGCCAGTTGGCGCTCGGCCACAGGTGGATGGCGGTCGGAATGTTCAGGTCGTTCATCTGCAGCGCGACCTTCAAACGAATGTCGCAGTTGCCGGAGAACGAAGTCGGGTGATAAACGACAGTAAAGTCGCTCGCGGGCTGGCCTTCGCGATGCATGCGCACGCGCTCGTCGATTGCGGTGACATCCAGCAACATTTCATAACGCGGGCGGTGGTCGTCACGCAGGTATTTCAATACGGCGAGAATCTTGTCGCGCGGAACCCACAGCGTCGGCATCCCTTCGGCCGTATGCTGGCGCACGAAGGTACTTTCACCGAACTTCTGGTAAAGGTTCGTAATGACTGCGGGGACTTCAGCGTTGACGAGGGCGTTCATGCTTACACCTCATCCGGGCTGCGCAGTTCGGTCGCCGCGATGCGATCTTTCAGGCGCGCTTCGCGCTGGATCACGTTTTTCTCGCGTTCGTAGATACCCTGGTCATTGATGACCCAGGAAACCGGACGGCGATGATTGCCGATCGAATCCTGTAGCAGGTTAAGACCCTGCAGCAGTGCTTCGGGGCGCGGTGGACAGCCAGAGACGTAGACATCGACCGGCAGAAACTTGTCGACGCCCTGCACGACTGAATAGATGTCATACATGCCGCCGGAATTCGCGCACGAACCCATCGAGATTACATAGCGTGGTTCCATCATCTGCTCATACAGACGCTGCACGACCGGCGCCATTTTGCGGAAAAGTGTTCCGGCGATGATGATCATGTCTGCCTGGCGCGGCGTCGCGCGAAATACTTCGGCGCCGAAGCGTGCGATATCGTGGCGACTGGAAATCGCAGTAGCGGCTTCCACGTAGCAGCAGGATAGTCCAAAGTTGAAAGGCCATACGGAATGCTTGCGACCCCATGCCAGCATGTCTTCCAGTCGTGTCATGACTACGTTCTTGCGAATGTAGTCATCGAACTGGTTCATGCCAGGGCTGGCCGAATACGCGTCTTCGGGTTTTACCAGTTCCCAGCTCATCAGTGGTGTGCTCCGGCAGAATGAGAGTGATCGCCATGACTGTTGTCATGACCATGATCATGGTCATGAGCGGCTGCGGCTGCGGCTTTTTTGGCTTTCTCGCCAACGTTGACGACGCCACCCTCGCCGATCAGTCCAGCCTTGTCGTGCAGCTGGCGTTCCGTGCGCCATTCGAGCGCGCCGCTACGCCACAAATAAACAAGGCCCGCGATCAAAATGAAAATGAAGATGAATACTTCGATGAAGCCAAGCCAGCCGGCTTCGCGAATCGATATCGCCCACGCAAACAGGAACGCGGCTTCGAGATCGAAAATGATGAACAGGATCGCAGTAAGATAGAACGGAATTGCAATCTTGAACTGCGCGGAGCCGACGCCTTCGACGCCCGACTCATACACGTCGTGCGTCGCGTGGTCCTTGCGCTTTTGGCCGATGACTGTCGATGCGGCCAGGAGGCCGCAGATCAGCACGACAACGATTACCGAGTAGACCAGCAATGGCCACAGGTCAATTGCACTGGAAGCGTTCACGCCGAAATTCCGCTATGAAGGTGGAGGTACTGACAGTATTACAGCGCAAAGTAACTCTCTGCCCCTTCACGCCGACTACTCGACTCGAAGAGCTGCACTGGCTCTGACGGGAATTACCGGCTGAAGCGCCGGCAAAGGTGCTCGACTGTTGGCTGAACTCCGTGCGGCGCTTCTTACTGAGCTCTCGCTCACGTGACGCTCGTCACTCACTCAACTGCCTGTCCGCTTACCTGCCTATTCCCGGCGTTCTGCAGGTTCGAAACATGCTTTTAAACACGTGTCGGCCCCTACAAAAGTGCACTTTGGCTGTTAGCTGCAAACGGGGCGCCAATTTACACTTTTGATATTGATGCTTCAAGATTTTTTATCAGAAAACCCTGTTGATTCCATCGAATGCAGCGACCTTGTAAGCCTCCGCCATCGTCGGATAGTTGAAGGTCGTGTTGAGGAAGTAGCGCAGCGTGTTATCGCCGTTTTTCTGGGACATGATCGCCTGGCCGATATGGACAATTTCGGAGGCCTGGTCACCGAAACAATGGATGCCAAGGATCTCCAGCGTATCGAAGTGGAAGATCAGCTTCAGCATGCCAACCTCGTCGCCGGTGATCTGGGCACGCGCAATGTTGCGGAAATAGGCCTTACCGACTTCGTAGGGTATCTTTTTCTCGGTCAGTTCACGCTCGTTGAGACCAATCGTGCTGATCTCTGGGATCGTATAAATGCCGCTTGGCACTTCCGACAGGGCACAGAACTCGTGCGGGTTATAGATCGCATTACTGGCTGCCCTTCCCTGGTCATAAGCCGCGCTCGCCAGTGCTGGCCACCCAATGACATCGCCGACTGCATAAATGTTGCCGGCCGCAGTCTGGTAATGATCGTTGACCACGAGCTGCCCGCGCTTGTTTGCCGTGAGACCGATGGCGTCGAGCTTCAACTTGTCGGTATTGCCGGTCCGCCCGTTGGCCCACAGCACGATGTCGCTCTTGATCTTCTTGCCCGATTCGAGGTGCGTGATGATGTGATCGTCGTGGTATTCGAAGTTGCGGAAGTGTTCGTTGTGGCGGCAGCGCACATTGACGTTGCGCAAGTGGTAGCTCAGCGACTCCGAAATCTCCGCGTCCAGGAACGACAGTAACGAATCGGCCGGATTGATCAGTTCGACCTTGGTGCCAAGCCCACCAAAAATCGACGCGTATTCGCAACCAATGACGCCGGCGCCGATGATCGTGACTTTGCGCGGCGAATGCGCCAGCTGCAGGATCGTATCGCTGTCGAAGACCAGCTTGTGATCGAAGTTGACGGTATCCGGGCGATACGGGCGCGATCCCGTAGCGATGATGAAGTGGTCGGCGTGCAGCCGCGACTTTTCCTTGCCATGCTGCACCTCGATGTTGTTTGCATCGATGAAGCTGGCAAAACCCGCCACGATCGGCACCTGGTTGCGCTGGTAGAATTCATTGCGCAGCGAGCCCTGCTCATCCACGACGCGTGTCGTGTGCTTCATCAGCTGTGGAAACGTGACCTTCCTGACATCGCCGAATTCGCGAAACATCGGATTGGTATTGAATTGCATGACCTGTTTGACGCCATGCCGCAATGCCTTTGAAGGTATCGTGCCGAGGTAGGTGCAGTTGCCGCCGGGACGCTGCTTGTCACAGACGATGGCTACTTTCTTGCCGGACTTCACGGCGTTCATTGCCGCCGATTCACCGGCGGGACCACTGCCGATGACGATCAAATCGAAACTGTTCTTGGCCATGCTATGGTTTCCTATTCCCCGGATGCCTGTGTCGAGGTAAATGTCGAGGTAAATGTCGGTGTAAAGGTCGATGTAAATGTCGATGTCGGCAATAAATAGCGCGCAAAGGCAGGTGTGTATGCGTGGGTGAAGCCCCTGGGCGCGCGCATTATAAAGTAGGCGGCGAGCCCCTCACTATCGGCAACAGCACGGCCCTCCTCCGGGCCCAGCACCAGCAATGCCGTGGACCAGGCATCTGCAGCGGCGGCAGTGTCGCTTATCACAGTGACTGACGCCAGCGCATGCGTGATCGGATATCCGCTGCGTGGGTCGATCGCGTGCGAGTAATGCTCCCCGTCTATGTCGTGAAAATTGCGATAATCGCCAGAGGCCGAGACCGCGAGCGCCTCACCGAGCGTGTCGAGCCGTGCATGGATTTCACGCATACCTCGCTGCGGACGTTCCAGAGCGACACTCCAGCCGCTACTACCAGGCCCCTGGCCTTGCGCGCGTAGTTCGCCCCCGATTTCGACGAGAAACGAGCTGAAGCCCTGTTCCAGGAGCAGCGCGGCGACGCGGTCCGAGGCGTAGCCTTCCGCAATGCTGGACAGGTCAAGGGTCAGGGGCCGGGCGAGAGTCACCGTTGCGTGTTCGGTATCGATCTCCAGTGCCTGCAGCCCGACGCGTTCTTGCGCGGACCTGACGGCGACTGCATCCGGCACTCCGGTGAATGGCTCAGGACCGAAGCCCCAGAGATTGACCAGAGGGCCGACGCTCACGTCGAAAGCATGCCGACTCGCGCCGTACATTTTGCGCGCCAGTACCAGCGCGTCGAGCATCTCGGCTGATACCGGGATGGCCACGCCGACAGGACTCCGATTGAGCTGCGTCAGTTCCGAATCCGGACTCCATGGGGAGAATACCTGGCGGTCGAGACGTTGAAGCAGGGCCTTGATGGCTACGCCGTCCGGCAAGTGTCCAGCCGAGGCAGCCACGACCTGCACGCTCCAGGTCGTGCCCATCGTCGTTCCCTCCAGTTGATGGATTTGCGCGTCGTGCCTTGCGGGCTTGGTAAATAACAGCCAAAAAAAAGCGCCCGCTGCGAAAACAGCGAGCGCTTTTATGATGGAGCGCTTCCGCACCAACTTGTGCCTTAATTATCCATCGACTCGTTTTCTGGATATGAGAGGTAGTTGACCCCCGCCATCTTGTGGACCATGCGCACAACCTGGTTGCAGTAGCCGAACTCGTTGTCGTACCAGAGATACAGCACGAGATTCTTGCCATTGCTGATCGTTGCCGTCGCATCGAGGATGGCGGCCTCGCGCGAACCGATGAAGTCGCTCGATACCGCGTCGGGCGATTCAGTGTAACCAAGCTGGTTTTGCAGCGGCGAATGCAACGCGATCTTGCGCAGATACTCGTTGATCTCTTCTTTCGTGCAATTGGTGATCAGGGTCGCGTTGACGATGGCCATTGATACGTTCGCGACAGGGACGCGCACGGCGTTGCCAGTCAGCTTGCCTGCAAGTTCCGGCACGGCCTTCGCAACGGCTTTAGCAGCGCCGGTTTCAGTCAGCACCATGTTCAACGCCGCGCTGCGGCCGCGTCGATCGGCCTTGTGGTAATTGTCGATCAGGTTCTGGTCATTGGTATAAGCATGCACGGTTTCGACGTGACCATGCACGATACCCCAGCGCTCATTGATCAGTTTGAGCACCGGCGCGATCGCGTTGGTGGTGCACGAAGCCGCTGTAATGATGCGGTCAGTCGGCTCGATTACATGATGGTTGATGCCGCAGACGATGTTTTTCAGTGCGCCCTTGCCCGGAGCCGTCAGCAGCACCTTGCTCACGCCTTTCGATTTCAGATGCTGTGACAGCCCGGCTTCGTCGCGCCATTTGCCGGTATTGTCGATAATCAGTGCGTCGTTGATGCCGTACTGCGTGTAGTCGATCTTGTCTGGCGCATCGGCGTTGATGAAGTGGATGATGTTGCCGTTAGCGATTATGCGGCTGTTCTCTTCATCGACCCGCACTGTGCCTTCGAAGGAACCATGCACCGAATCGTTGCGCAGCAGATTGACACGTTTTAGCAGGTCACCGTCGCCGCCCTTGCGCACGACAACTGCGCGCAAACGCATGACCTGGCCATTGCCCGTCTGCTCGAGCAAGAGCCGAGTCACGAGCCGCCCGATGCGGCCAAAACCGTACAACACGATGTCGACTGGCTTGGCGATGGGCTTGTGAGAGTTCGAGATGAGGTGCTCCAGTTCACGTCTGACCCAAGCGTCGACGTCGAGGCCCGAGCCGTCTTCGGCCTGGTCCATGTACCCGACCGTGAGCTTGCCAAGATCGATCTGACAGGGGCACAGGTCGAGCTTCGCCAACGCCATCAGCACCGGATGGCTTTCGAATTCGGAGAGTTCGTTGCGCGCCATTTCCCGGACGCGACGATGCGACTTCATCAGATTGGCGACGGAACGATTCGTCAGCGACCTGCCATAGAGGAACACGAGAACGCCCTTCTCATTCTCAAGCCGGCCCAGAGCAGGCAACATTTCCTGCGCCAGCGCTTCGCGCTGTTTCCAGTCGGCAAAATATCCTTCATCAAGGTTGGGTCTTACCACAACAGGTGTCCTTTTTCAGGGGTCAAAAAACGCGCGTATTATCTAAGGAGCCTCTGCTTATGTCCAACAAAGTCCTGCGGCTCCGGTCTATAATTCGCGCCCTCGGCAGAATTGGAGTAGCAGTTGGCTAAATTGAACGTTTGCAGTCTGCCCGCCCTGCCGGCGGCAGGTACGAAGCAATTCTGGGGCGGACTGGAAGGTGCGGCCGCGGGTCTCGCATTGGCCCAGGCGGCACAGGCCTATGAAGGCCTGTCGCTCGTGCTTACCGAAAATTCGCGCCAGGCCGAGCGCCTGCGCGGCGAACTCGAATTTTTTAATGGCGCCGGCGCTTCCAGGTCCGCGGGCGTTTCTAACAGCGCCGACGCTGACAACAATACAACTGGCGCGCATTCAAGCTTCGATGTGCTCAGTTTTCCAGATTGGGAAACCCTGCCTTACGATAATTTTTCCCCGCACCAGGACATCATTTCGGAGCGTCTGTTGACGCTGCATCGCCTGCCGCAGATTCAGCGCGGCGTGCTGATCCTGTCCGTGACCACGCTATTGCACCGCCTTCCGCCGCGCGCATACATGGCCGCGCACAGTCTCTTGCTGAAAACTGGCATGCAGTTTTCTCTCACTGACATGCGTCGTGCGCTGGAGGCCGCCGGTTACCAGTATGTCGACTCGGTCTACGAGCACGGTGAGTTCGCCGTGCGCGGCTCGATCATGGACCTGTTTCCGATGGGTAGCGCGATGCCCTATCGCATCGAGCTATTTGACGACTCGATCGAAAGCCTGCGCACTTTCAACGTCGAGACGCAGATTTCAAGCGAGAAGGTCAACGAGGTCCGCCTCTTGCCCGGCCGTGAATATCCACTGGATCAAAAGGCCATTGCGAGTTTTCGCCAGGCCTTCCGTGCCGCATTCGCCGTGGATGTGCGGCGCTGCCCTCTGTACGAAGATATTTCGAAGGGTCTCGCCAGCGCCGGCATCGAGTATTACCTTCCGCTGTTCTTTCCCGAGCTTGCAACGCTGTTCGCCTATCTACCCGCGCGTATCCAGGCTTTCACCTACGGTGACATTCATGCCGGCGCGAGCCAGTTCTGGCGCGAGATTCGTGCGCGCTACGATGAGCGCGGCGTCGATCCCGAACGGCCACTGTTACCACCCGAGCAGCTGTTCGTCCAGGTAGAGGACCTGTTCGCGCAGCTGGGATCGCTGGCAGTCACGCAGATCCATGCGCGCCAGCTCGACGAAGGCGCTGGCGTGCACAACCTGCTGCCCGGTCAATTCCCCGATCTCGAAGTCGAAAGCCGCGGCGAGCAACCGCTGGCGCGCCTGCAGCAATTCCTGCGCGCGCAGCCCGCTACACCGATATTGTTCTGCTGCGACTCAGCCGGTCGCCGCGAAGCGATGCTCGAGCTGTTGCAGCGCATAGAGCTGCATCCGCGCACGGTGCCCGACTGGCGCAGCTTCTGGAAAGAACGTCCTGAACTCGCCATTACGGTAGCGCCGCTCGAATCAGGGCTTTGGTTGAAAGATCCCGAGCTGATTGTCGTCACGGAGAATCAGCTGTTTGCGCACCATGTCAGTCAGCAGCGGCGGCGCGGACGCCAGGCGGACAATGCCGAGTTCATCATCAAGAGTCTGACCGAACTGAATCCAGGCGCGCCAGTCGTGCATCTGGAACACGGCATCGGACGCTACATCGGTCTCGACACCTTTGACGTCGAGGGCCAGCTCACGGAATTCCTTGTTGTCGAATATGCCGACAAGGCCAAGCTTTACGTGCCGGTGTCGAGCCTGCACCTCATCAGCCGCTACAGCGGCGGAGATCCCGACAGTGCACCGCTGCACAAGCTCGGCAGCGACCAGTGGCAGAAAGCGAAACGCAAGGCGGCGGAAAAAATCGTCGATGTTGCAGCCGAATTACTGGAGTTGCACGCCCGCCGCGCCGCGCAGGCTGGTCACAAGTTCGATATCCCGCTCGCTGATTACCAGCTGTTCGCCAACGCCTTTCCCTTCGAGGAAACCGAGGACCAGCAGCAGACGATTCATGCCGTCATGCATGACATGCAGCAGCCGCGACCGATGGATCGCCTCGTATGCGGCGACGTTGGCTTTGGCAAGACCGAGGTCGCGCTGCGCGCCGCATTCATCGCCGTCGCCAACCGCAAGCAGGTTGCCGTGCTCGTGCCGACAACGCTTCTCGCGCAGCAGCACTTCGAAACCTTCCGCGATCGCTTCGCCGACTGGCCCGTCAACATCGCGCTGCTGTCGCGTTTCGTCGCCAGCAAGGATCAGGATACGACACTGGTGGGCCTTGCGAACGGCAACATCGACATTGTCGTCGGTACGCACAAGCTACTCAATGAGGATATCCGGTACCACAATCTTGGGCTGCTGATCATCGACGAGGAACATCGCTTTGGTGTCCGCCAGAAGGATCGCCTGCTTGCGCTGCGTGCGAGCGTCGACATCCTTACACTGACCGCAACACCGATTCCGCGCACGCTCAACCTCGCCATGGCCGAGATGCGCGACCTGTCGATCATCGCCACGCCGCCCGCGCGGCGCCTATCGGTTAAAACCTTCGTACGCCAGCACACGCCGGCACTGGTCAAGGAAGCGATTCATCGCGAGTTGTTGCGCGGTGGCCAGGTGTTCTACCTGCACAACGAAGTGAAGTCGATCGAAAAGCGCGCCGAGGAAATCCGCAAGCTCGTGCCTGAAGCGCGCGTGGGCGTAGGTCACGGGCAGCTGCGTGAAAGTGACCTGGAGCGCGTCATGTCGGACTTCTACCACAAGCGTTTCAATGTACTGGTGTGCTCCACGATCATAGAGACGGGTATCGACATTCCGAGCGCGAATACGATCATCATCGATCGCGCCGACACTTTTGGGCTTGCGCAGTTGCATCAGTTGCGCGGCCGCGTGGGTCGCTCGCACCACCAGGCGTATGCATACCTGCTGACACCGCACCCGAAAGAAATGACTCCAGACGCAACGAAACGCATCGATGCAATCAGCGCTGCCGATACGCTTGGCGCCGGCTTCATGCTTGCCAGCCACGATCTCGAAATTCGTGGCGCTGGTGAATTGCTTGGCGATGAACAGAGCGGCCACATGCACAGTATTGGCTTCACCTTGTATAGCGAGATGCTGGCGGAAACCGTCAAGTTGCTGAAGGAAGGCAAGAAGCCCGATCTCGACAAGCCTCTGCGTACGGGAACCGAGGTTAACCTGCGCATCCCGGCACTGTTGCCTGACACCTTCCTGCCGGACGTGCACGGCCGCCTGCTCGTCTACAAGCGCGTGGCATCCGCGCGCACTGACGCGGAACTGCGTGAGTTGAAAGTGGAGTTGATTGATCGCTTTGGCCTCTTGCCAGAGCCGGTACGCAACCTGTTCGAGGTCACCCGGTTGAAACTGCTCGCCGAAAAACTTGGCATCGTGAAGATCGAGGCTTCCGGCAGCGGCGGCAAGCTCAGGTTCACGCAGGACACGATGATCGATCCGATGATCCTGGTAAGGCTGGTACAAAAGGAGAGCAACCGCTACAGTCTTGGTGGCGCCAACGAATTAAAGTTCCGCGTCGAAACCCAGACACCGCAGGATCGGATCGCGATGATCGAATTGTTACTGACAAAGCTGTCCTCGCAGCCTGCCGCTACTGGAGGCCAGCGTCGTGGCTAGGATCCTGTTGTGCATGCTGGTGTTCTGCGCCTCCTGCGCCGTGGCCCAGGAATTGAGTTACGACGGCAACCGCTGGTATGACGTCGAGGTTGTCATCTTCACGCATGACCTCCCCGCCGGCACGGGCGCCGAAATCCCCGTTGCGCACAAGCTCACGGCGGCGTATCTGCCGCGGTTGCGAGAGCTGCAGACGCGAGCGAGCGCCTTTGCGATCGAATTTCCGCAGGATCAGCCGCCCGCCCCGGCTGTGGCTCCAGACTTGTTGCCACCTTTGGCTCCGGCAGGTCCCGTCATCGTAATGGGTCCGGTGTATTCACCGGCGCTGCGCGACGGCTTCAAGCTGATGGATTTTGATCGCGATCCCTTTATCGACCTCGGCACGCGTGCCGCGCAATTCGGCGGCATGGCGCGCAACATCGATGCGGCGGACGATCATCGGCTGTTGTGGCACAAGGTGTGGCGTCAACCCGTGCAGGCACGCGGGCAGACCTCCGCGGTGTTCGTATCCGGTGGCGACACATTTGCGACACATACGGAGCTCGAGGGCAGCCTGCGCCTGAGCGACAACGCCGGCGGCGTGATGCTGGATATCAATGTCTGGCTGAATGGTTTCATGGTAGCACCGACAATGAACGGCGCGCTGGCAACGAACAGCATGCCGCCGCTCAACGCCACAGCGCCAGGCGCGCTAGTGGCACCCGCCGCTCCAGCCGCAGGCCTGGTTTCCGAGTGGAAGATCCCCGAATTTCCATTTCCACCGCCAGTGAGTGATATAGAGCCTGTGCCCGCTGAGCTCGTTCAAGTATGGCAACTCGCGCAGACGCGCGAGCTTGGCGCAGGTCAGCTTTACTATCTGGATCATCCCGCGCTGGGGGTCCTGATTGAAATCCGCCCCTACCTGCTTCCAGAGCGCATCGTCATCAACGATGACGAGGACTTCTGAATTTGTCGTGATTCACGCGAGTTGCGGCAGCGCGGCCAGCAGCAGGGCCCGAATGCTGCCGATCCCGGCATGCAGATGTTGCCGCATTTGTTCGGCCGAGATCTCCCCTTCACCCATCCCCGCTGCCGGATTGACGACGAGCGCGAGGCAGGCGTACCGCAACCCCAACTCGCGCGCGAGCGCGGCTTCAGGCATGCCCGTCATGCCGACAATGTCGCAACCGTCCCTGAGTAATTTGCGAATCTCGGCCGCGCTTTCGAGACGTGGTCCCTGCGTGCAAGCGTAGACGGCACCTTTGTGTAGCGGCAGGTCCAGCATGTGTGCACTTTGCTGCAGCACTGCTCCGATTGCGCCGTCGTAGGGCCACGTGAAGTCGACATGCCTGTCGGTTGCCTGCGGTCCTCCGTTAAATGTGTGCTCGCGGCCCCATGTGTAATCGATCAACTGATCGGGCAACACCAGAGTCCCCGGCAGCATCTGCTCGGTGATTCCGCCAACCGTGTTTATCGCGATAACCCTTTGCACGCCGGCTTCATGCAGCGCCCAGAGGTTTGCCCGGTAGTTTATTTCGTGCGGCGCCAGCGTGTGCTCGACGCCGTGGCGCGGAATGAACCACGCTCGGCCCGCAGAGGTGTGCTCGAGCGCCAGTTGCACCGGCTCGGCGCAGAACGGAGTGAGAATCGGGAAATATTCGACCGTGGCGTGCTGCTCGAGCCTGTACAGTCCGCTACCGCCGATGACGGCAACCCGCGCGCCCATGGCGCTCGCAGCCTTCCCCTTCGCGGTTTGCGACATATATCGCGCTACTTTTTATAGTATGCGTTGGCTCGGTCGGTATGGTCGGTCACGTCACGTACAGCGGTGAGTTCCGGCACCTGTTGCATAAGGGTTTTCTCAACACCATCTTTAAGCGTCATGTCCACCGCACTGCAACCCTGGCAACCGCCGCCGAAGCGCAGCACGGCGACGTTGTCATCGGTCAGCGTCTCCAGAGACACATTGCCGCCGTGCGACGCGAGGCCAGGATTGATCTCGTTGTAGAGAATGTAATTGATGCGGTCATGCAGGGAACTGTTGGGCCCCAGCTTCGGCGAGCGCGAATTGGGCGCACGGATCGTAAGCTGGCCACCCATGCTGTCCTTCGCGAAATCGACTACTGCGGCGTCGAGATAGACCTTGCTCTTCTTTTCGACCCAGGCATTAAAGCCCGAATAAGGAAACAGCTCGTCATCGGCTTCCTGTTCGCCGGGACGACAGAACGCAATGCAGGTTTCCGCCTTCGGCGTGCCGCCGTCCAGCACGAACACGCGAATGGCGATGCCTTCGCAGTTCTGCTTCGCGAGCAAGTCGCGCAAATAGGTTTGTCCGGATTCGGTGATGTCGATCATGTGGAAGTCCACTTGCTGGGTTCAGATGAGTTCCACTGATACTGCGGAACCGTGCGAGAAAGATGGGGGCGTTCGCGTTTATTTCACAGTGCTGAAGTAAAATTCAATTCATTTAGCTCTGGACGAAGCCATTGTGAAACATCGAATTTCAGAAAGCAAAAAGCCGCAGGATGAGGGAAATATCCCTTTCTGGCGTGTGGTCTTGAGTGTCATGCAGGCCAGCTTCGGTGTGCAGAATCGCGCTAATCGCGAGCGCGATTTCAAACAGGGTAACTGGGTCCCCTTCATGATCGCCGCGTTGCTGTTTACCGCCGTCTTCGTGGGGGTTCTGGTGATCGTGGTCCGCTCGGTAATTGCCGGCTGAAGCGCCACCGATGGCAGCGCTCCTTGGCAGCAGCGCGCGGCTTTATTGCTGGCTGATGAAGTACAGTACGCCTGTGACTGCAATCGCGATGGCAAAAAATGCCGCAATTGCATCGGCCCGGCTGTCGGCCGAGTTGGGTTCGTTGAGATTGTCTGTCGCGTTGTGATTGTCGTGATGGCTCATGAGGTGACTCCGGTCGTATCCCTGATCGCCGAGCATTCAGGGCTGGTAAGGACTTCGCATACAAAGTAACAGGGGCGCGATTTTACAGAAGCCCTAATACTTGTCCACCGGACAGTCCGCCGGCAATGACACCTGCTCCGCCCCCGTAGTATTATCACAAGTCCTGATTATTCAAGGTATTAACCGCACTTCATGTATCGCTACGATTCCCACGATAGACAGATGCAGCAGGAACGCATCGAACAGTTCCGCGATCAGACCCGGCGCTTCCTGGCCGGCGAGCTCGCGAGCGCGCAGTTCCTGCCCCTACGCCTGCAGAATGGCCTTTATGTGCAACGGCTCGCGCCGATGCTTCGCGTAGCCGTTCCGTACGGCTGCCTGTCCACGCCACAGCTGCGCAAGCTGGCCTTTATCGCACGTCATTTCGATAAAGGTTATGCGCATTTCTCCACGCGCCAGAATGTACAGTTCAATTGGCCGAAACTGGAAGAAGTGCCGGACATTCTCGCGCAGCTTGCGGAAGTGGAAATGCATGCGAACCAGACCAGTGGCAACTGCATACGCAACACCACCACGGATCAGTTCGCCGGTGTGTCGCCCTACGAGATAGAAGACAGTCGGCCCTGGTGCGAAATCATCCGGCAGTGGTCTACCTTCCATCCGGAATTCGCGCATCTGCCGCGCAAGTTCAAGATCGCCGTGTGCGGTACCGAGCATGACCAGGCGGCAACGCAGGTGCATGACATCGGTCTTTATATCGTGAAGAACTTCACCGGCGATGTCGGTTTCCAGGTCTTGGTCGGCGGCGGTCTTGGCCGCACGCCAGTCATCGGCTCGGTCATTCGCGAGTTCCTGCCATGGCAACACCTGCTGAGTTATCTCGATGCGATCGTGCGCATCTACAATCAGGAAGGTCGTCGCGACAACAAGTACAAGGCGCGCATCAAGATCCTCGTGAAGGAACTGGGCGTCGACGTGTTCCGCAACAAGGTCGAAGCGGAATGGCTACATTGCAAGGATGGTCCGGCGACCTTGACGCTGGCCGAGTTCGACCGCTGCAAGTCATTTTTCAGTGAACCACCGTATGAGTCGCTGACCGACGTCAATGCCGACGTCGAAAACCTGCTGATGCGCGACGTGCTGTTCAGCCAGTGGCATGACCGCAACGTGCATGCACACAAGAAGTCTGGGTATCGCATCGTCACCTTGTGCCTAAAGGCCACTGGCTCCGCGCCGGGCGATCTATCGGCGGAGCAGATGGAATTCGTCGCCGACCTCGCCGACAAATACAGCTTTGGCGAATTGCGCGTCACGCACGAACAAAACCTTGTGCTCACCGACGTCCGCCTCGCCGACCTGCCCGCGCTGCACAAGGCGCTGAAGGACGAACACCTGGCGACACCATACCGCGGCCTGCTGAACGACATCATCAGCTGCCCAGGCGGCGACTTTTGCTCGCTGGCGAATGCGAAGTCGATTCCAATCGCGGAAGCAATCCAGCGGCGTTTCGACGATTACGAAAAATTAAAAAATATCGGCGAGATGACGCTTAATATTTCCGGCTGCATGAATGCTTGTGGGCATCACCACGTTGGCAACATCGGCATCCTCGGCGTCGACAAGAAGGGTGAGGAGTTCTATCAGATTGCCCTGGGCGGCTCCTCTGATCGACAGACCTCGCTCGGCAAAATCCTCGGCCCTTCATTCGCGCAGGAAGAAATTCCTGACGTGGTCGAAAAGATCATTGCCGTGTACCTGGAAAAGCGCCTGGGCACGGAGCGCTTCATCGAAACCTTCAACCGCATCGGCATTGAGCCTTTCAAGGAGTACGTGTATGCCAAGGTTGATTGATACTGCAGGTGTTGAACTTAAAAACCCCTGGCACTTGCTGCCGCGCGATGGCGCGCTCGTGGCGCCCGACCAGCCGCCGGCAAGCGGCAAACTCGAAGACGCGCTTGCATCGCCGACGTCGCATCTCATCGTCAATGCGACGCTCTGGCAGCAGCACAAACAGGAATTGCTTGCGTCGGGCAAGCAGATCGCCGTGTGGCTCGATAGCGATCAGCACGCCGACATGATCGCAGCAGACCTCGCTCGCATCCCGCTGGTTGCGCTGAACTTCCCGGGTTTCATGGACGGACGTTCGTATTCGACGGCTGTCGTGCTACGCAAGCATCATGGATATAAAGGTGAGCTCAGGGCGATTGGCGACGTGTTGCGCGACCAGCTCTTCTACATGAAGCGCTGCGGCTTCACGACCTTTGACCTGAGGGATACGGTAAAACTGGAAGACGCACGACGCGCGTTTCACGACTACAGCGCAAGCTACGCGAGCACGGTGGAAGAGCCGACACCGCTGTTCCGCCGCCGCGGCTGACAAACCGTCCCGCGGGTTTGTCGTTACTGCGAAGACGAGGATCTGGAAATCACTTATAGGTCCCCGTTAGCCAGGCATGGAGAAGCTCAGGAGTAGAACTTCTCATTATCGCTGCGCAGCAGCTTGTCGAAAGCCTGCTGCACCGCCCTGCTCAAGGCCCCTTCAAACATGGAAGCCAGCTTGTCGCTGAGTTTGCGCTTGTGTTCCCACGACACGGCGTAGAGGTCGGCGTCCCTGCTGTGCGCGAGCAACCATTCGTCGCTCGTGTCGATGCCGTCGACCAGGCCTTTGCCTAGCGCCTGCGTGCCGGTCCAGACTTCTCCAGTCGCGACATGAGCGATGTCGAGCGCTGGCCGGTATTCGGTGATGAAGTCCTTGAACAACTGGTGCATCTCATCGACGTCTTCCTGCACCTTGCGGCGGTCCTTGTCTGTGTTTTCGCCAAACGTTGTAAGGGTGCGCTTGTATTCACCCGCGGTGATCATTTCAAAATCGATCTTTTTGTCCTTCAGCAGGCGGTGCAGGTTCGGCAGCTGTACCAGCACGCCGATCGAGCCGATATAGGAAAATGGAGCGGCAAGCAGCTTGTTCGCGATACAGGCCATCATGTAGCCACCGCTCGCGGCAACCTTGTCGACGCAGATTGTCAGCGCAATGTTGTGTTTGCGCAGCCGCGCCAGTTGCGACGCTGCCAGCCCATAACCATGCACCATTCCGCCGGGGCTTTCGAGCCGCAGCATGACTTCGTCGGTTTCAGGGCGCGCAAAGTTCAGTACGGCCGTGATGACATGGCGCAGTTCCTCCACCTGGCTCGCCTGGGTGTCACCATTGAAATCGAGGACGTAGATTCGCTTGCGCTGGGGTTCCGTTTCAGAATTCTTGCGCGCTTTGCGTTCGGCCTTCTCTTTTTTTCTTTCTGCTTTTTCTTCGGCTTTGAGCACCTCGTCATCGACGACTTCGTGCTTGATCGCATCCGTCATGTCGTCGAGGAGGTCGTTGAGGTTCAGGACATGGATGGTGCCCCTGTCCCTGCTATCGCCCTTGTTGCGCGCGGCAACAGCTGCGATCAGTATGACGACCACTACGATTGCGAGCACGAGAGTCAGTGTCTTGGCCAGAAACAGGCCGTATTCGGTAAGAAATTCCACAGGTGCTCCGGAGGGCCTGCACGGGCCAGGTGAAAGTGCGCGGATTGTGCCTGCAATCCGCGCAAATGAGAAGGTAAGGTCAGCTGACGAGCGGCGTGTCGAGCACGAGCCAGAGACATTTGTCGCCGCTACTTTTCTGAATCTGTTGCAGGCGCTTTTCATGCGCCGCGAGTTCGTCATCGGCTGCGCGTATGACGCGCAAGGGTGCACGCTGCATCGACAGTTTTTCGATCAGGGCGGAAGCATTTGCCTGATCCTGGCTATCGTAGCCAAGTACTAGCGATGACTGGCCACCGGTCATCAGCAGGTAAACGTCGGCCAGAATCTCGGCGTCCTTCAATGCCCCGTGCAGTTCCCGCTGGCTGTTGTCCACTTCATAGCGCTTGCATAGCGCATCGAGACTATTCTTCTGGCCCGGATGCTTTTTGCGCGCCATCGCAAGCGTATCGAGCACGCCGCAGTAGTCGCTCATGCAGCGATAGTCCTGTTTCAGCGCACGCAGCTCGTGGTCCAGGAACCCGATATCGAAAGGCGCGTTGTGAATCACCAGTTCGGCGCCGGAAATGAATTCGAGAAAGGTATCGACGATAGCGCTGAACACAGGCTTGTCACTGAGGAATTCGTTGGTGATGCCGTGCACCTCGAGTGCGCCGGCGTCCACTTCACGTTCCGGGTTGATGTACAGATGCAAATGCCTGCCGGTCAGCTTCCGGTTGACGACTTCGACGCAGCCCACTTCGATGATCCTGTGGCCCTGCGCAGGATCGAGGCCGGTAGTTTCGGTATCAAGAACGATTTGACGCATGGTGATTCCTGTTATTCGTGCGAATTGCGCAGCATTTCATCGATGCCGAGGTTGGCAAGGCGATCTGCTTCATCGTTGCCAGCGTGCCCGCTGTGGCCCTTGATCCAGTGCCAGTCGATCGTGTGACGGGCAACCTCCGCATCGAGCGCCCTCCAGAGGTCCTCGTTCAGCACGGGCTTCCTGGCCGAGGTCTTCCATCCCCTGCTCTTCCAGTTGGGCATCCATTCGGT
Organism: Pseudomonadota bacterium; assembly: GCA_041178065.1. Taxonomy (GTDB): domain Bacteria; phylum Pseudomonadota; class Gammaproteobacteria; order Pseudomonadales; family Pseudohongiellaceae; genus CAILUG01. The sequence continues at coordinate 27,504 of JBEGWB010000186.1, read as the reverse complement.
GATGCCATGTAATACATATTTCGAATCGCTGTACAGCTTGATGCGGCAGGGGCGCGACAGCGCCGCGAGCGCGCGGATGACGGCAGTGAGCTCCATGCGGTTGTTGGTCGTAGGGTTCTCGCCACCGTGCAGCGTTTTGCGCTTGCCACCAGATTCAAGCACTGCGCCCCAGCCGCCCGGGCCGGGATTGCCACGGCATGCGCCGTCGGTGTGAATCGTAACTTCGGACGCCATCAGGACATGCTGTCTTCGTTGCTTGCAGACACCCGGTCCTGCGCAACCTGGCCGACCTTGTCCGGCATAGGCATCGGCAGTGGCAGCCCAAGTCCATGCACTGGCATGCGGCGCCACCGGGTCTGTACCGGCGTCAGCGGCAGCACCTGCTTTCTCGCAGAGATGACGTAGATGCCACCAGTCGGCCAGTTCAAGCGTGCCGCCAGCGGGTCGAGCAAACCCGCGTACCGCGCGATGCGGTCGGAATTGACTGGCAAGGAATACATTCCGTAGCGGACCTGCTCTACCTGGAAATCGAGCAGCTTCAGCCAGTCGGTGAGGCGCAGCGTGCCGAGCATCGACGCGTGCCAGGGGGCTTTGCGGGTGCGCCGGAAGAACTGCAGCTTGTTACGCAGCCCCCAAGTGCTCAGCGGATTGAAGCCAACGATAACGACGTGCCCGCCGGCGATTAGCACCCGCTCGACCTCGCGAAGTAACTGGTGCTGGTACGGAGAAAAATCCAGCGCATGGTGCAAAAGCACGAGATCGACCGATTCACTCGCAAGCGGAATCGACTCCAGGTCGGCAATCGCCGCATGTCCCTTGCCTGCACCCTGCCATGGCCGAAAGGAGAACTTGTGGCCCATCGGGCTCTTGTCATGCAGCTGAAGGTCGGCGCAGCCAAGCTGCAACAGGTGATAGCCGAATCGACGCACAAGCATATGATCGAGCAGGTTGCGTTCGGTGGCGAGCAAATGCTGGCCCAGAGGCGTTTCGAACCACGCCGTCATGTCGGCATAGGCCTCCGGCGTAAATGGCGTCTTGTGCTCGCTGATCGGATTCATGTTGCGCTTGAGTTCGTGCCCGGCTGTGATCTTACCCTGCCGCGACCGGGGCGTGAACGGCTTTGTCGCAATTGCGCTGCCGGGTTCCGCTTGCGAAGATTGCCGCTCTTCCGCGGAGTCCTGCCATGCTGCACATCGAACCGGTCAAAGCCTTCAATGACAACTATCTGTGGGTGTTCAACGAACCTGGCGGCGGGGATGCCTGTGTCGTGGATCCCGGCGACGCCCCCCCCGTGCTTGCGTATCTCGACAAGGCGGGCCTCAAGCTCGCCGCGATTCTCATCACGCACCACCACGGCGACCACATCGGTGGCGTCAACGACCTGCTGCAGCGTTACAAGGTTCCGGTATACGGCCCAGCGACTCCCCGCATTCCGCAGGTGACGCATCCGGTTGGCGACGGCGATGTAGTGCGCGTGCTGAATCAGGATTTCCGCGTATTGACAGTGCCAGGGCATACGCTGGAACACATTGCATATGTCAGTACCGCGAAGGCGACGTCGGCCGGCCCGGCATTATTCTGCGGCGATACCCTGTTCGCCGCAGGTTGCGGCCGCATGTTCGAAGGAACCCCACCAATGATGCACGCGTCGTTGCGCAAACTCGCGGCACTGCCGCGCGATACGCAGGTGTTCTGCGCGCACGAATACACCCTGAGCAACCTGCGCTTTGCTGCTGCCGTGATGCCAGACAATGCAGACGTGCAGGCTCGGATTGCGAATGACAATGCCAGGCGCGAGCGCGACCTGCCAACCGTACCAAGCAGTATCGACCTGGAGTTGAAGACGAATCCTTTCCTGCGCTGTACCGAGCCGAGCGTCATTGCCGCGGCACAGCGGCAGCAGGCGGCGAACGACAGTGACCCAGCCGCCATTTTTGGCATGCTGCGCCGCTGGAAGGACGGGTTCTAGCAAGCAAGAGCTGCTCACACGCGGATCAGGTACGCAGCGAACGTCCCGGTATCGCACCGAGCAGGGCCTGCGTATACGGCTCGCGCGGCGCGGTGAACAGCTGATGCGCGGTGCCGGTTTCGACGAGTTTCCCATCCTTCATGACGACGATGCGATCCGACAGGTAGCGCACGACGGCGAGGTCGTGCGAAATGAACAGCATCGTCAGGTTGAAGCGCGCGACGAGCTCAAGCAAGAGGTCGAGAATCTGCGCCTGGATCGTGACGTCGAGCGCGGATACGGGTTCGTCCGCGACGATGAATTCCGGTTTCGTGCCAATAGCCCGCCCGATTGCGATGCGCTGGCGCTGGCCACCGGAAAACTCGTGCGGATACCGCAGCACGCTGGTGCGCGCAAGGCCGACGGAATCCATCAGCCGAAACACTTCAGCATCCAGTCCCTTACGGTCTGTTACAGCGTGCAACAACAGCGGCTCCGCCAGCGTGTCATACACTGTCATGCGTGGATTCAGGCTTGAATACGGGTCCTGGAAGATCATCTGCATGCGGCGGCGCAACGGCTTCATTTCTGCTGGCGACAATCCCACGAGTTCGCGGCCGTCGAAGCGTATGCTGCCGCTGGTTGGCGCGAGCAGCCGCAGGATGCTGCGGCCGAGCGTGGATTTACCAGAGCCGGATTCACCCACGAGTCCGAGAATTTCGTGACGCCGGATTTCCAGTGAAACCGAATTCACCGCAGTAACTGGAGCCTCGCCCCGATTGCCTGCGAATTGCATGGACAGGTTTGAAATCTCAACCAGCGCAGGTTCCGCAAGGCCCGGCAGCTTCTCGGTGTGCGGCACCGCGGCGAGAAGCTTGCGTGTGTAGTCGTGTTGCGGACGGCGGAAGATATCGTCACGCGAGCCCTGTTCGACGAAGCGACCGTTCTGCATGACGCACAGTGTATCCGCAATATCGGCAACCACGCTGAGGTCATGGCTGATGAAGATAACGCCAATGTTGCGCCGTTCCTGCAATTCCCGCAGGAGTTTCAGGATCTGCGCCTGCACCGTGACGTCGAGCGCGGTCGTTGGTTCGTCAGCGATGATGATCCGCGGCTCGGTGACAAGCGCCATCGCGATGACGACGCGCTGGCGCATGCCGCCTGAAAACTCAAATGGATACGCCCGCATGCGCCGCTCGCCGTTCTGGATGCCAACTTCTTCAAGCGTCTGGATACCCTTGCGCCAGGCTTCGTCGCGACTCATGCCGAAATGCAGGCGAAGCGGCTCGATCAATTGTTCACCGATCGTCAGGAAAGGATTTAGCGAGGTCATTGGATCCTGGAAGATGATCGAGATGCCCTTCCCCCGCACCTTGCGCAGCTCCGCTTCGCGTAAGGTCAGCAGGTCATGCCCTTCGAACATGGCGGTGCCGCCTTCGATACGCCCCGGCGGCTTTGGAATCAGTCCGAGTAGGCTGTAGCAGGCCACCGATTTACCGGAGCCTGACTCACCGATGATCGCAAGGGTCTTGCCCGCTTCAATGCTGAAGCTGATTCCGTCGACGGCTTTGACGACACCGTTGCGCGTGTGGAAGTGAACTTTCAGATCATTGACGTCGAGAATTGGCATGGTTCAGTCCCTCGACCCACGCACGTCGAGCGCATCGCGGAGGCCGTCGCCGAGGAAGTTCAGCGCGAACAGAGTTACCGTCAGGGCCAGCCCGGGGAAGATCAGCAGCCAGGGATATTCCTCCATCGTCTCGACACCCGATGAAATCAGCAGTCCCCATGACGAGGCCGGAGGCTGTACGCCAAGGCCGAGAAAGCTCAGGAAGGCCTCCAGCAGCATGACGTTTGGTATCGTCAGTGTCGTGTACACAATTACGGGACCGAGCGCATTCGGGATCAGGTGCTTCCAGACTATCGCGAGCGGCCCAAGGCCCAGCGAGATCGCCGCCTCAACGAACTCCTGATGCTTCAGGCTCTGTATCTGACCGCGGACGATTCGCGCCATTGTCAGCCACTCGACCGCACCAATCGCGAGGAACAGCAGCAACAGATTCCTGCCAAACACCACCATCAGCAGGATGATGAAGATCATGAAGGGCAGCGCGTAGAGAATATCGACCAGCCGCATCATCGCGGTATCGATGCGCCCGCCCGCATACCCGGCAATTGCGCCATAAGCCACGCCGATGACAAGTGCGACCGCGGTAGCGATGAAACCTACAGTCAGTGACATGCGACCGCCGTACAGGATACGGGTCAGCAGGTCACGGCCGAATGTGTCGGTGCCGAGCCAGTGCTCCGCGGAGGGACCAGTGGCGCCGAGCCGCAGGTCCTGATCCTCGTAGCCGTAAGGCGTGAGCCATGGCGTGGCGATACATAACAGGAGGATCGCTACAAGGAAGACAAGGCCACACATTGCAAGCTTGTTCTTGCGCAGCCGCATCCACGCGTCCTGCCACAGCGAAATACCGCGGGGCAGCTCGTTCAATGTCGTTGCAAAAGTACTCATGCGCTCATTTCCGGAACTGATAGCGCAGGCGCGGGTTGAGCCAGGTCGCGAGCACGTCGGATAGCAGGTTGAATACGACGATCAGCGTAGCCAGGAATATCGTGGTGCCGAGGATCATTGTGTAGTCGCGATTGAATGCAGCTTGCACGTAGAAGCGCCCGAGGCCCGGGATCTGGAAAATCGTTTCGACGACGAAGGAACCGCTGAGCAAATGGGCAAAAGCCGGGCCGAGATAGCTGATGACCGGCAGCAGGCCACCGCGCAGCGCGTGCTTGAGGATGACGACGTACTCCGGCAGTCCCTTGGCGCGCGCGGTGCGCAGGTAATCCTGCGACAGGACTTCGAGCATTCCCGAGCGGCTGAGGCGCGCGATATAGCCGGCATACATGGCGCCAAGCGTCAGACTCGGCAGTATCTTGTCGCCCACCGTATCACCCCAGCCCGAGACCGGCAGCCAGCCTAGCCAGATGCCGAACACCAGCACGAGCAGCGGGCCGAGCAGGAACGAGGGCATGCAGATACCGACCATGGCGGCGCTCATCGGCACGTAATCCTGCAGTGAATTTGGCCGCAACGAGGCCACGACGCCGGCCGCGATACCAAGGGCCACCGCGATGACAAGTGCGTAGAACCCGAGTTCGGCGGTAATCGGCAAGCCATCGAGAATCAGCTCGTCGACGCTACGGCCGGGGTAACGGAATGTGGGGCCGAGATCGCCACGCACAGCGTCGGCCAGATACGAGAGGTATTGCTGAAACACCGGCTGGTCGAGCCGGTAGCGCGCCTCAAGCGCCGCCTGTACCTGCGGCATCACCGCTTTTTCGCTGGCAAAGGGCCCGCCGGGCGCGGCGCGAACCAGAAAGAAGGTAACGGTTATCACCGTCAGGATGACGGGAATGGCTTGCAGTATCCGGAGCGCGATGAAACGCCACATCGTTCTTCGCCTTTACTGCGCGGGGGTTTGCGCTTCGAGGTGTACGTGCTTCCAGTTGCGGGAATCCATGATGTTGAACGACAGGCCTTTAAGACTCGGATGCTGGAGATGCTTGCTCTGGTAAACGTAGAGCGGAATGACTGGCATCGCTTCCATCAGCAGGGTTTCGGCTTCGTGGTACAGCGCGTAACGTGCCCCACGATCCTGTGTCGCCGGCGCTTCGCGCTGGATGATTTCGTCATAGCGTGGGTTCGAGAAACCCGTGTGATTATTGCCGCCATCAGTAACAAAGAGGTCGAGGAAGGTGTACGGATCAACATAGTCACCGATCCATCCGCGGCGCACGACGTCATAGTCCATCAGGTTCTGCGAGTTCAGATACACCTGCCATTCCTGATTCTGGATCTCGATGTTGATACCGAGTTCCTGGCGCCACATTTGCTGAATGGCAACGGCAATTTTCTGGTGCTGCTCGAGCGTGTTGTACAGGATCGTGAACGACGGGAAGCCCTCCCCGTTGGGATAGCCGGCTTCTGCAAGCAGGCGGCGGGCTTCATCGGGATCGTATTCGAATAGCTTGGGCGGCTCATAGCCCATCGTGCCGGGCGGGACGATCGAGTAACCGGGGGTGTATATGCCCTGCGTGACTGTCTCGGCCAGCAGTTCGCGGTCGATCGACATCACCAGCGCTCGGCGCACGCGCACGTCGTCGAGCGGTGCGCGCGTCGTATTAATGTTATAGAAGTAGGTGCCAAGGTAAGGACTGATGTGAATCAGCTCTGGCTGTTCGGCGAGGTAGACTGGAACCTTGTCGAGGGGAACATCGTAGGTGTGATGCAACTGACCATCACGGAACATACGCTCCTCCGTGGTCTGGCTGTCGATCGGGTAGAACACGATCGCATTAAGCTTCGTCGTCGCGGCATCCCAGTACGTATCGCTCTTCTCGACTCGAACGTGGGAGTTGATCTGCCACTCTGTAAGCTTGAAGGGGCCATTGCCCACATGGCTACCTGCACGCGCCCACTGCGACAGGCGATCGGTTGCCGAGCCAAAGGCTTCGACAGTCGCGCGGTGGACTGGATAGGTACTGTGGTGGTCCAGCAGTTGCAGGAAATACGGGGCTGGCTCACGCAGCTGAACTTCCAGCGTGTAATCATCGACTACGTTGACGCCAACCTGGCTGAAGTCGCTAATTGCGCCGGTCGCAAATTCCTGCGCATTCACAATCGAAAAGAACATGTAGTTGTACTGGCTGCCGAGCTCCGGCGTCAGCGCGCGCTGCCACGACCAGCGGAAGTCTTCGGCCGTGACCGGATCACCATTGGACCACCTGGCATTGTTTCGCAAATGGAAAGTGTAGGTTCTGCCATCGGGGCTAATGTCCCAGGACTCGGCAACGCCGGGATTGGCTTCGAGGGTATCTGGATTCTTGATGACGAGGCCTTCGAAAAGCGCCTGCAGCAAATAACTCTCACTGACACCGGTGGTAATGTGTGGGTCCGCCGAGGCCGGTTCTGCGGCATTGCCGATGTGGGCGACTCCGAGGCGTATGCCCTCCTCTACACGCGTTTCACTGCCATTGCCGCCGCCCTCCGTATTGCCTCCACCACAACCCGTGAGAGCCAGTGCCCCCAGTAACAGCAGGAGCGGTCCTTTCAAGGTGGCAAGCTTCAGAATCATAAGGAATTCCGCCGGTTCAACAGAGAGAGTGGGTAGAAAGATAGCACGCCGCCATCACTGCCGTAAGCCATCAAATACGGGGCTTGCTGCGCGGAATTCTGCCGCCCGCGCGCGGCGGCGGCAGAACCCTCAGGTGGAAAGGCCTTAAAACTCTTCGACCGCAGTATTCGCCGAAACGGCATCGAGGCCTTCGATGTCAGCGCGTGCTTCCAGATTGCCCATGAAGCCTGCGAGGTCGTTCGCAGCCATTTGCTGGCTGACAAAGTTGCGCATGTTTTCTGCTTCGTTCTCCTGGAAATCGGCTTCGGTGCCGTCGATGACCTCCTGGAGTTCGACAACGATGTAGCTGCCATCGGCCAGCGTATAACCCGCCAGCTCCGTCGCGCCTTCTGGCGGGCGCGGCATTGCGAATACCTTGTCGGCAATTTCGGCATTGGCACCGGCAACGTTTCTTTCGACGGCATCGACCTGCGTCCATGTCGTATTTTGCGCTGCCAACAAACCGTCGATGTTCGAACCGGACTGCAGGCTGCTGAGAATGGTTTCGCCAATCAGCCTGACCTGTTCTTTCGCTTTCTCGAGGCGCAGCAGCGCAGTGACTTCGTCGCGGACTTCTTCCAGTGGACGCACCGCGGGCAGTTGATGGTCCACGACACGCAACACGACGCTACGCGAATCATCCAGCGCGACAAGTTCGCTGTTGAGATCTTCTTCGAGTACTTCCGGGCTGAAGGCCGCATCGATGACACCGCCAAGTGCGGTAACCCCAAGACCACCTGAGCGGCCGAAGGGCTCGGTGCGCTGGATTGTCAGATTCAGCGCTTCTGCCGGTTGCTGCAGGTCGACTGCTTCATACGCGAGCGTGCTCAATTCTTCCGAACGCGCGACGAAAATGTCAGAAGCTTTGCGCGCGCGCAGATCGCTTTCCAGCGCAGGGCGGCGTTGCTCGAAGGTCTCTACTTCGGTTTCGCTCGCGTCGAGGAGCTTGATCAGGTGGAGGCCAAACTCGGTCCGTACCGGTGCGGAAACCGTACCGACCTCTAGCTCGCGCAACGCGGCCTCGAAGGGCTCAACAAAGTTACTGCCGGTCGTGTAGCCAACATCGCCGCCCATCTCGGCGGAACCGGTATCGTCGGAAAATTCCGCCGCGAGCGCGGCGAAATCCTCGCCGGCGTCGAGACGCGCTTTTACAGCATCGGCTTCAGCCTGGGCGGCGGTAAATTCTTCTTCCGTGGCGGCATTGAAGAGGATGTGTGCGGCATGGCGTTCGGTTTCAGCCTGGAATGCTGCCTGTTCCTCGGCATACATCGTTTGCAGCTCTTCTTCGCTCACGTCGACTTCAGCCATCATGTCGGCCTTATTGAGCTCCAGGTACTCGATGGCCACCTGCTCTTCCATCATGAAGTCGTTCTGGTGTTCCTGGTACCAGTTGTTGATTTCCTCATCGCTGATGTCGATGCCTTCGGTCTGTCCGGCGAGTCCAAGCGACAAGTACCGGAAGGTACGTTTCTGGTGCACCAGTTCCAGGAGTCGCTGCATTTCCGCAGGCGTCGCGAAGCCAGTAGCTGAATAGGCCACAAGAATCTGGTTCAGCATTTTTTCCCGCGACAGGACCGCGCGGTAACCGGCGGGACTATAGCCCTGGTTTCGAATCAGCAAGCTGGCGCGCTCAGCATTGAACACGCCGTCGATCTGGAAGTTGGGGTCTTGTGCAATCTGGCGGTCGACGCTGGTGGAGGAAATGGCCATCTTGCTGCGTTGTACGGACTGGACAAGCAACTCGCGCTGCACGATTTCGTTGATCGCACTCTCGCGGAACAGTGCTTCGTCGAAGCCTGATGTATCTGCGTCCTCGCCCAGCTGAGCGAAGAATTCCTGGGCTTTCTGCTGAGTCAGACTGTCGATCTCTGCAACGTTGATATCGACACCATTCACGGACAGCGTCGGCGTCGAGAACATCATGGTGTCGACGATGCTACCAATGCCGAACACGGCAAATATCAGGATGATAAAGCCAAGGAATATCTTGGATAGCCAGCCCTGGGTATTGTCACGAATCTTCTGCAGCATGGTTCAGCCCGGAGGAACAGTAAATGAAGGATTATTGTAACGATCTTTGCACGCGCGGTCTTTAAAACGCCGCTTAAACGCAGCCCATAAACGCCATGCTTAAACGCAAGAAGGCGCATCGTGGATGCGCCCTCTTGGGTTCGACTTACCGAGCGGTGCATCGACCGCCCTGGTTCAGGCTCAGGTATTGACTGTGTCTTTCAAGGCCTTGCCAGGTTTGAAGCCAGGCACCTTGCTGGCGGCGATGTTTATCGCCGCGCCGGTCTGCGGGTTGCGCCCGGTGCGCGCCGCCCGCGCCTTTACGACGAAGGAGCCGAAACCCACAAGGGAAACGGTGTCGCCCGCCTTCAATGCATTGGTAATGGTATCGAGCACGGATTCGATGGCGCGGGTTGCATCCGCCTTGGAAAGGTCTGCGCTTACCGCAACTACGTCGATCAGTTCTGCTTTATTCACGGGGGGAACCTCTGGCTGTATGTTTATTATTCTGTTCAGACCGATGCTGGAGAGTGTGACTGAAGATCCAAGTATGCATCCATGCACGCTGAATTTCCGACAGTCTTGCAACAATCTTTCAACAATCTCTCAGCTGCCATGACCAATGGGACGGTCAAGCATGACGGCGAAAAACGGAGAGGCCGCTTTATATCAACTGCGCAAAGAGCAAGTCAAGAAATACGCCGACTAGTGTGTATTTATCGATTTTTTCGATTTCTCGCGCACCTTTTTTGACGGTTTGACAAGGTTTTCGCTCTTGCTATCCACAACAGGCGTCGGCATGTACTGCAGAGCGATCTGCAACACTTCATCGATCCATTTCACGGGTTTGATCTGCAGATCTGCCTTGATATTGTCAGGAATCTCTTTCAGATCGCGCTCATTCTCCATCGGAATGATGACAGTCTTAATGTTGCCGCGATGGGCAGCGAGTAACTTTTCTTTCAGTCCGCCGATAGGCAGCACCTGGCCGCGCAAAGTGATTTCGCCAGTCATCGCGACATCCTTACGGACGGGAATGCCAGTCAGGACAGACACGAGCGCCGTGCACATGCCAATACCCGCGCTCGGACCGTCTTTCGGCGTTGCGCCCTCGGGTACATGGACGTGCAAATCCTTGTGCTCCTGGAAATTGTCATCGACGCCGAGACTCGCGGAGCGGCTGCGCACGACGGTCAACGCGGCCTGGATCGACTCCTGCATCACGTCGCCCAGTTGCCCGGTCATGATGACCTTGCCTTTGCCGGGAATTGCCACCGCCTCGATGGTAAGCAGCTCACCGCCGACCTGTGTCCAGGCAAGGCCGTTGACCTGGCCAATGGCGTCGTTGTCTTCCGCCTTGCCGTAATCGAACTTGTGTACGCCTGCGTATTTCTCAAGATCAGCCGGCGTGATGTGGGACGACACGCCCTCCGTCTTCAGACTCTTCTCTTTAACCACCTTGCGGCAGACACGCGCGATTTCGCGCTCGAGACCGCGCACACCGGCTTCGCGAGTGTAATGGCGGATAAGCGTCATGATGCTCGCATCGTCGAACTTGAGTTCGTCCTGGGCGAGTCCATTGTTGGTGCGTTGTTTTGGAACGAGGTAACGCGAAGCAATATTGAGCTTTTCGTCCTCGGTGTATCCAGGAATCCGGATCACTTCCATACGATCGAGCAAGGGGCCGGGAATGTTCATCGAGTTGGAGGTACAGATGAACATGACGTCGGACAGGTCGTAGTCGACTTCGAGGTAGTGATCGTTGAAGTTGTGGTTCTGCTCCGGATCAAGCACTTCGAGCAGCGCTGATGCCGGATCGCCGCGATGGTCCATGCCCATCTTGTCGATTTCATCGAGCAGGATGAGTGGATTCTTGACTCCGACCTTCGCCATCTTCTGTACGACCTTGCCAGGCAAGGAGCCGATGTAAGTGCGACGATGGCCGCGGATTTCCGCCTCATCGCGCACGCCGCCAAGCGCCATGCGCACGAACTTGCGCCCGGTAGCGCGCGCTATCGATTCACCAAGCGAAGTCTTGCCGACGCCTGGAGGACCGACGAAGCAAAGGATCGGACCCTTCAGTTTCTTCACGCGATGCTGGACGGCGAGGTATTCGAGTACGCGTTCCTTGACGTCCTTCAGACCGTAGTGATCGCCTTCGAGGATTTCTTCGGCCTTCTTGAGATCGCTCTGGATGCGGGTGCGTTTCTTCCACGGGACATTGATCATCCAGTCGAGGTAGGTCCGCACGACGGAAGCCTCTGATGACATCGGCGACATCATTTTAAGCTTGTTCAACTCGGTGTTGGCCTTGTCGCGCGCTTCAACCGGCATTCCGGCCTCTTCGATTTTGCGCTTCAGCTCCTCCGCTTCGTTCGGTGTTTCGTCCAGGTCGCCCATTTCCTTCTGGATGGCCTTCATCTGCTCATTCAGATAGTACTCGCGCTGGCTCTTTTCCATTTGCTTCTTGACGCGGCCACGAATGCGTTTTTCCACCTGGAAAATGTCGATCTCAGACTCGATGAGGGACATCAGATGTTCAATGCGAGGCTTCAGGTTGGCTAACTCGAGGATGTTCTGTTTTTCCTGGAGTTGCAGCGACATGTGCGTGGCGATGGTATCGACGAGGCGACTCGGATCGTCAATGCTCGTGATCGATGTCAGCACCTCGGGGGAGATCTTCTTGCTGAGCTGCACATACTGATCAAACTGTGACAGCAGGGAGCGCACAAGGATCTCAGTATCTTTTTCCTCGACGACATGACTGCCCATTGGAGAAATATCAGCGGTGTAAAATTCGCCGTCGAAATGGAAGGCCTTGATATGTACACGCTCGACGCCCTCGACCAGTACTTTCACCGTACCGTCATTGACATGCATCAACTGTAGCACGCTTGCGACAGTGCCGATGGTATAGAGGTCATCCTTGCGAGGATCGTCTTCAGAGTGGTTCTTCTGCGCTGCGAGCACTACTTTTTTGTCGGTGCTCATGGCGGCTTTCAGCGCCAGAATGGATTTTTCGCGGGCAACGAACAGCGGGTGGACGATCTGAGGGTAGACCACGACACCGCGCAAGGGCAGGAAGGGTAATTGGGTCTGAATCGAGGATTTTTCCATAGCACCTTCAGGTAGTCAGTACTGCGGGAGGTGGAAGTTATCGAAGCTCCTTCAGCCGCCCGCGTGTTTGTCCTTGGTAATCATATTGCCGTTCTGAGCCTCGTTTTCGTACATCAAAAGCGGCTCCGACTCTCCCTTAATTACGGCTTCATCGATAATTACCTTAGTGACATTTTTTTCCGATGGAATCTTGTACATCGTTTCGAGCAACACCGATTCCATAATCGAGCGCAGCCCACGGGCACCGGTCTTGCGCTCCTGGGCCTTCTTGGCAATTTGCAAGAGTGCATCGTTGCGGAACTGGATTTCGACACCTTCCATCTCGAACAGCTTCGCGTACTGGCGAGTCAGTGCGTTCTTCGGCTCTTTGAGGATGCGCATCAAGGCTTCCTCATCGAGTTCATTGAGCGTTGCAATCATCGGCAAGCGACCGACGAATTCGGGGATAAGGCCGTACTTGATCAAATCCTCGGGCTCCACGTCGCGCAAGGTTTCGCCTACTTTCTTCTGCGCTTCCGGACTGCGGATCTCGGCCGAGAAGCCGATGCCGCTCTTGTCGGAACGGTCACGGATGATCTTGTCCAGACCAGCGAAGGCGCCACCGCAGATAAACAGGATGTTGGATGTGTCGACCTGCAGGAATTCCTGCTGCGGATGTTTACGCCCACCCTGCGGTGGTACCGAGGCGATCGTGCCTTCAATCAGCTTGAGTAGCGCTTGCTGCACACCCTCGCCAGACACATCGCGGGTGATTGACGGGTTGTCCGACTTGCGCGAAATCTTGTCGATCTCGTCGATATAAACAATACCGACCTGGGCCTTCTCTACGTCGTAGTCACATTTTTGCAACAGCTTCTGGATAATGTTTTCGACGTCTTCGCCAACGTAGCCGGCTTCAGTCAGCGTTGTTGCATCGGCGATGGTAAATGGCACATCGAGCAGGCGCGCGAGCGTTTCCGCCAACAGGGTTTTGCCTGTGCCGGTTGGTCCAATGATGAGTATGTTGCTCTTGCCGAGTTCAACATCTTCGGTTTTTTTCTGGTAGTTCAGCCGTTTGTAATGGTTATAAACGGCGACCGCGAGAATCTTCTTGGCCTTCGCCTGATCGATGACGTACTGATCGAGAATGGCGCAGATTTCGGCGGGCGTGGGAAGTTTGCGCTTTCGGGTATCCGGACTTTTGTCCTGGATCTCTTCCCGGATGATGTCGTTGCAGAGATCGACGCATTCGTCACAGACGAAAACGGAGGGTCCAGCGATCAGCTTCCTTACTTCATGCTGACTCTTCCCACAGAAGGAACAGTACAGCAGCTTCCCTGAATCGTCTTTGGATTTATCACCCGCCATGTCGTCCCCCGCAACTACAGATTACCGTTCTAAGATGAAGGCATTCATACCAATTTACAAGTGTTGCCAGGGTAAAACTCCGCAGATTTCTAGCGGGTCGGCGGGATAATTACCCGCTTGTCGAGCACCTGGTCGACGAGCCCGTATTGCACCGCCTGAGGCGCGCTCATGAAGTTATCGCGCTCGGTATCGCGGGCGATTGTCTCGACCGTCTGGCCCGTATGATGCGCCATGATTCTGTTGAGCCGTTCTTTCAGGGCGAGGATCTCCTGCGCCTGAATATGGATGTCCGTCGCCTGTCCTTGTACGCCACCACTCGGCTGATGGATCATCATGCGCGAATGAGGCAGCGCGTAGCGTTTGCCTTTGGCGCCTCCTGCCAGCAACAGTGCTCCCATGCTAGCCGCCTGACCAATGCACATCGTGCTGACGTCGGGCTTGATGAACTGCATGGTGTCGTAAATCGCAAGACCAGCGGTGACGACGCCGCCGGGCGAATTGATGTAGAAGTGGATGTCCTTGTCCGGATTTTCCGATTCCAGGAACAGCAACTGCGCTACCACGAGGTTGGCCATGTGGTCTTCGACCTGGCCTACCAGAAAGATGATCCGGTCTTTCAGCAAACGGGAGTAAATGTCATACGAACGTTCGCCGCGCGCGGTCTGCTCGACCACGATGGGAACGAGCTGTGCCAGCTCTTCGGTGCGTGTACTCATGAGATAGTTGCCTTGGATTAGCGTTATGCGGAAGGTGCACCGGAGGGCTTGAGCGCTTCTTCATAGCTGCAAGCTTTTTCCGTTACTTTCGCCTGTCCCAGAATGAGGTCGATAACCGCTTCTTCAAGGGCCATCGCTTCGACCTGGGCCAATTGATCCTTGTTGCTGTAGTACCAGGTAATCACTTCCTGCGGCTGTTCGTAGCTTTCGGCGAGCTCTTCAACGAGGCTGCGCACCTTCGTCGCATCCACTTTGAGCTGATTCTTCTGGATCACTTCATTCATGATCAGACCCAGCGATACGCGGCGCTCTGCCTGCGGGCGGAATATTTCCGATGGAAGGACCGATTCGTCGACGCGTTTGTTGCCGCCGCCGTATTGCTGCAATGTCTGCTGACGCAGTGCATCCACTTCGCTGGCTACCAGAGCCTTGGGCAGCTCAACCTGATGCAGCTTCAGCAGGCCTTCGACGACCTGGTTCTTGACGCTATTGCGCGTGGCATTCTTCAACTCGCGCGCCATGTTGTTCTTCACTTCAGTCCTGAAAGCCTCTACGCCGCCTGACTTGACGTCGAACGACGCGAAGAAAGCATCATCCAGTCCTGGCAGTACGGGCTCGGCTACTTCGGTGACGGTCACTGCGAATTCAACCGGCTTTCCGGCCACGTCCTTGTTGTGGTAGCTCTCGGGGAACGTCAACGCGAGCTTCTTCTCATCGCCTTTCTTGCTCCCCACAAGGCCTGCTTCGAAACCTTCAATCATGCGCTTCGAACCCAGAACGAGCTTCGTGCCCTGGGCACTGCCGCCCTGGAATTCCTTGCCGTCCATCGTGCCGACGAAGTCGATGATGACCTGGTCGCCGTCCTGGGCCGGGCGCGCGGTGTCTTTCCAGGTCTGGCGCTGCTTGCGCAGGGTCTCGATCATGGTGTCGACGTCGGCGTCGCTGATGTCGGCAGTTTTGCGTTCAACCGCAATCGCTGAAAAATCGCCGAGAGCCACTTCCGGATAAACTTCGAATGTCGCGACAAACTGCAAGTTGCGACCTTCTTCAACACTCTTTGGCTCGATGCGGGGCTGGCCGGCTGGCTTCACCTTCTGCTGACCGAGTGCCTGGTAATAGCTCTGGCTCATGACTTCGCCGAGCACTTCCTGGCGCACCCCTTTGCCATAACGTTCCTGGATGACCTTTACCGGCACCTTGCCCTTGCGGAAGCCCTTGATGTTGACTGTGCGCGCCGCTTCCTGGAGACGGCTGCGAACCTGGCTCTCGATCGTTTCGGCCGGAACTTCGACAGTCATTTTACGTTCCAGCTTGGACAGGGTTTCGATAGAGACTTGCATGGGTTGATCCTGGTTGATGCCTGATAGTTAGGGAAGAATGCCTGGCAGCTCGACGACAGCAGAACTCCTGCATCCGTCGCACTGGGGGCGGCTCGCCATGGGAGCCTTTGAATAGAAAAATGCTTTTAAAATCAGAATGTTGCGTATGGCGTCGCGCGATTTAGGGGCGAATTCTGCCATATTGAATCCTCTTATTCAACCGAACATCCGAGGGCATTTGTGCCGGCTACGGGATGGCTTATCAGCGCCGGGCGCGGTCAATTTGACTGTGCGTTTCAGATGGGAATTGCTCGGGGAGCGTCCATGTCAGGCCGGTGGATGTCCTCGCCCGAGCTCTGCTCAGCGCCCACATGCGCGTCGAAACTCCCCCCCTCGAATAAATCGTGGGTCAGAAAGCTACGGATCCGGTAGTTTCAGTCAGTTACACAAGTCCTTGAATCACATGACATCGCCGCCCTTGGCGCTGCCCGAGCTTGATCGCACAAATCATTGATTTTGTTAATTTTTCAGCCGGATACGGTGGCGTGGCGCCGATCGACCACCAGATGGCTGGCATGTAATTTGCGCTCTTTTATGCCGACAGCGATGACTTTAATGTCCGCGTACTCGTTAGCCCGGGACAGCGAGAAATATGGCGCCACAACATATAAAACCAATAACAATAAAATCAAAGTCCCGGGCTAACGAAGACCTCTACTCCCCCATCACCTCCTGCTCTACGTCACATTCCTGAAACTTTACCGCTGGCGATACCGTGATCCGCGCGCCAGGCCGGCCGGGAAACACGGACAAATTTTTGAATTTAGTCATGTTCCTCTTTATGATCCCAGCGACTTCCTGAAGGACTTTGCGCGAAGATGACTTCATCCCTGTCTGTTTCGGGTACGACTGGACGCAAGGCCCGCCAGGTCCTCTCGCGCCTTCGCCTCCTTCCACTGGTCATTGCCTTCGCCACGGCAGTGCCGCTTCAAGGGCAAGCCCAGTCCGCGCTCGACCCCACTGTCAGCCAGCTAAACGACCTCGTTACCCAGGGCCGTTATGAGCAAGCCCACACCTTCGCGCTGCAGAACATGGATCAATACGAAGGCGAGCCCGAGTTTGACTTCCTCTACGGTCTCGCGGCAATGGAGACGGGCCGCCCTACTGAAGCTGTATTTGCACTCGAGCGCATCGCCTACAGCTATCCCGACCAGAAACGCGTCAAACTCGAACTGGCGCGGGCCTTTTACCTGACGAACAACTTGCCGGTCGCGCGTCAGCTGTTCGAGGAGGTACTGACTACCGATCCTGCGCCAAACGTACAGACGAACATCCGGGCCTTCCTGGCCCAGATCGATGCCCGGGAAGAGAACCTGCGCGGCAGTCTGAACTTTTACGTCGTTTCCGGCATCGGCAACGACACCAACATCAACAGCGCGACGGAGCTCGGCGTCATACCCACCCCCATCGGCGATGTGGAATTGAGTGCCAACGGCCAGAGCATTGACGACAGCTATGCGGATGCCGGCGGTGGCGCGACGTATGCGAAGCCCTTTTCCAAAACGAGCGCGTTGACGCTGTCGGCCAACTACAGGCAGCACAACAACTTCTCGACTTCCGCATTCGATCTCGACGTTTTAGCCGCAGATATCAGCTATGCGCGCATCTTCGGCGGTAACAGCAACATGCGTATGAGCTATGGCGCGCGCGCGCAACGCGTCGACCTGGACGGCCAGCAGTTTCAGAACGCTGGCAGTCTCATCACGACCTGGCAGCGCAGTCCCGGCGACGGCTGGAGCCAGGCGCTGACGGGAGCCTATACGCAGGTGCGCTTTGACGATGGCATCAATGCCAATGCGAGTCTCCGGGATGTGAACCAGGCGCTGGTGTCAGGCAGTATCGAGAAGACAGAGGGCCGTTTCTTCCACTCGATCAGCGCCTATGTCGGCGATGAGTCCGCGGTGAAAAGCCCTGGAAAAAATAATGCGCAGCAGTTTTATGGAGTGGCTTTTTCCGAACAATTCCAGCTGATGCCCGCGCACGTCCCCTACGTTCGCGTATCGCTGCATCGTAGCGAAAACCAGGCGCGCGACCCAATCTTCAACATCGAGCGCGAAGATGACACCTTCTCGACCTCGCTGGGCTGGGTGTGGAATGCGAACCGCAACATCAATGTCACCACCGATGTCACCTATACCGAGAACGAGAGCAACCTCGATCTCTACGCCTACGACCGCGTGAAGTACCAGGCTGGCCTGCGCTACCAGTTCTAGGCTTCAGTCCTGTGTAGCATCCCCAGCGTCGTTGAATTTCAGCGCAGCCGAGTTTATGCAATAGCGCAGGCCAGTCGGCAGCGGGCCATCCTCGAACACATGTCCGAGGTGCGCATCGCAGCGCGAGCACACTACCTCGATGCGCCGATGGCCCAGCGAGCTATCCGCGATCTCCGCCACCTTCGTGTTATCCACCGGCTTGTAAAAACTTGGCCAGCCGCTGCCGGAGTCATACTTCGTCGCCGCGTCGAACAGTGTCTCCCCGCAGCACTTGCACAGATATACACCCGGCTTGCCTTCGCTGCGCCAGTATTCACCGGTGAATGCGCGTTCGGTGCCTTTTTGCCGCGTGATGCGGAATTCATCCGCTGTCAGCAACTCGCGCCACTCCTGGTCGGTTCTCGTGAGTTTTGTCATATGTGCTCGCCTCCGCGCGTGCGGTACAATCGTGATATTTGCCGGAGACACTATAACAGGTCCGAACCGGTGCATTGAGTGGAGCGCTCCAGCGATGAGCAATATCAAGCAGTCCGAAAAACTACGCCATGTCTGTTATGAGATTCGCGGACCCGCGATGCAGCAGGCAAAGAAGCTGGAAGAAGAAGGCTACAAAATCATCAAGCTGAACATCGGCAATCCGGGCGTGTTCGGCTTCGACGCGCCCGAGGAAATCCTGCGCGACGTCATCCTGAACCTGCCGCAGTCGCAGGCATACTCTGATTCAAAGGGTCTCTTCTCCGCGCGTAAGGCAATCATGCATGAAACGCAACGGCAGAACGTCAAGGGCGTCGGCATCAACGACATCTACCTCGGCAATGGCGTCAGCGAACTTATCGTCATGGCGATGCAGGGCCTGTTGAACAACGGCGACGAAGTGCTCGTACCGGCTCCCGACTATCCCCTGTGGACCGCAGCGGTTACCTTGAGCGGAGGCAGCGCTGTTCATTACGTCTGTGATGAAAGCGCGGACTGGTTTCCCGATATTGCGGACATCAAGAGCAAGATTTCCAAGAATACGAAAGCCATCGTCGTCATCAATCCGAACAATCCGACCGGTGCGGTGTACAGCCGCGACCTGCTGCTGGAAATCGTCGAGCTGGCGCGCCAGCACAACCTGATCATTTATGCCGACGAAATCTACGACAAAATACTCTACGACGGCGCCGTGCATGTGCCGCTGGCCAGTCTCGCGGAAGACGTGCTGATCATTACCTTCAATGGGCTGTCGAAAAATTACCGGCTCGCGGGTTTCAGGGCCGGCTGGATGGTCCTGAGCGGTGCAAGGCAGCGGGCGAAGGATTATATAGAGGGTCTGGAAATCCTCTCCAACATGCGGCTATGCGCCAACGTGCCGGCGCAGCAAGCCGTACAGACGGCACTCGGCGGCTATCAAAGCATCAATGAGCTAATCGTTCCCGGCGGACGTCTGCGCGATCAACGCGACATGGCCTGGGACATGTTGAACAGGATGCCGGGGGTCAGCTGTGTCAAGCCGAAGGGCGCGCTATATCTATTCCCGCGCCTCGATCCGAAAGTGCACAAGATCAGCAGCGATGACAAGTTCGTGCTGGATTTCCTCATGCAGGAAAAAGTGCTGCTCGTCAAAGGCAGCGGTTTCAACATCAAGGACATGAACCACTTCCGCATCGTCTTCCTGCCACCGAAGGAAGTGATCGAGGATGCAATGCATCGCCTCGCCCGCTTCCTGTCGCACTACAGGCAATAAGGTGCGCGGCAGGACGCGGCGCCTGACTCAACGTATGTTGAACCCCAGCGTACGTGCTTGCGTCGCAGTGATCGGCGTCAGGTCAGCGGCGGCGGCGCCGTAAGCAGTAAATTCATATCGCACCGGATACTGTTTCCGCAGCAGGTCAAACTGCGCGGCGGGCGCCGTCGAGTCGAGCGTTTTACGCAGCGCCTCGGCATCGCGCGTCACATCGTACGCTTGCAGGATAAGACGGTTGAGCTGTTGCAGCCCCCCGAGGCCCGGACGGACCTCGAGCATCGTCGACAATGTGCGCTCGTGCCTCTGCAGAGCGGCCGGAAAGCGGGTATCAAAGTGGCGCGTGAATTCGTCTGCGATCATCCTCGTCCCATTGATCTTCCCTTCGTAGCTGTAGCCAGCGATATGGGTCGTGCCGACTGCCACGCGTTGCAAGAGCTGGTGGCTGATTACCGGCTCCCCTTCCCAGGCATCGAGCACGACACGACGCTGCGGCTGGTCAATCAACAGTCGCAGCAGTGCGGCATTGTCGATGATCGCGCCGCGCGCCGCATTGATCAGAATGTTCGACGCGTCCAGCTGCGCAAGTTTGCCTGCATCAAGCATATGGTGCGTTGGCCAGGGTCCCTCGCGAGTAAGTGGTGTATGAAAGCTGATGATGTCCTGCCGTAGCGTCGTTTCGTATGAGGCAAAACAGGCGCTGAGCGGATGACTTGCCTCGAGGAAAGGATCGGAAATCACGACACTACAGCCCAGCGCAAGCAGCTTGCGCGCCAGGCGTGCGCCGATCTGGCCACAACCGACAATGCCGAAAGAACGTGCGCGCCAGTCGAAATCATCGCGCTCACTGAGATGGGCCAGCGTACTGAATACATAGTCGACGACTGAATCGGCATTGGAGCCTGGGGCAAATGCGAAGCCAATGCCCTGCTCATCCAGCCAGCGAGTGTCGACATGATCGATGCCGCTTGTCGCGGTGCCGACGAAGCGACAGCGTGAACCTTCCAGCAAGCGCGCATCGACGCGAGTCACGGAGCGCACGAGCAAGGCGTCCGCATCGCGCACTACCGCTGCATCGATCGCTCTCCCCGGCAACAGCACAAGTTCACCCGCATGGCCGAACCAGGCCGCCACCTGCGCGATGTTTTCGTCAGCGACGATTTTCATTAGCGTGGAAAGCCTCAGTTCTTGCCCGCGGCTTTGCGAATGCAGTAGCGATAGGTCTTGCCATCGTTGGAGGTCTGCAGCAACTCGTGACCGAGAAAGAGGCAGAACTTGGGAATGTCGCGTGTCGTGGAAGGATCTGTGGCAACCACCACCAGTTTTTCCCCGACAGGAATTTCGCGGATCTTCTTGTGCAGCAGCATCACCGGCTCCGGACAAAACAGCCCTGTAGCGTCCAGCAAGTGCTCTACGTTGTTGTCGGCGCTGTCACTCATTCGCGTTGGTCGGAACCTTCGTTGTCGTCATATTCTTCGCGCCCTTCGTACAGGAGACTGTCGTCATCCGATGGCGCGCGTTCGCTTACTTCAATGTGGCATGAGGATGAACGCGGGTCATAAAGAATCACGACCCTGCCCGCCTCGAGCTGTCGACGCACGTGCCGCACCTTGTCTTCGAGGCTGTATACCTGCGAACCATAGTCGGTACCCTCGCGTGTCACGAATTCTTCCAGCAAGTTCTGCAAGGCTTCCGCCGACAATGCTGTGTGCGGAATCCGCATCCTGTGGCGCTACCCTAGATTGACGAGATCGATGCGCTGGAACAATGCGGACTCTGGCTGTACCTGCTCCGACTGCACCCGTCGGCTCTCAAGGTTCCTGAAATCGAACAATTCCGTATCGCCAAGCTGTGAGGGCGCTACGTTGAGAATACTTTTGAACATGACATCCAGGCGTCCTGGATGCTGGCGCTCCCACTCATTCAACATGCGCTTGATCTCCTTGCGCTGCATGTTTTCCTGGCTGCCGCACAGGTTGCACGGAATGATTGGGAAATCGCGCAGTTTTGCATACGCGGCAAGGTCCTTCTCCTTACAGTACGCCAGGGGGCGAATGACGATATGGCGACCGTCATCGCTGAGGAGCTTCGGTGGCATCGCCTTCAGCTTGCCGCCAAAGAACATATTGAGGAACAGTGTTTCCATGATGTCGTTGCGATGATGGCCAAGCGCAATTTTGGTCGCACCGATTTCCGCCGCGTAGCTGTACAGGTTGCCCCTGCGTAGTCGTGAACACAGGCCGCAATAGGTCTTACCGGGTTCGGTTTTGTCGACGACGATCGAATAGGTGTCCTGCTCGAGTATCGTATAGTCGACGCCGATCGATTCGAAGTAAGCGGGCAAAACATGTTCGGGAAAGCCCGGCTGTTTCTGGTCGAGGTTGACGGCCTTGATGCGAAAGTCGATCGGCGCGTGCTTCTGCAGGTTCAACAGGATGTCGAGCATCGTGTAGGAATCCTTGCCCCCCGACATGCATACCATGACGTAGTCGCCATCCTGGATCATGTTGTAATCGCCGATGGCGCGACCGACGTCCCCCCGCAAACCTTTCTGCAGGCGATTCAGCGTGAATTCCGCTTTACGCGGATCTTTTACGCTTTCAGTGCGGTTCAGGGCTTTGTCCATGGCGGCGTGGATGTCTTCGAGATGGCAGTCATTCAGGGGCGGCCAGTATAATGGCGCGACCGATCAATTGCTAACCGGCCATCTCATGCATCCGCCAGCCTTCCGTCCAATTGCGCCGGTTTTTGCGCTGTTTATTGCCTGCCTGTTTGCTCTGGTGCCGCTTGATGCACCAGCGCAAGGTACCTTCCCCGCCAGCGCCGTTATCCTGCAGTACCACCACGTGAGCACGACGACACCGCGGGTAACGAGCGTCAACGCAGACGAATTCAGGCAGCACCTCGAGTACCTGCGCGACGAGGGCTTTACCGTGCTGCGGCTCGAGGACATCGTACGCACCCTGCGTGAAGGCGGAGTATTGCCCGACAGGGCTGCCGCAATCACCTTCGACGATGGATATCTCAACAACTACACCACGGCCTATCCGATCTTGCGCGAGTTCGGCTGGCCTTTCACCTTGTTCATTTCCGCAGGCCTCGCCGGCACCAACGATGCGCTCTACATGAACTGGGACCAGCTGCGCGAAATGGCTGCCCATGGCGCGACGATCGCGAACCATGGTGTGGAACATTCCTACCTGCTTGAACGCAATACGGGTGAAGATGCCGCGGCCTGGTTGCGGCGGGTCGAACAGGAAATCCTCGCAGCCGAAGCCGAGATCGAACAGCAGACTGGCACGAGCCACAGGCTCTTCGCCTATCCTTTCGGTGAATATGATCGCGTGATCCAGACACTCGTCGCGCGGCTCGGCTTTGTCGGCATTGGGCAGCAATCCGGGCCTGTTAACGCAAGCTCGGATTTCACCGCGTTGCCGCGCTTTCCGTTCTCGGGCAGTTATGCGGCGATGAATACCTTCGCGACCAAAGTGCAGAGCCTCGCCTTCGATGTGAAACTGCTGAGCCCCGACTCACCGGTCACCAATATGCAACTGCCCGAGGCTGTGCTCGACTTCGATGGGGACTATCGCTTCGATGCACTGAATTGCTTCAACGACAACCACCCGATGCAGGTAGAGGCGGAGGATATGGCGGAACAACGCTATCGCATCAGGCCGCTTGCAGCGAACACGACGCGCCGCTTCCGTTACAACTGCACGGCGCCGGCCCGCGAAGGCCGCTTCTACTGGTATTCGATACCCTGGGTGAATCCGGCGCTCGCGTCTGACTACTAGGCTGCTGACCAATCAGGGGAGGATGCGGCGGGCCCTTACAGCGTTCGGTCGCGGCGCTGCAGGTTGTTGTGCTTGATCAAGCGACGCAATTCGTCGATGTAGGCACCGCCGCGCTCGGAGTAGTCGCCCAGACCTTCGCTGAGTGACATGCCGTCGATGGGCTTCTCGTTCTGGCGCAGATCCTGGCGGATCAGCCGCAGCTGCTGGTAGCTCGGAAAGGTATTGAGGTTCTGGAAATACGCGTCGACCGCATCCTGGACGCTGCCGAAGCTCTTTACTTCGTGCCGGGCGCTTGGCCGGCGCCGATCCGGCACGATGCCGCAGCCCCGTTCATAACACCACTGGCCGAAGAGATTGTAGCCCTCCTGCGCAAAACGCGAGGTGCCCCACGCAGACTCGTTGGCCGCTTGCGCCAGCACCAACGAGGGAGGAATGACGTCGACGCGGCGCAGCAGCAACTGCAGGAAGGACTGGTCGTCGAGGTCGTCGGTCGGGACTTCGTACTCCTCGCTCAACTGTTGCAGGAACACCATTTCGGCGATGTCCAGCACGTAGCCAGCGCGCATCTTTTCGATGAGCCCCAGCAGCAGCTGGCGCTGGCGCTTTACTTCGAGGTTCTTGGCATCGACGTAAGGTTGCAGGAAGTCGAAGAACACCTGCTTACGCGTATCGGTTTCGCGGATTGCGGCGAAATCGGGGAGATTGACCATGGGCACTGTAGCCCTGTCGACCCTGATGGGTTCGGGTATGAAAGCGAGGTCAGTAGGCTGTGGGTTCTGAAGGCGGAAAGCGCCGGCAAAGAGGCTTGTGACCATCAGTGTATAAACGAGAAATGCACGGCGCTGTTCGGGGTACATAGGGCCTTTCCTGCTCGGGCTGGGACGAATCCGTGGTCCAGGCTTGGATAATTGGCTCGGATTCTAACACGGCAGGCTGAACGGGACCTGTATAGAAAAACTCCTATTTTTCTGTTACGAACCCCGTATCCCCTTGAAATTGAAGCTACTTATTGGCGCTAGCACAAAGGGGAGAAGCCGGCACCGCCTGCTGCCCCCACTCAGCCGGTGTATATAGATGCAGCGCCAGCGCGTGCACCGTTCCGCCAAGTTCGTCCGCCAGCAGCCGATACACGAGCTGGTGCCGTTTGACCTTGTTGAGTCCGGTAAAGGCTGCGGCCGCCACGACAAGCTTGAAGTGGGAGTCTGTCCGCGGACCAGCATGCATATGGCTCTCGTTGATCAACTCGAGGTGCTGGGGCTGCAAGGCCGCAGTGACCTTACGCTCGATATCGAGCTCGATCGGTGGACGGGCAGTGCTGGTATTGGTGGGGATCATGGTTGGTACCCTGGAGGAAGGTTCAAGCAGCGCCCGGCTGCTTACACTACAATGCGCGCCTTTCACGCGACGGAGCACAGGAATGGCAATCGGCTGGTATCCAGGCCATATGAACAAGGCCCGGAAGGATATCATACAGGCCCTGCAGCAGGTCGACGTGGTCGTCGAACTTGTCGATGCACGCCTGCCCTATTCCAGCGAAAATCCGCTGCTGAACAAATTGATCGGCACGCGGCCGCGTATCCGGGTGTTGAGCAAGAATGACCTCGCCGATCCCGCCATTACAGCCCTGTGGCAACAGCACTACCGCGATGCCGGCATCGCCTGTCTGTTACTCGATCGTGACAATCCGGGCGCCGTCAAAAATCTGCTGAAGGAAGTGACGCGCCTGCTCGAGCATCGCAGCTCCCGCGCCAATCGTATTTTGATAGCCGGCATTCCCAACGTCGGCAAATCCACGTTGATCAACCTGCTTGCGGATCGCAAGATCGCCAAGGTGGGCGATGAACCGGCCGTAACGAAAGCGCGCCAGGAAATCCGCCTGACCGACGATCTCGTGCTGCTCGACACCCCTGGCATCCTGTGGCCCAAGATCGAAGACCAGCAATCCGCCTATCGCCTCGCGGCGACCAACGCCATCCGCAATACTGCCTTCGAACTGGGCGACGTCGGGCTCTTCGTCGTGCAATTCATGCAGGAACGATACCCCGCCCGTTTGCGCGCGCGCTATGGTGTCGAACCCGAGGGCAAGGAGCCGCTGCCACTGTTTGAGGAAATCGGTCTCAAGCGTGGCTGCCTGTCAAAAGGCGGCATCGACTTCACGAAGACCGGCGAGACGGTATTGAACGACATGCGCAGCGGCAAGCTCGGCCTGCTGAGCCTGGAAACGCCCGCCGACATTCCCCCGCCCGCCCCGGAAGCCGCCGATGCAAGCTGACAAGTTCAATAAGACGATGGCAACGCAGAAGAGCAATGTCGATGCTGCCATTGGCAGGGCCAGCAATGAACGCAGCGTCATGATATTGCTTACCGGCGATGGCAAGGGCAAAACCACGTCCGGGTTCGGCACCGTGTTTCGCGCGCTAGGCTATGGCCAGAAAGTTGCCGTCGTGCAGTTCATCAAGGGTGTACAGGCCTCGGGAGAAGAGTTGCTGCTGAAAAACAGTTATCCGCAGGTTCCGCTCGTGCAGATGGGTACCGGGTTTACCTGGGACACGCAGAATTTCGAGGCTGACAAGGCGGCCGCGCAGCGCACATGGGCCGAAGCCGCGCGCATGCTGCAGGACCCGGAGCTCGACGTACTGCTGCTCGATGAACTGACCTACATGCTTGCCTACAAGTTTCTCGACGAAGCGACAGTCCTCGATGCCTTGCGCACGCGCGCCCCACAACTGAGCGTCATCGTCACCGGGCGTGGCGGCGGGACCGGCTTGCGGGAATTAGCGGATACGGTATCCGAGGTGAAAAATATCAAGCACGCGTTTGACGCAGGTGTGAAGGCGCGACGCGGAGTGGACTACTGACGCAACCAGGTGGCCACACGCATGTGCAGCCACCTTTGCTTGCGTGCAGCGTCAAGCGAGCTTGTCTAGCGCTGCGGCAATGCTGGCGA
This sequence comes from Pseudomonadota bacterium, assembly GCA_041178065.1. Lineage (GTDB taxonomy): Bacteria > Pseudomonadota > Gammaproteobacteria > Pseudomonadales > Pseudohongiellaceae > CAILUG01. The sequence continues at coordinate 1,133 of JBEGWB010000186.1, read as the reverse complement.
CGCTACGATCGACGTTCTGCAGCTTGTCGATACCAAACAGGCCAATGCGGAAAGTCCTGAAGTCGGCGCGCTCGTCGCATTGCAGCGGCACCCCCGCGGCCGTCTGCATCCCCAGCGCCATGAACTTCTTGCCGTTCTGCACATCGGCATCGCTCGTGTAGCTGACGACCACGCCGGGCGCCTGGAAACCTTCGGCGGCAACGCTCGCGAAACCTTTGCTCTCCAGTAGTGCGCGTACCTTCCTGCCGAGTTCCAGCTGTTGCTCCTTCAGCTTATCGAAGCCATACGCCTTCGCATCGCGCATCGAATCACGGAATACGCGCAGGCCGTCAGTGGGCATCGTCGCATGGTAGGCATGACCGCCCTTCTCGTACGTTTCCATGATCTGCAACCATTTGCCGAGATCGCATGCGAAGCTCGAACTGGTCGACGCGCGCGTGCGCTCGACGCCAAGCGCACTCAGCATGACGAGACCGCAGCATGGGGACGCACTCCAGCCTTTCTGCGGCGCGCTGAGCAGCACATCGATACCGAGCTTCTTCATGTCCAGCCAGACCGTACCCGACGCAATGCAGTCGATGACGAGCATTCCGCCGACAGCATGCACGGCATCAGCCACTGCCTTGATGTAGCCGTCCGGCAGCATCATGCCCGCTGATGTTTCGACATGCGGCGCAAACACCACGGCCGGTTTCCAGCTCATGATCGTCTCCACTACTTCCTCGATCGGACACGGCGCGAAGGGCTCCGTTGCCGCATCCACGTTCTGCCGTGCCTTCAGCACGATGCTCTCCGACGGAATCTTTCCCATCTCAAAAATCTGTGTCCAGCGGAACGAGAACCAACCATTGCGAATGACGAGGCATTTCTTGCCGGTGCCAAACTGCCGTGCCGCCGCCTCCATGCCAAAGGTGCCGCTGCCCGGCACGATTGCGACGCCTTCAGCCTGGTAGACCTCTTTCAACAAGGCAGAGCTGTCGCGCATGACGCTCTGGAAGGACTGCGACATGTGGTTCAGCGCACGGTCGGTATAAACCACGGAGTATTCGAGCAGGCCGTCGGGATCGACGTTGGGAAGCAGGCCAGGCATGGGATTTTCCTGTGATAACGATTAAAGAAATGAGGCCTGCATT
>JBEGWB010000185.1:0-3166 GCA_041178065.1 Pseudomonadota bacterium | reverse complement strand
ACATTCAGCCACGGCCTGCAGGGCTTCGGCGCGCGGTGGATCGATCATGCCCACCATGCCGAGCAGCGTCAGCGTGCCGTCGAGGTCGGCGTATTCAAGTACGGTATGTTCCGGCGCGACCGCGCGCTGCGCGAAGGCGAGTACGCGCTGGCCGCGCCTGGCGATTGCGTCGATCGTCGCGCGCCAGTGCGCGGCATCGAGCGCTTCGGCGCCGCCATCGGCCGCGCGCTGGTCCGCGCACAGCTCGAGCAGGCGTTCGGGCGCGCCTTTGACGAAAATGAAGGCGCGCCGCTCGTGATCGTGGTTCAGCGTGGCCATGTAGCGGTGCCGGGCATCGAACGGTATCGCGTCGGTACGCGTCCATGCGGCGCGCAAGGTGCGTACATCGGCGCCGAGTTTTTCCGAGCAGGCGAGCAATGCGCCTTCCATTGGATCGCCTTCGACGGTCCACACGCCAGCGTGCTCCTTCAGCGTGGCATCGCTGCACAGCGCGAATGCTGTCGCGAGTTCGTTGAGCACGGCGTGTTCAGCCGGAGCGATCGCGGCGGTGGCGAGCCGGATGGCGCCGGCCGGTTCGTACCCGCTGCCTTCCACGTCGAACACATGGCGCGCGTCGAGTAGCGACGCCACCATCATTTCATTGCGCGTCAGCGTGCCGGTCTTGTCGGTGCAGATCACCGATACCGAGCCAATGGTTTCGATCGCTGGCAGGCGCCGCACGATGGCCTTGCGCTTTGCCATCGCCTGCGTGCCGAGCGCCAGCGTCACCGACAGCACTGCGGGCAGCCCCTCCGGTATCGCCGATACCGCAAGCCCGACCACGGACATGAATAGCTCGGCGAAGTCCTGCTCGCCGACGAAATACCCATACGCAAGCAAAAGCGCCGACAGCAGCAGGATCACGAGGGTCAGCCAGCGCGCGAACACGGCCATCTGCCGCACCAGCGGCGTGCTCAGTTCCTCGACCTCGGCGAGCAGGTCGCTGATGCGTCCAATCTCGGTATCGCGGCCGGTGCCGACGACCACACCCTTGCCCTGGCCCGAGGCGACGAGCGTGCCGGCGAAGGCCATGTTGGTGCGGTCGCCGAGCGCGACCGCACTGACGATGACGGAGCTGTCCTTGTCGACCGGCACCGATTCGCCGGTGAGGATCGCTTCCTGCACGCTCATGCCGTGTGCCTGTAGCAGCCGCAGGTCAGCCGGTACTTTGGCGCCGGCTTCGAGCACGACGATGTCGCCGGGCACCAGCGCCTCGGCGGCAATGCTGCGGCGCTCGCCGTTGCGGATCACCGCGGCCTGCGGCGCCAGCAAGCGCCGGATCGCATCGAGCGCAGTTTCGGCCTTGCCTTCCTGCACGAAGCCGATCAGCGCGTTGGCCACGACAACCGCGAGGATCACGCCCGTGTCGAGCCAATGGTCCAGTAGCGCGGTGATCAGGGCGCACAGCAGCAGCACGTAGATCAGGATGTTGTGGAATTGCACGAGCAGCCGCGTCAGCAGCCTGCGACGCGGCGCCGCCGCGAGGCAGTTGGGGCCGTGGCGCCCGAGTCGTGCTGCCGCTTCGGCCTCGTCGAGTCCGCCCGGCGCGGTGTGAAGCGCCGCCATTGCCGCGTCAGCAGGCTGGCCATGCCACGCAGGCGGCGCAGTGTGCTGTTGAGCTTGTTGCATGGCGCGGGCCTCGCATAGTCGATGCGTGAGCATAAGCGTAACTGACTACGCCGACCTTGTGCTGGGTCAATAGCGCTGATGCGCGCGCAGCGACAGGGGATTGATATAGGACAAGAGGCAGGCAGCGCGACTTTGTTCCAATCCCCCGACGCTTCCCTGCCGGAGACTCCGCCATGCCATTTTGCCTGCCTTTTCGCGCGATTCGTAACACCGACGTTGCCAGCGTTGGCGGCAAGAATGCCTCGCTTGGCGAATTGCTCGCCGAGTTGGCGCCGCTGGGTGTCGGCGTGCCCGACGGCTTTGCCGTAACGGCGCAGGCCTGGCGCCTGTTCATCGACGAGAATGCGCTCGGCGCGGCGCTGACGGAGGCACTGGCGCGGCTCGACACGGTGACGCTCAACAATCTCGCCGACGTCGGCAGCGCTTGCCGCGCGCTTGTGGCCGGCGGCACGATCCCCGCGGCTGTCGCACAGGAAATTCTCGCCGACTATCGCGCGCTGCAGAGCGGCGGCGGCATCTCCGTTGCCGTACGCAGCAGCGCCACCGCAGAAGACCTGCCGACGGCGAGCTTCGCCGGCCAGCACGAGAGTTTCCTCAACGTTAGCGGTGAAGACAATCTGCTCGCCGCGGTGCGCGCCTGCTATGTCTCGCTGTTCAACGATCGCGCGATCAAGTACCGCATCGACAATGGCTTTGCGCACATGCAGGTGGCGCTGTCGGTCGGCGTGCAGCGCATGGTGCGCTCCGATGTCGGCAGCGCCGGCGTTGCCTTCACGCTCGATCCGGAGAGTGGTTTCGACAAGGTGATCTATCTGACGGCGGCCTGGGGGCTTGGCGAGAACGTGGTGCAGGGCGCGGTCAATCCCGATGAATTCTACGTGTTCAAGCCGGCGCTGGCGGCGCAGAAGCGCAGCATCGTGCGGCGCCGGCTCGGCGCGAAGGAGAACAAGATGCTGTACGCGCAAGGCGGGCCGAAGCCGATCGTCAACGTGGCGACGTCGGCCGCGGAGCGCAGCCGTTACTGCGTGTCCGAAGCCGACGTTTTGGTGCTCGCGCGCTGGTGCCTGCTGATCGAGACCCACTACGGGCGCGCGATGGACATCGAATGGGCGAAAGATGGCGTCAGCGGCGAGCTGTTCATCGTGCAGGCGCGGCCCGAAACCGTGCATGGGCAACACGACGCGCTGAGCTTCAACGAGTTCCGCCTGCTCGATAGCGCGACGCCGCTGTGCACCGGCAAGGCCGTTGGCCATGCGATCGCCAGTGGCCGTGTCTGCATCGTCAACAGCCTTGCCGACGCCGCGAAGGTGTGCAGGGGCGACATCATCGTTGCCGACATCACCAATCCGGACTGGAACGCGATGCTGCGCAAGGCCGTCAGCATCGTCACGAACAAGGGCGGGCGCACGAGCCATGCCTCGATCGTCGCGCGCGAGCTCGGCATACATGCCGTCGTCGGCACTGGCAATGCCACCGAAGCGCTGCACGATGGACAGAT
>JBEGWB010000184.1:0-2882 GCA_041178065.1 Pseudomonadota bacterium | reverse complement strand
ACGGCTTTTTCAACGACGCGACGCCAGAACGCTATAACGAAGCGGCGGCGCGCGAAGCGTGGACGCGCATGATCGACTGGTTCAATAAATACGTAAGAACCTGAGCATTCACGCTGCCGTTCACAGCGGAGTACAACGAGAGACTGACCCTCGTTGTACTCAGGCCAGGGCTGCAACCAGCAGCTCATCCATGAACCATTTACACTTTCCGCTCCACAATTTTCACGCCCCTTCACGTTAAACACCGTGTGCACTGAGCTCAACACCGGGCTTTCTACCTGTCTTCCGCAATGGCATAACCTTTGCTCAGCTTCCCTCTACCTGCCCGGCCTGCGATTACTGTCATTGCGTCGGCAGATACCCTGTAGATCAATAAGGAGCCAAGCATGGCAACGACAAAAGCAAAGGCAAACGCCAAAGCGAATAATTCAAGCAGCAGCAAACCGAAAGACGCAATCGCCTTACTGCGTGCCGACCATAAGCTCGTCAACGACCTGTTCGCAGAATTTGAATCGGTGCGCTCGCCAGCAAAGAAACGCGGCATCGTCGACAGGATCTGCACCGAACTGACGATTCACGCGACCATCGAGGAGGAAATCTTTTACCCCGCCGTCCAGAAGGCGATGAAAGACGACGAGCTGGTGCCCGAAGCCAAAGTCGAGCACGAGAGCCTGAAGTGGCTCATTGCGCAAATTGAAGGCGTCGAGCCCGACGGCGAAATGTACGACGCGCGCGTCAAGGTGCTGGGCGAGTACGTCAAGCACCACGTCAAGGAAGAGCAAAACGAAATGTTTCCGCAGGCAAAGGACACCAAACTCGACATGGTCGAGCTCGGTGAACAGCTGATGATACGCAAGGAAGAACTCAAAGCCGCACTGGGCGACTGAGAATCAGCCTCGAATCATTCCGCGGACAGCAAGTCACCTGGAGGGGTAGTCATGAAAGCGCTTTGTTGGCATGGCAAGGAAAGAGTCAGCATCGACAACGTTCCGGATCCAGTCATCGAGGATTCCGGCGACGTAATCCTGAGGATTACCGCCACCGCCATCTGCGGATCAGACTTGCATATCTACAACGCACTCGTGCCGACGATGGAGGACGGCGATATCCTCGGCCATGAATTCATGGGTGAAGTGGTCGCAAAAGGCAGTGCGGTGACCCGACTCGACATCGGGGACCGCGTGGTAGTGCCTTTCATAATCGCGTGCGGCACGTGCTTTTTCTGCAAGCGCACCGAGTATTCTCTGTGTGACACCACGAACCGAAAAGCCGATCTCGCGATCCCGCTGATGGGCCACGCGACCGCCGGCATGTTCGGCTACAGCCACATGACCGGCGGCTTTGCCGGCGGCCAGGCGGAGTACGTGCGTGTGCCGCAGGCCGATGTGGGTCCGATCAAGATCCCCGTGGGTTTGCCCGACGACAAGGTACTGTTCCTGTCCGACGTGTTCCCGACCGGCTACATGGCGGCGGAGAACGCGAACATCCAGCCGGGTGACACGGTAGCGGTATGGGGTTGTGGTCCGGTGGGACTCTTCAGTATCGCGAGCGCGTGGATGCTGGGCGCCGGTCGCGTCATTGCGATCGACAAGGTGCCGGAGCGCCTCGCTCTCGCCGAAAGTTTTGGCAAGGCCGAAATCATCCGCAGCTTCGAACACAGCGAAGTGTACGAAAAGCTCATGGAGATGACGGGGGGTCGCGGCCCCGACAGTTGCATCGATGCGGTCGGCGCCGAAGCGCACGGCCACAGTGTCATCGACACGATCATCGATACCGCGAAGGATGTCGCGCACCTCCCGATGCCTCATCCTTACGTACTGCAGCAAATCGCCAAGTGCTGCCGCAAGGGCGGAACGCTCTCACTGCCCGGCATCTATCTCGGCTTCATCAACATGTTTCCGATCGGGTCGATCATCAACAAGGCATTGACGATCAAGACCGGGCAAACCCACATGCAGCGCTACCTCAAACCGCTGCTCGATCGCGTCATCGAAGGACAAATCGACCTGTCACGGATCATCACGCACCGGCTGCCGCTGAGCGACGCGCCGAAGGCCTATGATCTGTTCCAGGAAAAAAAGGATGGATGCATCAAGGTGTTCCTCACGCCTTGAGTCCCACGAACGCCAGGTGGGCCGCCCGGTTTCCACGGAGCCGGGGGTCCACTTGAGCGACCAAATGCTCGCTCCCCTCACGAACCGTTCGAAAGCCGGACCCTGAAGTCCGGACACTCACTTTTCAGGGGCCGTGACAGGCAGACTGCTGTCCCGGGATGTTTTCCATGTGCAGTGTTTGTTGCCTTCCATCATCCGCGGGTGATTTTGTGGCTGAGGCTCCGCGCAGTGGGCGGCCGAGTCTGTACGGCCTGTGGGGGGATACTTCTGCCGCTGCGCAGTAGCTGGCCCACGCCGCGAGGGCGCCGCGTCACTGGATGTGGAAGGCCACAACCAGCGATCGGCGGCCAGCTGCGCTGGCATGAAGTGCTGCGCACTTCACCCCGCTCGCCTTCGGCAGGGCGGCATGCGTTACGCTTGATCCCCCCACAGGCCGTACAGACTCGACCACCCTCTTGGGCCCTGATGCGTGTTCCGCGAGTTCCGTGTGTTCCGTGTGTTCCGTGTGTTCCGTGTGTTCCGTGTGTTGCGCGTGTTCAGAGTGTTCGCATCTTTGCAGCCCAACTAGCCCAACGCTTCCCCGGTGTGGGCGCATGACCGCGGAATCCACACTGATGTACTGGAAGGCTCGAGTCGGTGCTGCCTGCGGGGGGGATCAAGCGAATGCCGCCCCCATTCGTGCGAGCCGGGTGAAGTGCGAAGCACTTCATGCCGGCGGACAAAGTCCGCTGGCCGCCGCTCGCTGCTTCGCGGCCTTCCGCATGCAGT
>JBEGWB010000183.1:0-44258 GCA_041178065.1 Pseudomonadota bacterium | reverse complement strand
ATCGTGGTTGCCCTGCAGCTGGGTCGAAATCAGATTTTGCTCGACCCATTCCAGGCGTGTCTGGTTGATGATCTGACTTTCAGTTCCGCGCAAGCCATTCGTAATACCGGCCTGATCATCGGTTTTCTGGATTTGTAGCACGGTCAGGTTGATGCCATGGGCTTTCTGGTACTCGACGCCGGCATTCCAGAACATTGACGAATCGACGTTTTGCTGCGTGGAGCGGAAGGTCTGCAAGTCCAGAGCTTCGACGCCACCATTCGTCGACGCGTACAAATTCCGCGAGGCCGTCAGCGAGTCCCAGCTGTTGCTGTAGCTGAGGCTCGATAACAGACCGACACTGAAATCTCCCAGCTCTCTCACGGTCCCGAAGTTGGCACTGATGCCGACGTCGGGAGAAATCTCTTCAGGGTTCGCCGTATAAACGGCTGGCAGGCTTTCACCGATTGCCTCCAGCTCCGCTCCGGAAAAGCCATTCTTGTAGATGAAGTTGTTCTCGCGCAGCTCCCGATCGCCGGCAATTGCATTCTTCAGGGGTTCCGAGAGGTCACGCGTGCCCTTGTCGACGCCCATCCAGTCGCGACTGCCGCCGTCATACGTGAGACCGTCCTTGAATGACGTAATGTCGTCATAGCCTATCGTGCTCGACAATTCGAAGAAGGGCTCGTCCGGAACCACCTTCGTGCGCATCTGTATCATGCCGCCGGCGAATTCGGCCGGGAAGGTGGCTGAGAAGGTCTTCTGGACAAGCACGCTGTCGATGACGTTGGTCGGAAATAAATCGATGGGCACAGCACGCGTGATCGGCTCCGGACTCGGCAAGGTTGCGCCATTGACCATCGCGCTCGAATAGCGCTCATTGAGGCCGCGCACATAGATGAATTTTCCTTCCGATAGATTCAGCCCGGTTACTCGCTTGAGGCCATCGGCAATGTTGCTGTCACCGGCGACTTCCAGCGCAGTCGCGTCCAGCAGGTTGGCTACGGCAGCCGTTGCGCGCTTCTCGTCCGGAATGTAGCGTCCTACGGTGACGATCTCTTCGATGCCCTCGATGACAGGAGCCTCACGTACCGCTTCCTCTGGCGCTACGTCGGCGGATTGCGCCAGGACAAGCTGCTGGTTGGCCAGCACGATCGCAGCAGCAAGCAACAGTTTTCTGGTTGTCGGCATAAGGGTCACCAATTCATTTTTAGTTACTAAAAAAGGAAATGGCACATCGCTGTGCCATTCCCCGCGTTGTGTTGCGACGCGGTCCTGAAGGCCGCCGCCGCAACATCTTTTTGCCGTTTATGGAAGCAGCGTGGTAAACGGTTGCCGGAAGGTCCAACCCACAGTCCAGTCGTTAGCTGCGTCTTTTACTGCGCCGATGTAGTCGACCTGATCGAAGAAGCCGTCTCCGCCCAGCGGCGCAGCTGGGCGTGCATTTACCGTTGCGGAGTTGATGTAGCCCGTCATGCTGGAAGCACCTACCAGGTTACCTTGCTGACCCAGGAACCATTGTGGCGTGCTCCAGTTGTCACCGGACGTGAAGACCAGGGCATTGGTGCAGTCGAACAGGGAGTTGATGATGGTCAACTCGCCGGTCAATGCCGTGGCCGACGAACCGCCATTGAGGAAGGTGGGGCCGTGATCAATGTCGAGGCAACCCGCGCCCGCGGATTTGACGACGAAGTTATAGAGATTCGCCGCCGTGCCGTCGCGCAGCTTGATGCCGTGGCCATTCGAGCTTTTCCCGATGATCGTCATATTGGCGATCTGGCCTTTGGAACGCGGCAGTGAGTCGCGCGCGGCATTGTTGTTATCGGCCTCAATACCACGATCGCCAACGGATTTGTGGAGAACCAGCACATGCTGAATCTTGCCGCGCCAGCCGGTCTGCCAATCAACGTTGTCGTCGTCGTTGCCGGTCAGCACCAGATGCTTCGCGTTCACAGTTCCACCGAACAGCTCGAAGCCGTCATCGGAACCGTTGTGCACCTGTACGTAGTCAACGACGGTGCCGCTACCAACGCCGTTCAACGTAATACCGTTGAGCTCATTGCCGGGAGAGATTTCGAAGCCGGCATACTTGACGATCAGGTAATTGATAGTGCCGCTACTTTCAGCATCGTTGTTCCCGCCGTAAGTACCTGCGTTGCCTTCGGCTGTTCGCTCGCAAAGAGCCGTGCCCTCGGTGCAGCCATTGACGCGTGCATTGCCGTTGACGACAAGACCGCCCCACAGGCCAGTGGTGCTCGCAGTCGCTGTCGCTTCCGCGGCGCCCGTCATGATCACCGGAGCGTCCTTGGTCCCGTTCACATAAATTTTGGATCCACGACTGACGCGAATAAAGTCAGCGCCAGACTCACCGTAGGTCTTCACGCCGGCATCGATCGTTAGCGTTACGTTCTGAGCGTTGTCCACGCCGAAGAAAACGGGACCACCAACTATGTATTCAAAGTTGTTGGTAAGGTGAACGTCCTTGGTATAGGTGCCACTCAGTACGCACAGGCGCTTGCCGCCTGCAACGGCAGGCGGAATGCCTACGAAGCCATCGTTCGGACAGGTGCTTGCCGGCGTGCTCGCCATCGCGAACTCAATTGCACTGCCATAGGTCAGCGGCGACGTGTTGGTCTGGTAGCCGACGTGGACGCGCAGGGTCTTGCCATCGAAGTCCTGGCCCGCCAGTGCCTCGAGGTCGGTGACGTTAATGGTCTGTGACGCGGCCAGGACCGCCGAGCCGTAGGGCACGAGGCTGCCGACTTGTGTGTTCCAGGTCGCGAAGCCCGTTGGCGTGCGCATGTACCAGGCGTTGCCGGCATTGATAACCATGTAAATGCTGGCGTCCTTGCCGATGTCGGCCGCAGCGGGCACCAGCGTCGCAACGATGCCGGCCTTCTGGTCGGCCGGGATGCTCGTCACGAAGCCTGCACCACCGTTGACAGTGGCGCCGCCCGAAAACAGCGCGGAAGGAACTGCGGCAGTGGTTGGGAATACGCGGGTGAACAGGGGCGAGGGCGTGGCGGCTTGTGTGCCGGTGGACAATAAGGCACCGAGAACGAGAGTCGATGCGACTGCGGTAAGATGGCGATTCATGTACTTTGCTCCGTTGCTGTGTGTGCGTGTTAAGACGACGCCGCGCAGTCTAGAGACCCCACATAAACAATTGATTAACCGGGGTGAATCATAGGGTTAATTTTCGGGGAGTCGCATAAAGGGCGTATTAATTGACCGTTAAGACGCGGCCCGCGTGATGTGACTTGTGTTATTCTCGCCCCCGTTTGCCAGCGCGTGCCCGGCACTGCGCTAACCTCGGCCCAATCCTTTACCCAGATTAAATTTCCATGAAGAACCAACTACTTGCCACGCTACTGCGTTTGTTGCTCGTCTGCCTTCCGGTCGGCGGAGCCTTTGCGCAGCAAGCAGATCCCGACGTCGTCGAAGTCGTCTGCTTCCAGACCAACATAGGTGAGTTCTGCCTGCGCATGTTCCAGCAGGATGCGCCGCAGACTGTTGCCAACTTCATGAAGTACGTGACCGATGGCGACTTCGACGGCATCGTGTTCCATCGCAGTGTGCCGGGCTTCATCGTGCAGACCGGCGGCTACAAGTTCGACAACCAGGTTGGGATGTATGCCATTCCGAAGGACCCTGCGGTCATCAACGAGTTCAAGCGCTCGAACAAGCGCGGCACCGTGGCCATGGCGAAGCAGGACGGGAATCCGAATAGCGCAACGAACGAGTGGTTCATCAACCTCGCAGACAGCAACGCCGCGAATCTCGATGCCCAGAACGGTGGCTTCACTGTATTCGCCGAAGTCGTCATCGGCATGGACGTCGTCGACACCATCGCGCGACTGCCCAGGCTCAACATCAGCAATGTGTTCGGCGGGGCCTTCCAGGAAATCCCGATGCTCGATTACGACAGCTCCTTTGCCGCTACCGACTTCGTGACGGTGAGCAAAGCGCAGGTGGAGCAGCGCAGCCTCACGCCGCCGCCGACGGCGCAGGATCCTTTCCCGGGCGTAGTCACGGTAGTCACCTTTGCCGACACGGCGTTCATTGCTACGGTCCAGTGGACCGATGGAAAACTGTACCGGATGATTTTCGTGCAAAATCCGACGACAGTGTCCCCCTATGTTTTCACCGTGGACACGCAACTGATCACGGCGCCGAAAGATACGGGCCAGCTGCGCGCACGATTCGACGGCCAGTACCTCACGATCCCTTCGGTGAAAATCCCCGGCGGCATCGTGACGGACGTGCGCCTCAAGCTCACCGACAGGCGCTTGCTGCAATTCACGCTTGAAAGCTTCAAGCGCTATACGGGCGAGCAGCCTCTCTAGACTGCATTTGACGGGATAAGCGCCCAATGAGCATCACCCCGATCGACACCGATCCCAGCCCGCACCCCAACGGCGAGCTGTCCCTGCAGATCGTTGCGCTGCCGGCTGATGTCAACCAGCACGGCATGATTCACGGTGGCTGGCTGTCGCTGCACATGGACATGGCCTGCAACCTCGCCAGCTCGCGCATTGCGCAGGGCAAGGTCGCAACGGTTGCCATCGACTACATCTCGTTTTTGTCACCAGTGCGCGTCGGCATGGTTGTCGGCTGCTACACGCGTATACGCGGCGTTGGCCGCAGCTCGGTGCGTGTGGAAGTGGAGGCCTGGGTCAACGAAGTCACCGCATCGAGCGAGTGGACGAAGGTGGCCCAGGGCGAGTTTATCTTCGTCGCGATCGACGACAACGGCCGCACGCGGGCTATTCCCAGAAACTGACCAGCGGCGCGCCCATGTCGCTGCCGCGGGCAGTTTCGTAAAACGCGCAGCGCCGGACTTCGATCCGCGCACCTACGGTGCAAGCACGCTGCCGGAGATTATCGGCTGCCTGCCCGCGTTCGAGCTGAAACAGTATAAAGGCAAGGGCTCGGGGCAGATCCTCGCCTACAGGTCAAAAAACCCGGTTAAACGACAACGGGGAAGGACTTACAGCACTTCGAGGCGCGCGTAGGCCATGACAAGCCATTTGCCGCCCGCGTCGTCGAAGTTGACCTGGATGCGCGCATTGGTGCCGCTGCCTTCGCTGCTGAGGACTACGCCTTCGCCGAACTTTGGATGGCGCACGCGTTGGCCGAGGCTCAAGGCCGGCGCGCGATCGGAGGACAGGCCGCTGTGAACGCTCGATGTCGTGCCACCGGATGCGCCCGACCAGGAGCCCGGACGGCTGATCTGGCCTTTCATGCGCACTTCCTGTTTCAGTGCCGCCGGAATTTCACGCAGGAAACGCGAGGGACGCGTCAGTGATTCCTCGCCATGCAAACGCCGCGATTCAGCATGGCACACGTACAGCTTGCGCATTGCGCGCGTAATGCCGACGTAGCAGAGCCGCCGTTCTTCTTCGAGGCCTTCGAGCGAGTCGGTCGACATCTTGTGCGGGAACAGGCCTTCTTCGAGCCCGGCGATGAACACCAGTGGATACTCGAGCCCTTTCGCCGCATGTAGCGTCATCAGCTGTACGGCATCTTCATAGGCGTCGGCCTGGGTATCGCCGGCATCGAGCGCTGCCTTGTCGAGGAAGCCGGTAATGTAGTCGCGCTGCGTGAGCTCTTCGTCTCCGGTGAGGCGTTGCGGCTCGAAGGCGCGCGCCGCGTTGATCAATTCCTCAAGGTTCTCGATGCGCGACAGCGCTTTTTCGCCGCCTTCTTTTTCGTGATGCGGGATCAGTCCGCTCTGGCGGATGACGTAGTCCATCGTTTCGTGCATTTCATGCGACGCGCTGTACTCGTCCATGCGGTTGATCAGTTCCATGAAGCTCTGGACCGCCAGCAGCGCGCGGCCTGGCAGCAAGGCTTGCGTCACGGCGCGAAGCGCAGCATCCCACAGCGAGATCCCTTCGTTGCGCGCCGTAGTGCGCAGTGTTTCGAGCGTTACGTTGCCGATGCCGCGCACCGGTGTGTTGATGATGCGTTCGAACGCGGCATCGTCGCCGTGGTTCGACGCGAGACGCAGGTAGGCAAGGGCGTTGCGGATTTCGAGACGTTCATAGAAACGGAAGCCGCCATAAATGCGGTACGGCATGTTGATGCGCAGCAGCGCTTCTTCGAGCTCGCGCGACTGCGCGTTGGAGCGATACAGGATCACCGATTCGTCGCGCCGGTTGCCCTGGCGCACCCACTGCTCGATCTGCTCGCAAATGAAGCGGGCTTCATCCTGCTCGTTGTAGGCCGCGTAGACGGAAATGGGCTCACCCTCAGCGCCATCGGTCCATAGTTCCTTGCCGAGGCGACCGCTGTTATTGGCGATGACTTCGTTTGCCGCCTTGAGGATGGTGCCAGTGGAACGATAGTTTTGTTCAAGCCGAATGAGGGTCGCGGGTTCGAAATCCTTCGTGAATTGCTGGATGTTCTCGATACGCGCGCCGCGCCAGCCGTAAATCGACTGGTCATCGTCACCAACGGCCGTGACCTTTCCGGACCGTCCCGCGAGCACGCGCAGCCAGGCGTACTGCACAGCGTTGGTATCCTGGAATTCGTCGACGAGGATCTGGCTAAAACGCTGCTGGTAGTACGCGAGCAGACCCGGTTGCTTCAGCCACAGCTCATGCGAGCGGAGCAGGAGTTCACCGAAATCGACCATGCCGCCACGGTCGCAGGCCTGCTCATAAGCGTGATAGACGGCGATCATGGTCTTCTGGAATTCATCGCCGAAGTGCTCGAGATTCGCGGCGCGCAGACCCTCGTCCTTTTGCTGGTTGATGAACCACTGGCACTGCTTCGCGGGCCAGCGGCCGTCGTCGAGGCCAAGATTCTGATTAATACGCTTGATCAGGCGCAGCTGGTCGTCGGAGTCGAGAATCTGGAACTTTTCGTTCAGCCCGGCTTCCTGCCAATGGGCGCGGAGCAGGCGATGCGCCAGGCCGTGGAAGGTCCCCACCCACATGCCGCCGCTTGGCCGCTCCAGCAACTCCTCGATGCGCACACGCATCTCGTTGGCGGCCTTGTTGGTGAAGGTCACGGACAGAATGCTGCCGGGGGATACGCCGACGATCTGGATCAGCCAGGCGATGCGATGGACCAGGACACGGGTTTTACCGCTGCCGGCACCGGCCAGAACCAGCATGTTGCCAGACTCTGCAGTGACCGCCTGGCGCTGGGCATCGTTGAGATTATTAAGTATGTGGGAGACATCCATGGCCGGGCATTCTAGTCAAAATGACCGGCTTTCTCAGGCTCTATTTGCGGATTAAACGCGGTCCCGCAGTGCTCCACAAATCGCGTGTGGACAAGGGCTTAGGGGCCTTTCTGAGGCCCTGTAACAATTATGGATAAACCAAGAATTATCTTTTCACCTGCGTAGGCAAATTTTGGAAATGTTGTTACCATCGGCCGGCACCTTGGTTGGGCACCGTACCGGAACAGCCATCGTGAGTACCAATGCAAATAATGCAGATTGGATTGTCGCCACCGAGATGGCATTTGTAACTAGAGAGTATTATGGCAGAGCAAGTAGAAGGCACCGTTAAGTGGTTTAATGACGAAAAGGGATTTGGCTTCATCGAACAGGCTGGCGGGAAGGACGTGTTTGTGCACTACAGCGCAATTCAGGCGGAAGGTCGCCGCACCTTGCGCGAAGGTCAGAAAGTCAAAATGACTGTGACCCAGAGTGCAAAAGGTCCTCAGGCCGAAAACGTCACGCCCATCGGCTAAGTTCAGCCGATCACACCCGAGTTCCTTACTCCCTGATCCAACTGTGTTGGGTCAGGGCAGTTTCTTTTTGCGGTTAAACTGGTAACAGCAGTTTCTGGTTGAGACCCTATCGTTAATTTGTCCCGAAATTTGGTTTTGCGGATAAACCTGCTGCTGTTGTGTGGCGTTTGCCTGCAGACCGGCAGCTGGACTACCTTTGCGTCGCAGCCACATCCTGGATCAGGACGCCTTTGGACAATCTCAATCTGATTCGCCGGGTTCAATCCCAACTGGACGCCTTGCGCAAATCCGAGCGCAAGGTCGCCGTATTTGTGTTGCAGAACCCAGCGGCGATGCTTCCCATGCGTATTGCGGACCTTGCGCTGGCCGCGGCCGTCAGTGAGCCCACGGTCATCCGTTTCTGCCGCGCGCTGGGTTTCGACGGCTTCCAGTCATTCAAGCTTCAACTCGCACAGTTCCTCGGCAGTAGTGGTAATTACGTCCAGTTTTCCGTCAAAGACAGTGACTCGGTTGCCGACGTAAACCGGAAAGTTTTCGATGCCACGATAGGTTCATTGCTCAACGTGCGCGATGAAATGGACCCGCTGGCGCTCGAGAAGTCGATCGCCGCACTGAGCTCAGCCAAGCGCGTGGAGTTTTATGGTTTCGGCGCATCGGGCTCTGTCGCGATCGATGCGCAGCACAAGTTCTTCCGTTTGCAGGTCTCGGCTGCCGCTTATACCGATCCGCACATCCAGCATATGTCGGCTATTTCGCTGAAGCAGGACGATGTCGTCGTTGCGATTTCACAATCAGGACGCACCAAGGCGCTGATCCAGAGCGTCAACCTGGCGCGCGAAGCCGGCGCGCTTGTCATCGGCCTGGTGCCTAAAGGCACGCCGCTGGCGGATCTCTGCGATCTTCCGATTCACATCAACGTGGATGAAGACGAGCAGGTTTACACGCCAGTATCGTCGCGCATCGCCCATCTCGTCGTCATCGATGTGCTGGCAATGGGTGTCGCCCGGTATCGCAGCGATTTATTGAAGGACCACCTCAAGCGCCTGAACCGCAGCCTGCGCACATTGCGTGCGACAGGCAAGCGCGTCACTCCACCGTAACGCTTTTCGCGAGGTTACGCGGCTGGTCTACATCGGTGCCCTTGATGATCGCGACGTGGTACGACAATAGCTGCAAGGGAATCGTGTAGACGATTGGAGCGACGAAGTCGCTGCAATGCGGCACCTGCAATACTTTTATACCAGGCGCATTCTTGAAACCGGCGCGCTTGTCTGCGAAGACATACAGCTGTCCGCCGCGCGCGCTCACTTCCTGCAGGTTCGATTTCAGTTTCTCCAACAGTTCGTCGTTCGGCGCCACGGTAATTACCGGCATTTCATTGTCGACCAGCGCGAGCGGGCCGTGCTTTAACTCGCCAGCCGGGTAAGCCTCGGCATGAATGTACGAAATTTCCTTGAGCTTGAGCGCGCCTTCTTTCGCGACGGGATACTGTACGCCGCGTCCCAGGAACAGTGCATGTTTCTTCTCGGCGAAATCATTGGAGAGTAGCGCAATCTCCGAATCGAGTTGCAGCGTCTGCTCGATGATGTCCGGCAGCTGGTTCAAATCCGCCACGTATGCTTCTTCCTCTTTTGGCGTCATGCCGCGGCGCCGTGCGAGCGCCAGCGTCAGCAGACCCAGCACAGCAAGTTGTGTCGTGAAGGCTTTCGTCGATGCAACACCGATTTCGCGGCCTGCAAATGTCATCGCCGCGATATCCGACTCGCGTACCAGTGAGCTGCTGGCGACGTTGCACACCGCGAGGCAACCGACATAACCGGCGGTTTTTGCGAAACGCAATGCAGCGAGCGTGTCAGCCGTTTCGCCGCTTTGCGAAATGGAAATGAAGAGGCAGTTGTCAGGTACGAGCACGTTGCGATAGCGGTATTCGCTGGCGATGTCGACGTTGCAAGGAATGCGCGCCACGCTTTCGAGCCAGAATTTGGCCACCATGCCGGCATGACTGCTCGTGCCGCAGGCAACGATCTGTACACTCTGTGTCTTATCGAAGATTTCGCGCGCGGCAACGCCAAAGGCTTCTTCGAGCAATTGCGTTTTGCTCAGGCGGCCAGCGAGCGTATTACGCAGGACCTCGGGCTGCTCGAAAATTTCCTTCAGCATGAAGTGACGGTAGTTGCCCTTGTGGGCGACGCTCATGTCGGGGGTCATGCGCACGATTGGCCGCTCGACCGGCTCGCCTTTGTTCCATATCTGGAACGAGTTCAGTTTAACCTGCGCGATATCTCCTTCTTCGAGATAGACAAAGCGGTCCGTGACCTGACCAAGCGCTGAGGGATCCGACGCGATGAAGTTTTCGCCCATGCCGATACCGATGACGAGCGGACTGCCGCTGCGCGCGAGGATGACACTGTCCGGCTCGTCCTTGTCGATTACGGCTAGACCGTAGGCGCCGCTGAGTCTTGTGATGGTTTTTTTGACAGCGCTGATGAAATCGAGGTTTTTCTCCTTACGCTCGGCCTGGATCAGATGCGCGATGACTTCGGTATCCGTGTCGGACCCGAAGGCATAGCCTTTCGTAACGAGCTCCTCTTTCAACTCCTGGAAATTTTCGATAATTCCGTTATGCACCAGAGCAACGCAGTCACGCGAAATATGCGGATGCGCATTGCGCTCGCTGGGTTTGCCGTGTGTTGCCCAGCGCGTATGCGCGATTCCGAGCGTGCCTTTGGCGGGAGACACTTGCAGCAAGTTGGCCAGCGCCTGGACTTTGCCTACCGCTCGAACGCAGTTCAACTGACCCGAGCTTGGATCGAAGATCGCGAGGCCGGCCGAATCATAGCCGCGGTATTCGAGACGGCGCAGGCCCTCGACCAAAATGTCCGAAACCGAGCGTTGGGTAATGGCACCGACGATACCGCACATAGCATGAATTCCTGGGGTGAATAGGGAGCAGGGGCCTGCTCACGTTGGTTTTTTGGTTGGCCTTTCCCAGCCGTCGATATTGCTCTGGCGGCTACGCGCGAGTGCTAGTTGGTCCTTGCCGACGTCTTTGGTAATGACCGAGCCTGCTCCGACTGTCGCGCCGGCGGCTACTGTTACAGGCGCGACCAGAGCGGTGTTCGACCCGATAAATACGCGATCGCCAATGATGGTTTTGGCTTTGTTGACGCCATCGTAGTTGCAGGTGATGGTACCCGCGCCGATGTTGACGTCGGCGCCCAGCTCACTGTCACCAACGTAGCTCAGATGATTCACTTTGCTGTGCTTGCCAACGCGCGACTTCTTTATCTCGACGAAGTTGCCGATCTTCGCCTCTGCTTCCAGCACGGTGCCGGGGCGAATGCGCGCAAAGGGGCCAATCGTGCAGTGTTCGCCGATTACAGCGTCTTCGATGACCGAGTTAGCTGCGATGGCGCTGCCGGCACCGACCGTGCAGTTCTTCAATACGCAGTTTGGACCGATGGTAACGCCAGTCGCGATGTCCACGTTCCCTTCAAGCACGACATTGATGTCGATCTCGACATCTTGCGCGATACGCATCCGGCCGCGAAGGTCGACGCGCGCCGGATCGCGTAGCGTGACGCCAGCGAGCATCAGCCTGGTAGTCTCCCGTTTCTGATAGTGACGCTCGAGCTCTGCCAGCTGCTGACGATTATTGACGCCAGCCGCTTCAAGTTCATCAAGGCATTGCACCGTGTGGACGCGGCAGTTGTCGGCGAGCGCCAGCGCGATGATGTCCGTCAGGTAGTATTCGCCCTGCGCGTTCTTGTTTTGAATGCGTGGTAGCCACTCATGCATGCGCGCTACCGGGATCGCCATGAAGCCCGTGTTGATTTCACGGATTTCGCGTTGTGCCGCCGTGGCGTCTTTTTCTTCCACGATTGCGCGGATATTGCCGCCCGCATCGCGCACGATTCTGCCCAATCCATGCGGATTCGCGACGAGTGAAGTCAGGACTGCCATGCTGTTGGCATCGACCGGTGCGAGGAGCTGCTGGAGGGTTTCGGCGCGAATCAGCGGTACATCGCCGTAGAGCACGAGTGCAATCGCATCCATGGCGAGAAAAGGAAGCGCCTGGTGCACGGCGTGGCCGGTACCCAGCTGTTGTGCTTGCAGCGCGAAATTCACCTGCTGTGAAGCGAGTGCCTGTCGAAGCAGATCCGCCTCATGGCCGATGACAACGTGAATGCCGCTTGCCTGCAAGGCCTTGGCAGTGTCGATAGTGTGTTGCACCAGGCTGCGCCCGGCGAGTTCATGCAGTACTTTGGGTTTCGCGGAGTACATGCGCGTGCCCTTGCCCGCGGCCAGCACGACGACATCGATTTTCTGCATTGCGGTGAGTTTCCGGCTATCTGGGTCTGATTAGAATAGCAAAAAAGCACCCGCGCGGTTCGCAACCAGGGTCACGGGAACTTGTTCGATTACAGCGGCGCACTATAACCCGCCCATAAAAAAAGGCGGCCTGTGCCGCCTTTGGTAAAACCCGGATCAATGCCCCATTTTTTTCCGCAGCTGCTGGATTGTGCGGATCTGGGCTGCCGCCTCGGCAAGCTGGCTGGCGGCGCGGGAGTATTCGAACTCTGCGTCGCGGTTGGCGATGGCCGCTTCGACGTCTTTCTTCGCCTGCTCGGCCTGGACTTCGTCCATATCGTCGGCGCGAATGGCTGTATCGGCCAGGATATTGACGATGCCCGGCTGCACTTCAAGGTAGCCACCCGAAACGTAGAAGATCAGTTCCTGGCCATCCTGTGTCATAAGGCGTACCGGACCCGGGATGAGTGCGGACAGCAGCGGAGCATGACCGGGCAAAATGCCCATGTCGCCCAGGGTACCGGTGCACACCAGCGATTCCACGCGCCCGGAAAAGATCCGGGACTCGGTGCTGGCGATATCACACTGCATTGTTGCGGCCATGGCTTTCTCCGTGCTGCTACGTACGTCTTGCTTGCTTACTTGCTTGCGCTTGCCATCTTCGCCGCTTTCTCGACGACTTCCTCGATGCCACCGACCATGTAGAAGGCCTGCTCGGGCAGGTGGTCATAGTCACCGTTGAGGATGCCTTTGAAGCCGGCGATCGTGTCTTTCAGCGACACGTACTTGCCTTTCGAGCCGGTGAATACTTCGGCAACGGAGAAGGGCTGGGAGAAGAAGCGCTCGACTTTGCGGGCGCGGTTCACCGCCAGCTTGTCGTCTTCCGACAGTTCGTCCATGCCCAGAATCGCAATGATGTCTTTCAGTTCCTTGTAGCGCTGCAGGATTGCCTGCACGCCGCGCGCGGTGTCGTAATGTTCCTGACCGATGACGAGCGGATCGAGCTGACGCGAGGTCGAGTCGAGCGGGTCGATGGCCGGGTAGATACCGAGCTGCGCGATCTGACGCGACAGAACGACAGTGGCGTCCAGATGCGCAAAGGTCGTGGCAGGCGAGGGGTCGGTCAAGTCGTCGGCGGGAACGTAAACGGCCTGGATCGAGGTGATGGAACCGGTTTTGGTCGAGGTGATGCGCTCCTGCAGCTGACCCATCTCTTCTGCCAGCGTCGGCTGATAACCTACCGCGGACGGCATACGGCCGAGCAATGCAGATACTTCGGTACCCGCCAGCGTATAACGATAGATGTTGTCGATGAAGAGCAGTACGTCACGACCTTCGTCGCGGAATTTCTCCGCCATCGTCAGGCCAGTCAGCGCCACGCGCAGGCGGTTGCCCGGGGGTTCGTTCATCTGGCCGTAGACCATCGCCACTTTCGAATTCGCGAAGTTTTCGGTGTCGATAACCTTGGCTTCCTGCATCTCGTGGTAGAAGTCGTTACCTTCACGCGTACGCTCACCTACACCGGCGAATACGGAAAGACCGCCACGCGCCGTTGCGATGTTGTTGATCAGTTCCATCATGTTTACGGTCTTGCCCACGCCGGCGCCGCCGAAGAGGCCTACCTTGCCGCCTTTTGCGAATGGGCACACAAGGTCGATAACCTTGATACCGGTTTCGAGCAACTCTTCGGACGCTGCCTGCTCGGCAAAGGTCGGGGCTTTGCGGTGAATCGGCATGCGCTCCAGTTCGCCGATGGGGCCGCACTCGTCGATCGGGTTGCCAAGCACGTCCATGATGCGGCCGAGGGTTGCGGTTCCGACGGGTACGGACACTGGTGCACCGGTGCCAGATACGGACAGGCCGCGGCTGAGGCCTTCGGTGGAGCCCATGGCGATCGTGCGTACAACGCCATCACCGAGCTGCTGCTGCACTTCCAGCGTGATCGGTTTGTCAGCCACTTTGAGGGCTTCATACACCTGGGGCACTGCATCGCGCGGGAATTCCACGTCGATGACTGCGCCGATGATTTGTACGATGCGACCGCTGCTCATGTTCGCTTCCTCTTCCTGTATATGCTCAAAACTGTTTCTGGATTGATTCTTGAATTTCGGTGTTATAGCCGCGGCTCGCTATACGGCTGCCGCGCCGCTGACAATTTCCGACAGCTCTTGCGTAATCGCCGCCTGGCGCGCCTTGTTGTAGACGAGCTGCAGCTCGCCAATGATGTCGCCGGCATTGTCGGTCGCGTTCTTCATGGCAATCATGCGCGCGGCCTGCTCACAGGCATTGTTCTCGACGACAGCCTGATAAACCAGCGATTCGATATAACGAACCAGCAGACTATCGAGCAATTCTTTCGGCGCGGGTTCGTAGATGTAGTCCCAGTGGTGCTTGAATTCGCTTTCTTCCGCCGGCTGCAGCGGCAGCAGCTGCTGCAGCGTAGGCTTTTGCGTCATCGTGTTGACGAACTCGTTGCTCACGAGGAACAGGCGATCGATGTTGCCATCGGCATATGCGTCCAGCATGACCTTCACCGCGCCGATGACGTCAGCCACCTTCGGCCGCTCGCCGATACCGCGCACGGAGGCGACAACATTGCCGCCGTAGTTATTGAAGAACGATGCGCCTTTCGCGCCGACCGAGCAGATATCGATCTGCGCGCCCTGTTCGCTCCAGCCTTTCATCGCGTGGACCATTGCCTTGAACACGTTGATATTCAGACCGCCACACAAACCGCGATCGGACGACACGACGATGAAGCCGACGCGTTTGACCGCCCGTTCCTTCATGTAAGTGTGCTGATACTCAGGGTTTGCATTGGCGATATGGCTGACCACATGGCGAATGTTCGTGGCATAGGGCTTGCCGAGCGCCATGGCATCCTGTGCCTTGCGCATCTTGCTTGCCGCGACCATTTCCATCGCGCTCGTGATCTTCTGAGTGTTTTTAATACTCTTGATCTGATTGCGAATTTCTTTGCCGACCGCCATCGTGCGTTACCAGGTCTGGGTGGATACGAAAGTCGCCAGGGCTTTCTTGAACGTCGCGGCGATGTCGTCGCTATAGTCGCCGGTGTCGTTGATCTTCTTCATCAGATCGGCATGCGTGCTGTTCATGTACGACAGCAGTGCGGCCTCGAAATCCTGGATCTTGTCGATGGCTACCGTTTTCAGGAAGCCTTCGTTAGCTGCGAAGATCGACACGCCCATTTCGGCTACCGACAGGGGCGAGTACTGTTTCTGCTTCATCAGCTCGGTCACGCGCTGACCATGTTCAAGCTGCGCGCGCGTGGCATCGTCGAGGTCGGATGCAAACTGTGCGAAAGCAGCAAGTTCACGATACTGGGCGAGGGCGAGACGAATACCGCCGCCGAGCTTGCGAATGATCTTGGTCTGCGCAGCACCACCGACGCGGGATACCGACAAGCCTGCGTTCATGGCCGGACGAATACCGGAGTTGAACAGGCTCGTTTCGAGGAAGATCTGGCCGTCAGTGATTGAGATTACGTTGGTTGGTACGAATGCGGATACGTCGCCAGCCTGTGTTTCGATCAGCGGCAGTGCGGTCAGCGAGCCAGTCTGGCCTTTGACTTTGCCTTCAGTGAATTTTTCGACGTAGTCAGGGTTAACGCGTGCAGCGCGCTCGAGCAAACGGCTGTGGAGATAGAACACGTCGCCCGGATACGCTTCGCGGCCCGGAGGACGGCGCAGCAGCAGCGAGATCTGACGGTAGGCCCAGGCCTGTTTGGTCAAATCGTCATAAATGATCAGGGCGTCCTGGCCGCGATCGCGGTAGTACTCGCCCATCGTGCAACCCGTGTAGGGGGCGAGGAACTGCATGGCGGCAGGATCGGAGGCGCCTGCGGCGACGATGATCGTGTGCTCCATTGCGCCATGTTCTTCAAGCTTGCGCACCACGGAGGCGATAGACGACTGCTTCTGGCCGATCGCAACGTAGATACATTTAATGCCAGTGCCTTTCTGGTTGATGATCGTGTCGACGGCAATTGCCGTCTTGCCGACCTGGCGGTCCCCGATGATCAGCTCGCGCTGTCCGCGCCCGATTGGCACCATCGCGTCGATGGCTTTGAGACCAGTCTGGATTGGCTGCGATACGGACTGGCGTGCGATAACCCCCGGCGCGACTTTCTCGACGGCGTCGGTCAGCTTGGCATTGATTGGACCTTTGCCATCGATCGGGTTGCCGAGCGCGTCTACGACGCGGCCTTCGAGCTCCGGACCGATCGGCACTTCAAGAATGCGTTTCGTGCAGCGGCAGGTCTGGCCTTCAGCCAGTTTTTGGTAGTCGCCGAGAACGACGGCGCCGACTGAGTCGCGCTCGAGGTTCAGCGCCATGCCGTAGATGCCGCCTTCGAATTCAATCATCTCGCCGTACATTACATCGGCGAGGCCATGAATGCGGATGATGCCGTCGGACACGCTGACGATTGTGCCTTCGTTTTGCGCTTGCGCTTTGACATCCAGCTTGGCGATCCGCTGTTTGATGATGTCACTGATTTCGGATGGGTTCAGTTGCTGCATGCTAGCTTCCTCAGCGCGCCTGTTCTGCAATTCCGGTGGAATGCGGGCACAGGCATCATGGTTTCAATTCAGTTGATGGACTCGGCCAGTTTGTTCAGTCTGCCGCGCACGGAGCCGTCGATGACGAGGTCGCCCGCACGCACGATCATGCCGCCGATCAAGGCACGATCTACGCTGATGTTCAGCTTCACATCGCGCTGTAAGCGTTTCTTCAGCGCGGCGACGAGGTTGTTTTCCGCAGCCTGGTCCATACCAAAGGCCGAAATCACTTCTACGTCGACGGTTTTTTCGTATTCGGCCTTCAAACCTTCGAACAGCGCCGCGATGTCGGCCAGCAGTGTCAGGCGCTTGTTGGCCGCAAGTATGAGCACAAAATTTTGTACCTTTGCGTCGAGCTCACTGCCGCCGAGGTCGATCAATGTCTGCCCCTGCTCGCCAGTGTTGCGCGAAGGATCGGACAGGTAGCCCGCAACCTTGGTATCGCGCAGCAACGCGGCCAGCAGGCCGAGTGCCGCAGACCAGGTCCTGAGGCTGCCGTCGCCAATCGCGGTTTCAAAGGCCGCGCGCGCATAGGGTCTGGCGTGTGTGGTGAACTGTGACATTGCCCGTGCTTCTCTTTATGGACCGCTTACAAACCAGCGGCCAGCTTGTTCAACATGTCGGCGTGCGCTTTCTGGTCGACGGAAGACTCGAGAATCTTCTCTGCGCCAGCCACGGCCAGTGCGGCAACTTGTTGACGCAGTTGTTCGCGCGCGCGATTGATCTGCTGATCGATTTCAGCCTGCGCACCAGCTTTCAGGCGATTGCCTTCGTCACGCGCTTTGTCCTTGGCTTCATCGATGATCTGGTTTGCACGTTTGTTCGCCTGGTCAATAATGCCTGCCGAGCTCACTTTCGCTTCTTTCAGCATTTCCGCGGCACGGTTCTGCGCGATTTCCAGGTCATGCCCGGCACGCGACGCAGCTTCGAGACCGTCAGCAATTTTCTTCTGCCGGTCCGCGAGCGCCTTGACGATTGGCGGCCACACATACGCGCTGCAGAACCACGCAAACACGAAGAATGCGATTATTTGACCAATGATGGTTGCATTGAGATTCATGGCTTTCTCTCACCTCAGCGTTGCAGTGGCCATGTGGCTCACCGCAACTACAGAACAACTTCTTCTTTCTGCAAGCCCGCGTCTGTCGCCAGGCTTGCAAGCGCTATTGTGAAACTTAGACCGAGAACGGAGTAGCGAAGATGAACAGCATCGCCATACCTACGCCGATGATCGAGATTACGTCCACGAAGCCGGCTACAAGGAAGAACTGAGTCTGCAGACGCGGAGCGAGCTCGGGCTGACGTGCGGAGCTTTCGATCAGCTTGCCACCGAGGTTGCCGAATGCGATAGCAGTGCCGGCGCCACAGATGCCGAAGATGAGGGCAGAGGCGATCAGTACGGCGGCGTAGATTGTTTCCATTGTTATCTCCAGTTTGTCGAAGGGTTGTTGCTAAAACGGTTGCCTGCGCTCAGTGATGTTGATGCGCCTGGTTGAGGTAGACGATCGTCAACATCATGAAAAGGTATGCCTGCAGTGGAACTACCAGCAGGTGGAAAATGGCCCAGGGCACATGCAGGAAGGCTTGCCAGTATCCAAGCAGAGCGATGATCAGGAAGATGACTTCGCCAGCGAAAAGGTTGCCAAAGAGTCGCAAGGCGAGGGAAACCGGTTTCGCGAGAAAGGCGGGCACTTCCATGACAAGGTTGAGCGGCATCGCCCATTTTCCAAAAGGCTGGAAGGCCAGTTCGCCGAGGAACCCACCCATGCCTTTGACCTTGACGCTGTAGAACAGAATTAACAGGAAGACACTGGCCGACAGGCCGATAGTGATATTGACGTCTGTCGTCGGCACAGCCTTGAAGAACAGATGTGAATCACCAGCAACACCCTGCGCCGCGAGCGGAATCAGGTCTACCGGCACGAGGTCCAGCAGGTTCATCAGGAAGATCCAGCAGAAAATCGTCAGTGCCAGCGGTGCAATAAATGGATTGTTGCCCTGGAATGTGGTTTTGACGCTGCTTTGCACCATCTCAACGAGCATTTCGACGAAGTTCTGCAGCCCCCCCGGGATACCGGAAGTGACTTTGCGGCTGACCGCGAGGAATACACCAAGGAAGATAAGGCCGGTGACGACAGACAGACCCATCGTGTCGACGTGGATGGACCAAAAACCCATGTCTGCGGCTTCTTCCTGGGAGTGGGCAAAACCCCATTCGCCAGCGTGGTCATAGCCGTCGGGATGTTTGCCGTAGGTCAGAAAGCCCAGGTGGTGATTGATGTATTCGCCACCGGTAGCGTATTGCGCTGCGCCTTCTTCCGCGTGCTCTGCTGCCTGTTCTGCCATCGATCGTCTTTCCGTTTTTATAAAACTGTCAATTGTTGAGCCTGGCGTGGCGGATCATCGCCACAAGCCCGGCCAGATGCACAAGCGCAAATCCGATAAAAAGCCCAGGCACGTGCAAGGGATCCACCAGCACGAACACCAGAGCAAATCCGGCACCGATCAACACCAGCTTCACCAGCTCGCCCAAAAAGGCGTTTCTGACCACTAGCCCGGTACTACGCGCGCCGCTGTGGCGGAACACCATGGCCGCGAACCCGGCATTCGGCACAAGGGAGATCAACCCCCCGAACAGCAGCGGATACGCAAACACCCATCCGAACAAGCCCAGCGAGGCTCCAGCCAGCAACAGGGTTGTGGTTATCTGGACTCCCAGGAGGTATCGGGTCGGGGCTTTGATGATCGTGGCCGGCATGGCTCGCTCTGTCAGTCCCCGTGCGTGCGACTTATATACGCGTCTTTCGCGCTCCAGCGCAGGCCACAAAGCAAAAATCCTGATGATATTCAGGCGCCTTGACTATTGTGGTTGCTAGGGAGTCCCTACACGCGCGCCACTGTACCGGCGCTCGCAAAAGCGGCGCATTATAGGGGTGTTGTTTTGGTGCGGCAACTGAAAACCGGTCTGAACAGAGACACAATCCGCGCTCGAGGTGTTGTGCCTGTACTCGTGCAAAACAGACGGCTTCCGCGCTTTCAGTGGATATGGGCCAGAATGCCATCGAGCTGATCAAGCGAGCCGTACTTCAGAATCACGCGCCCCTTACCTTTGGCGCTGTGCTCGACGAGCACTTCAGCACCCAACTTTTCCGACAGTTCATCCTGCAGTGCGCGAATATCGGGATCGAGCGTCGCTGGAACCTTGTCCTTGCCTCCGGCTTTTTTCTCGGTTTGCAAGCGCCTCACGAGCGCTTCTGTCTGACGCACCGAGAGGCCCTTGCCGATTACTGTGCGTGCAATACTCACCTGGTGCTCAGGTGGCAGCGCCAGCAGCGCGCGAGCATGGCCCATCTCGAGATCGCCGTGCTCGAGAAAGGTCCGCACTTCATGCTGCAGGCCGATAAGGCGCAGCAGATTGGTCACGGCCGTACGCGATTTGCCGACGGCATCGGCGACTTCCTGCTGCGTTAGCTGGAATTCATCCTGAAGGCGTTTGAGTGCAACAGCCTCTTCGAGGGGGTTGAGATTCTCCCGCTGGATGTTTTCGATCAGCGCCATCGCAATGGCTGCATCGTCCGCTACCGGCTTAATGATGACAGGAATAGTGGACAGGCCAGCAATCTGGCTCGCGCGCCAGCGCCGCTCACCGGCAATGATTTCGTACTTGGTTGAGGTCAGGGGACGCACGACTATCGGCTGCATGACGCCTTGCGCCTTGATGGACTGCGCCAGTTCTTCGAGCGTTTCAGGACGCATGTCCATGCGCGGCTGGTATTTGCCGGGCTGGATGAACTCGATGGGCAGGTGCTTTAGAGTCGCTTCACGCGGATCGCTTTGTGCAGTGGCCGCTTGGACTTCTGCAGTCGGCGTCGCTTCGGGAATTATTGAAACGGGCGCATCGGGTTGGGACGGCGCCTTGTTGCGGTTTCCGCCGAGCAGCGCATCCAGCCCCCGGCCCAATCCGCGTTTTTTGTCTGTCATGTAAAGACTACCTGGGACAATCGTGATGGACCGCCTGTCGCGGTCGGCTGTTTACGCGCTGGAACTGTCGGATGTGTCGACTGGCTGGTCGGCGTGTCGACGCAACATTTCGCCAGCTAGCGCGATATACGAGAGCGCGCCAGTTGACGCTTTATCATACACGATTACCGGCTGGCCAAAGCTCGGCGCTTCGGCAAGACGCACGTTGCGCGGAATCACCGTGCGGTATACCGCGTCGCCAAAAAACTGCTTCAGCTGATCGGATACTTCCTGGGTCAGCTTGTTTCGCGGATCGAACATGGTGCGTACGATGCCTTCGATTTTCAGATCCGGATTCAGCGAGCCTGCAAGAGCCTCAATTGTGTTGGACAAGGCCGACAAACCTTCGAGTGCAAAATACTCGCACTGCATTGCAATCAGCACGCCTTCGGCAGCAACCAGCGCGTTGACTGTAAGCATGTTCAACGAGGGCGGGCAGTCGATGAGGATGTAGTCGAAATCACCGGCCACTTGCTGCAATGCGGACTTGAGCCGCGTCTCACGAGCCTCGTGCTCAAGCAGTTCGACTTCAGCGGCGGTGAGGTCGCCATTGGCCGGCAACATCATATAGCCAGCTTCCGGTGTCTGGACAAGAACCGACTTGCATTCACTGCGTCCAGTCAGCACGTCGTATACGCTGGCCTGCAACTGGTTCTTGTCGATGCCGCTTCCCATCGTCGCGTTGCCCTGAGGATCGAGATCCACAAGCAACACGCGTTTGTTCATCCGCGCGAGCGAAGCGGCCAGGTTGATACTGGTCGTGGTTTTGCCGACACCACCTTTCTGGTTGGCTACTGCGAAAATTTTTGCCACGAGCTTAACCGGCCTTGTTATGTTCTTGTGTTGGTTTTGTCACGCCGTTGCGCGCCTGATGTCCAGTACATGACGCACATGCGCCGAACCTGGGAGTGACAGGGGGTGAATCGCCGTCACTTGGTAATGTGCCGGCAGATCAGCGATTTCATCGTCGGGAATCAATCCCTTCATTGCGAGAAACTTGCCATTTTGAGCGAGCATATGATCGCAGCGAACAACGAAATCGCGCAGTGATGCAAACGCGCGGCTCGTGACGATAGCAACTTGCGGATGACTTTCATAGTCTTCAGCACGGCGGTGAATCACCTCGACGTTGCGCAATCCGAGCGTCGCGACGACATTAAAAATGAACCGGGTTTTCTTGCTGTTGCTATCGACCAGGCAAAACTGCTTGTCTGGATAACAGATCGCCAGCGGAATCCCAGGGAGACCGGCGCCGGTGCCGACATCAGCAACGAGGTCGGCATCGATAAGCGGCGCTAGCGCAAGACTGTCGAGCAAATGCAAGGTCAGCATGTCGTGAATGTCCTTGATGCCGCTCAGGTTGTAAGCCTTGTTCCATTTGTGGAGCTGCTCGAGATACGCAAGCAGTTGCTCGCTCGCGCCCGCGGGCAACGCAAGGTTCAGCTCGCGCATGCCTGCATTCAGTCGGGAAGTTAGCGCCGCATCAACGGACATCAGGCGGTGCCGGCTGTTTTGCTGGCGAGCCGCTTGTCCTGCAGCGCCTGGTGTTTCTTCAGGTAAACGAGCAGCAGCGATACCGCCGCCGGCGTCACGCCGGGAATGCGCGCAGCGCGACCGATGCTATCCGGTCGCGAGTCGGAGAGTTTCTGGCGCAGCTCGTTCGATAGGCCGGGAATCGACCGATAGTCGAAGTCAGCGGGCAAGCGCGCATTTTCCTGGCGCTTCAGCTTTTCGATCTCGTCCTGCTGACGCACGATATAACCGTGGTACTTGAAAGCGATTTCTACTTGTTCGGCGACTTCCGCGCTGGGAAATGCAGCGCGATAGCCACTGCTGATACAGGCCTCGGCGAGATCGCCGTAACTGATGTCCGGACGCGCCAGTATTTCGCAAAGGCGATATTCACGACCGAGTGGTTTTTCAAGGCGCTGATCCAGTTGGCTAGCGAGATCGGTCCCAGGCTGAACCCACTGTGAACGCAAGTACTGTTCTTCGTGAGCAATTTGCTCGCGTTTCTCGTTGAACGCGCGCCAACGCTGTTCGTCGACGAGCCCAAAGCCGCGGCCGATTTCCGTCAGGCGACTGTCAGCATTGTCCTGGCGCAGCATCAGCCGATATTCTGCGCGACTGGTAAACATGCGGTAAGGCTCACGTGTACCTTGCGTAATCAGGTCATCTACGAGCACGCCAATGTAGGCTTCATTACGTGCGGGACACCAGCCATCCTTGCCCTGGGCCGCGCGCGCAGCGTTGATCCCAGCGAGCAAGCCTTGCGCGGCCGCTTCCTCGTAGCCGGTCGTTCCGTTGATCTGGCCGGCGAAATACAGTCCCTTGATCACTTTGGTTTCAAGCGTCGGCTGAAGATCGCGCGGATCGAAGAAGTCATACTCGATTGCGTAGCCAGGCCGGATGATGTGCGCATTTTCAAAACCACGAATCGACGCAATCATCTGCTTCTGGATTTCAAAGGGCAGGCTCGTCGAAATGCCATTTGGATACAGCTCGTGGGTTGTCAGGCCCTCGGGTTCAACAAAGATCTGATGACTGGTTTTGTCGGCATAGCGCACAACTTTGTCTTCGATCGATGGGCAGTAGCGCGGTCCGACTCCTTCGATGACCCCGGTATACATCGGTGACTGGTCGAGCCCAGAACGAATGATGTCGTGGCAGCGCTCGTTGGTGGAGGTGATGTAGCAACTGACCTGCCGTGGGTGCTCGTCCACGCTGCCGAGGTAGGACATTACCGGCGTTGGCGTATCCCCGGGTTGTTCCTGCATGACGGAAAAATCCACGGTCCGCGCATCAATGCGCGCGGGTGTTCCCGTTTTCAGGCGTCCGACTCGCAGCGGCAGCTCGCGCAAACGCTGCGCGAGCGCAATCGCAGGTGGGTCTCCGGCGCGACCGCCGGAGTAATTATTGAGTCCTATGTGGATCCGGCCGCCGAGGAACGTGCCGGTCGTCAGCACGACGCGATGTGCAAAGAATTTCTGCCCCATCTGGGTGACGACGCCGTCAACGCTATCGCCCGTGACGATCAGATCATCGATAGCTTGCTGGAAGATGCTGAGGTTGCTCTGGTTTTCGAGAGTCGTGCGGATGGCTGCCTTGTACAGCACCCGGTCTGCCTGGGCGCGGGTGGCGCGTACCGCCGGCCCCTTGCTCGCGTTCAGGGTGCGGAACTGGATACCAGCGACATCCGTCGCGCGGGCCATCGCGCCACCTAGCGCATCCACTTCCTTGACGAGGTGAGTTTTGCCGATACCGCCAATTGCGGGGTTACAGGACATTTGCCCAAGTGTTTCTACGTTGTGGCTGACCAGCAAAGTACGGCAACCCATGCGCGCGGACGCAAGCGCAGCCTCAGTGCCGGCGTGGCCGCCGCCAACTACGATTACGTCGTAATGATCCGGAAAGGGCATGGTGTGGAGCCTGTTTGCAGGGGGCGCAAGTATAAACTCTTTGATTGTTTCCTGCCTGATTCGCGGTCGGCTGTCTGTCAGGGCTGCTTAACTGGTTTGAACGACGTACCTTTATATATATCTTTTATTCTTTCTTACCTTGATTGTTATTAGCCGCGCCCCTTTCTGTGGATGCAGGCTGATTTGACTGGCGCATCAGGGGCTTGGAGACACCTGAACCCTGTGTGTAGCGACACTGTCGGCAGCGTATGACTCGGTATAACAGTGCTGGTTATCAACAGGGGTCGGCAGGCTCCTGTGTTATCCACATTTAGTACACGCGCTATCCTGCCTTTCATACCGTGTTAATACTGGCTCATCCACAGCGTATCGACAGCTTATTTACCGATGCAGAAGCTGCTAAAAATTTCGCCCAGCAGCTCGTCGGAACTTACCGCCCCAGTGATCTCGCCCAGGGCATTCTGCGCACCACGCAGGTCATCAGCCATTAATTCCGCCGAGCTCGCGCGCCCCTGTTTGGCGGCTGCATCAAGCGCGGTGGCAGCACGTTGTAGTGCATCGAGATGGCGCCGCCGCGCAAGAAAGTGTCCTTCGTCCTGCGCATGGAACCCCGCACGCTCGACGATATGCGCGCGCAGCAGGTCGAGACCGAGTCCAAGCCTGGCCGAGAGCTGGATGAACGTGATGCCCTGCTCTTCACCCAGTGCCGGTGCAATGCCGGCGAGATCGGTTTTTGTGAACACAAGGGTCAGCTTGTTCGCGAGGGCCGGATCGCCACTCAGATCGGTCCACACGGCATTCGACCTTAGTGTCTGGCGTGCGCGACTGTCGACAAGTAGCAGGATCTGATCGGCTCGCACAATGGCGCTGCGCGCGCGGCGTATGCCTTCCTGTTCGACGGGGTCGTCGCTATCGCGCAAACCGGCTGTGTCGAGAATGTGCACAGGCACGCCATTCAGAATGATTTCCTGTCGCAGCAGGTCTCGTGTCGTGCCGGGAATATCGGTGACGATCGCCGCGTCGACGCCAGCGAGCGCATTGAGCAGCGTCGATTTGCCGGCATTGGGTTCGCCGGCAATCACGACCTCGATGCCCTCGCGTAGCAGCACGCCGTGGTGTGCCTGCGCGATGATCTCCGCGACGCGCCGTTGCAGCTTGGTCAGGCGCGCATCAACGTCGCCACGCGACATAAAGTCCAGGTCCTCGTCAGGAAAATCGATCGCAGCTTCGACATAGACGCGGAGATGGGTAATGTCATCGACGAGCGCGTCAATCAAGCGCGAAAACTCGCCTTGCAGCGAGCGCACGGCATTACGCGCCGCTACAACGGACCGACTATCGATCAAATCAGCAATGGCTTCTGCCTGCGCGAGGTCGAGTTTGCCATTTACGAAGGCGCGCTCGCTGAACTCGCCAGGACGCGCAAGGCGACATCCCAGCTGCAGCAAGGTCGACAGCAGCTCGTCGAGTACGACAGGACTACCGTGAGTTTGTAGCTCCCACACATCTTCGCCCGAGAAGGACTGTGGTGCGTAAAAGAACAATGAGAGTCCGGTGTCGATCAAACCGCCATCGACGCTGGTGAATTTAGCGTACTGTGCGCTGCGGTTAAGGGGTGTCAGCCCGGTGATGCGGGTGCAGAGCTCGGCAGCCCTGGAGCCCGATACGCGCACCACGCCGACACCACCGCGCCCTGCAGGGGTAGCCACTGCGCAAATGGTGTCGGTTGCCTGTGTCATGGCTCAGCCGTCGTTGGCGGGAAGTGTTTCCTTGCCGGCGGTGTAGTTAAAGTACCACTGCTGCAGGATGCTGAGCAGCGCGTTGGCGAGGTAATACAGTACGAGTCCGGCCGGGAAGAACAGGAAGAAGGCGCAGAACATGACTGGCATGAACTTCATGACCTTCGCCTGCATCGGATCCGTGGTCATCATCGGCGTCAGATGCTGTTGCAGGTAGTACGCGCCACCAAGCAGCAGAGGCAGCACGAAGTAAGGATCCATCATCGATAGATCCTCATACCACATTAAGAACGGTGCCTGTCTGAGTTCGACGCTTTCATTCAGTACCCAGTAAATGCCGAGGAACACGGGCATTTGCAGCAGTACGGGTAAACAGCCGCTGAAAGGATTTACGCCTTCCTTCTTCCACAGCTCCATTTGCGCCTGCACAAAGCGTTGCTTGTCGTCGCCGTAGCGTTCTTTCAATTGAGCAAGTTTTGGCTGCAGGCGTTTCATCGCGAGCTGCGAGCGGAACTGCTTCTTTGACAAGGGATAGAACAGCAAACGAATCACACAGGTCAGCAGGACGATCGCGACACCGTAGTTGCCGACGAGGTCATTGATCTGCGTCAGCAGCCAGAAGATTGGATACCCGACAAACCACAGCATGCCGTAGTCGATCGTCAGTCCAAGATCGGGTGAGATCGCTTCGAGACGGAATTGGTCTTTCGGTCCAGCCCACAGTGCAGTTTCGAACGTCGCTTCCTGGCCTGCCGGCACCGTCGTTTCTGGAGAGACAAAGTCCAGCAGGTATTCGCCGTTGGCGTTACGACGTGTCGAAACCTTGTTGAGCGATGCCGATGGCGCGATCCAGCTACCCAGGAAGTAGTGCTGCGAAAAGCCGATCCAGCCGCCTTCGACGTCAAAGGACTTATCTCCTTCGGCCAACTCTTCGAGGTCGAGCTTGAAGTAGGGATCCTCTGGCGTAGTCAGCACCGCGCCGAGGAAGGTTCGAATTCCAAAGCCTTTGCCGCCGCTTGGATCCTCGCGAGCGTCGCGCTTGATCTGGCCGAATAGCGTCATCGCCTGGTCAGTGGCGCTATTGTTGGCGACGATGTGTTGCACGGTGATGAGGTAATCGTCCGCATTGAAGATGAAGCGTTTGGTAACACGAACATTGTTTGGCAGTGTTGCGACGAGATCGACCGTCAGCGCGCCGTCGTCCAGCGTGTAGCTGGTTTGCGCAGACTGGTAGCGCGGGCGCCCCGTGCTCTGTGCGTCGGGTCCATTGGGTCCGATGAGGCCGCTCTGTGCGACATAGACACCGTTGCTGTCGTTGTACAACAGCGGGAAAGGGTCTTCCGGCGTGTCGATGCTGGTCGGGAACTGCGGCAGGCTCACGCCGACGATGTCGCCGCCAACCGGGTCGATGCGCACGATCTGGGTCGGTGTCGAAACCGTAATGAGGCTGGCGGCCGGTGCTGCGGTGCTGGCCGGTGCTGGCTGGCCTTGTACTTGCGGAACATCCAGCGTCGGCGCCGTGCCCACCGGGGGTGTTGCGGGGGCTTGCAAAGTGGTTTCGGCCACGGCATTCGCGGGTGACTGTTCTCTTGGGTAGTCGCTATTCCATGCGAGCAACATCAGATAACTGACGACGGCGATCGCGAGAATGAGCAGGTTGCGTTTGATATCCATCAGGAACTCGACTTCAGGAAGGAGAAACGTTCAGGGACAGGGTCGTGGCCGCCTTCACAAAGCGGGTTGCAGCGCGCAATGCGTCCAATGGTCAGCAACAATCCTTTCCCCGCGCCGTGGCACGCGATCGCGTCGAGTGCGTATTGGGAGCAGGTTGGATAAAACCGGCATTGCGTACCGAACACGGGACTTAACACTACCTGGTACGCGCGTATGCCAGCAGAGAGGGAGCGCACGGCAAAACCCTGGGCCTTATCAATGCGAGTTGGATGTGGCATGCCACGCAGTAGCGTCGTTGGGATCATGGTGTTCGCTTCGCGTCCGCGCTCTTCTGACGGAGCTTGTCGAAGAGATGGTTGATCATGGCGGTGACGGCAGGATTGTCGAGCTTGTCGAGGCCGCGCCTGGCCAGGACGATAATATCAATGTTAACAAAGTCGCGAGCTCGCATACGGAAGGCCTCACGGCACAGCCGCTTGATGCGATTACGCGATACGGCACAGCCGACATTCTTGCGAGACATGACCAGCCCCAGTCTGGCGGCGCCGTGTTCGTTCGGCGTCGCGAGCATTAAAAGCTGAGGCGTGGAAATCCGGTAAGCCGGCTGAGCGAAAACCTGGCTAAATTCCGCGGAGCGTAACAACCTTTGGCGTTTCGTCAGCCTGTTGGTCACGCCCGGAAGTCCTGCGGGGAGCCCGATGTCGCGGCTGATAGCGCTGCCTTGTCCCTGGTGCCGTAGTCCTGAATCCTGCGTGCTCAGGCCGACAGACTGGCGCGGCCTTTTGCGCGTCGGCGTGCCAGAACCTGGCGGCCTTTCTTGGAAGCCATGCGAGCGCGGAAACCATGGGTACGCGCGCGTTTGATTCTGCTGGGCTGGAATGTACGTTTCATGTCACTACTACCTGTTGTCTGCCGGTTTGTGCGGTCGGTGTATTCGGGTTTTGCGATGTCGAAGCGCCTGGATTGGTGCTACAACAACCTGCCCGAAAAGGAGGCGCGGATTCTATAGAGTTTGCTGGGGCGGCGCAATTACGTGCCTCTGCCGTGCCAGCCTGCATACAGGCGGCGTGCAGTCCTTTTCTCAACCATAAAACCATACCGGCTCGCTCACAACTTATCCACAAGAAACACACAGGCGGGACTGGTCGGAGGCGCCGCATTTTCTGTATAAGTTTCTCTCGAGGATTATTGGTAGAAAATCTGTAGGCTGTTGAAATAGATAAGGAAAAATGCTCGTATAAATCAGGGAAAATTCGAAGTTTTATGTGGATAACATGGCGCGCGCTGAGTAGAATTTTCACCCTCTTTCCCCACACCAAAATAACAATATCGGAGCCATGACCGTCGTGATCGTTGCCACATGGCAAAAGTGTGTCCATTGCCTGAAAGATGAGCTGCCTTCGCAGCAGTTCAACACCTGGATCAGGCCCATCAGGGCCGCTGAAGACGTTGATACCTTGCACCTGTTGACGCCTAACCGTTTCGTGCAGGACTGGGTGCGCGAGCATTTTCTGGCCCGTATCCAGGAGCTGCTCAGTGATCTGACGATGGGATCGCCCCCAAAGGTCGTGTTGCAGATCGCCAGCGCGGCTCAAACCCAGCAAGGGGATACCGTCAATGGCCAGGCCGTCGGGATTGCAGAGCTGAATGCGCTCGGCAGCGCTGACATGACAAATAGCAGCTTGGAGACAGCGCCCAGCCGCAATTTGGCTATTGCCGCTCCGCAGCCATCGTTGCCCAGCCCCGTGGCTCCGCAGATCAACTCCCGGAAGCTCAGCTTCAAGGGCGAGCTGAACCGCAACTATACTTTTTCCAACTTCATCCAGGGAAAGTCCAACCAGTTGGCGCGTGCTGCTGCTGCGCAGGTAGCGAGTAACCCGGGCGGCGCCTACAACCCACTATTTATATACGGCGGCGTTGGTCTGGGTAAAACGCACCTGATGCATGCTATCGGCAACCATTTACGCGAAAAGAATCCGGCGGCGAATGTCGTTTATCTGCACTCGCAGACGTTCGTGGGCAGCATGGTATCGGCCTTGCAGCTGAACGCCATCAACGAGTTCAAGCGTTATTACCATTCCGTTGACGCCTTGCTGATCGACGACATCCAGTTCTTCGCGAACAAGGAGCGCTCACAGGAGGAGTTCTTCCATACCTTCAATGCCATCTTTGAAGGCGGTCGTCAGATCATCATGACCTGCGACAAATACCACAGTGAGATTAATGGCCTCGAGGAGCGTCTGAAATCGCGTTTCAGTTGGGGGCTTTCAGTTGCCGTTGAGCCGCCTGAGCTTGAAACGCGCGCCGCGATCCTGATCAATAAGGCGAACCAGGACAACGTATACCTGGCAAATGACGAAGCGATGTTCATGGCGCAAAAGCTTCGTTCTAACGTACGCGAGCTGGAAGGCGCGTTGAAGAAAGTGGTCGCGCATGCGCGTTTTCTCGGATCGGAAATCACCATTCCGTTAATCAAGGATGCGCTAAAAGATTTGCTGGCGATCCAAAGCAAGCTCGTTAGCGTCGACAATATCCAGCGCACCGTCGCTGAGTATTACAAGATAAAAATGGCTGATATGATATCCAAGCGCCGCAGCCGTTCGGTTGCCAGACCTCGACAAATGGCCATGTGTTTGTCCAAAGAGCTGACTAATCACAGCCTTCCCGAAATTGGCACCATGTACGGTGGCCGTGACCACACAACCGTGTTGCACGCTTGCCGTACCATCAGCGAATTGCGCAAAACATCCTCCGATATCAGCGAGGATTATCAGAATTTATTACGCTCCCTCTCCAGTTGATCACCCAGACCACGCAGGATAAGAAGAGATAATCATGCATTTTGAAATTTCGCGCGAAGCCTTGATCAAACCGCTGCAATTGGTGACTGGCGTGGTCGAGCGTCGGCAGACTTTGCCGGTGCTGTCGAATGTACTGCTCGTTCTCGAAAAGGGGCAGTTGTCGCTGACTGGCACGGATCTCGAAGTGGAGTTGGTCGGACGTGTAAACGTGTGCCCAAATGCGCGCGATGGCGAAGTCACGGTACCTGCCCGCAAATTAATGGACATCTGCAAGTCGCTTCCGGACGACGCAACGCTGAAGGTCGACGTCGATGAAGGCAAGGCAGTCATTCGCTATGGCCGCAGTCGCTTTTCGCTGTCGACCCTGCCCGCTTCGGATTTCCCGAGTGTCGAGGAATCAGCAGGCACGCTTGAGTTCTCGATCGCTCAAGCCACGCTCAAATCCATGCTCGACAGCACCAGCTTCGCGATGGCTCAGCAGGATGTGCGCTACTATCTTAATGGCTTGCTTTTCGAAGTTAGTGCCGACTATCTGCGGGTTGTCGCAACCGATGGTCATCGTCTCGCTATGCATACCGAAAAGCAGAAAATCGCCCTTACTGGTAACAAGCTGCAGGTTATTGTTCCGCGTAAGGGAATTCTGGAGTTATCACGCTTGCTTTCCGATAGCGATGAGCCCGTGAGCCTTGTCATCGGCACCAACCATATTCGGGCCCGTACGGAGGCCTTTACCTTTACGTCAAAGCTGGTCGATGGCAAGTTCCCGGATTACGACCGTGTATTGCCAAAGGGTGGCGACAAGGTGCTCACCGCCGTGCGTAGTGACCTGCGTCAGGCCTTGAATCGCACGGCTATCCTGTCTAACGAGAAGTTCCGTGGTATCCGGCTCATGCTGGCGAACGATGAATTGAAGATCCTTGCGAATAATCCTGAGCAGGAAGAAGCCGAGGAGATCATCAATGTCGAATACAAAGGCGCCGGGCTCGAAATTGGCTTTAATGTGAGCTACCTCGTGGATGTATTGGGTGTGCTGAGTACGGATTCCGTGCAGATGATTCTGGCGGACTCCAACAGCAGCGTGCTGATCCAGGCCACTGAAAATAGTCCTTCGCTGTATGTCGTTATGCCGATGAGGCTGTGAGCCAAGGCTCCTTGGTTCGGCATGCCCGCCCTCGCCAGACTTGAGCTCAGCAACCTTCGAAATATTGAGTCGGCCGAACTGGAGCTCGCTGAGGGCTTCAACCTATTTTTTGGAGACAATGGTAGCGGGAAGACCTCGGTGCTCGAGGCCCTCCACCTTCTCGCCTTCGGCCGCTCCTTTCGTAGTCAACTCCAGAAATCCCTCGTACGCGATGGCTGCAGCGAGGCTACAGTCTTTGCACAAACGCGGGAAGGACTGGGGTTAGGCATATTGCGACCCTTAAAGGGTGCGCAAAGCTTGCGTATCGCCGGGCGAAAGGCCGAAGGCTTGGCCGAACTCTCTCACAGTCTACCTCTGCAGTTAATTAACTCCGACACTTTCCAAATCCTTGAGGGAAGTCCCAGCGAGCGGCGCCGCTTCCTGGATTGGGGAGTGTTTCACGTGGAACAAAGCTTCTTCGGTAACTGGCGCCGGGCTCGCCTTGCCTTGCAGAACCGCAATAGTCTCTTGAGACAGGGGGCTGCTGCCTCTGAGCTCGAGCCTTGGACGCTGGAGCTCGTACGTAGCTCGGAGCAAATGGACCTCCAACGCGCTCAGTACATGCACAAGCTGAAGCCCCTGCTCGAGCCTGAACTTGCTGGGCTCGCCGCTTGGGATCCGGGCCTGGAGCTGGATGTTGAATACTTTCGCGGCTGGACCTCTGAGCTAGGTCTCTATGAGCAAATCCAGAAGGACCTCCTTCGAGACCGTCGTTATGGGCATACCTCTTCTGGTCCCCACCGGGCGGACCTTCGCTTTCGCCTGGGTTCAGCCGAGGCCGCTGAACTCCTATCCCGCGGCCAGCTCAAGCTGCTCATCTGCGCCCTCAAAATTGCCCAGGGCCACCTGCTAGAACAAGAGCAAGGTAGGCGCTGCATATACCTTATTGACGACCTACCCGCAGAGCTGGATGCAGATAACCGTATCCGCGTTTGCAACTTGCTGAAGGAGCGCCAGGCCCAAGTGCTACTGACCAGCATTGAGCGGGATACTTTGGCCAGGGAACTAGTCCAGAGCTCAGACGCGGCAGCCAGCAAACACAAGCTGTTTCACGTGAAACGTGGTAAAATCGAAGCTGTATGAAGGGCACCCTAAGCCCAAGCTAAAGCCAAGAAAAATCAAGAGCTTAAGAAGCGTCAACTGAACCAGCAACACAGATTAACGGGAACGGACGATGGCCGACAACGAGAACTACGATTCCTCCAGTATCAAGGTGCTGAAAGGGCTCGATGCAGTCCGTAAGCGCCCAGGCATGTACATCGGTGACACCGACGATGGCACTGGTTTACACCATATGGTCTTCGAGCTCGTCGACAACTCCATCGACGAAGCCCTGGCTGGCCATTGCGACTCCATTCAGGTAGTCATCCACAGCGATGAGACCGTGAGCGTCTGTGACAACGGCCGCGGCATCCCGACTGACATGCATGAAGAAGGCGTTTCCGCCGCCGAGGTCATCATGACCATTCTCCACGCCGGCGGTAAGTTTGATGACAACAGCTATAAGGTTTCCGGCGGTCTGCATGGCGTTGGCGTATCCGTTGTGAATGCGCTGTCGTCCTACCTGAAGCTGACTATCCATCGCGCGGGCAACCTGCACGAGCAGATCTATCATCACGGAGTGCCCCAGGAGCCACTGAAGGTTGTGGGTGACACGGATATCACAGGAACGAAGGTGCACTTCAAACCCTCGACCGAAACTTTCACGAATATCAAGTTCGAATACGATATTCTGGCCAAAAAATTGCGGGAACTGGCCTTCCTGAACGCCGGTATCAAGATTCAGCTGACCGATGAGCGTGCCGATCGTACAGACATCTTTCAATACGCCGGCGGACTTAAGGCGTTCATCGACTATCTGAACCTGAATCGCTCACCGATCAACAAAATCTTCCACTTCGCCTCCGAAGTCGACGGCGTCGG
This sequence comes from Pseudomonadota bacterium, assembly GCA_041178065.1. Taxonomy (GTDB): domain Bacteria; phylum Pseudomonadota; class Gammaproteobacteria; order Pseudomonadales; family Pseudohongiellaceae; genus CAILUG01. The sequence continues at coordinate 10,922 of JBEGWB010000183.1, read as the reverse complement.
CATGGAGATCGCCATCCAGTGGAACGACGGCTATCAGGAAAACGTATACGCCTACACGAATAACATTCCGCAGCGCGACGGCGGCACGCATCTCGCCGGTTTCCGTGCGGCGCTAACCCGTGTCCTGAAAGGCTATATCGACAAGGAAATGGAGTCGAAGAAAGGTAAGGAAGTTGCAACATCCGGCGATGATGCGCGCGAAGGGTTGACCGCAATCATTTCGGTCAAGGTACGCGATCCGAAGTTCTCGTCGCAGACGAAAGACAAACTCGTATCCTCGGAAGTGAAGACCGCCGTCGAGCAGGAAATGGCGCGCGCCTTTAGTGACTTCCTGATGGAACATCCGCACGAAGCGCGCGGCATCGTCAACAAGATGCTCGATGCAGCGCGCGCGCGCGAAGCAGCGCGTAAAGCGCGTGAAATGACACGCCGCAAGGGAGCCCTCGATATTGCGGGCCTCCCCGGCAAGCTCGCCGACTGCCAGGAGAAGGATCCCGCACTGTCGGAAATCTACATTGTCGAGGGTGATTCCGCCGGCGGCTCCGCGAAGCAAGGGCGCAACCGCAAGAACCAGGCAATCCTTCCACTGAAGGGAAAAATCCTCAATGTCGAAAAAGCGCGCTTCGACAAGATGCTGAGCTCCGCGGAAATCGGTACGCTGATCAAGGCGCTGGGCTGCGGCATCGGCACCGAGGAATTCAATCCTGACGCTTTGCGCTATCACAGCATCATCATCATGACCGACGCTGACGTCGACGGCTCGCACATACGCACATTGCTGCTGACCTTCTTCTTCCGCCAGATGCGCCAACTTGTCGAGCGCGGTCACATCTTCATTGCGCAACCGCCGCTGTACAAAATCCGCAAAGGCAAACAGGAGCAGTATTTAAAGGACGACGATGAGCTCGCGCTGTACCAGACACAACTGGCCCTTGACGACTCCAGTCTGCACGTAAACGCAGAGGCACCGGGTATCAGTGGCACGGCCCTGCAAACCATCGTGCAGGACTATCGCAGCGTGCAGGCGCAGATCCGCCGCCTGTCGCGTCAGTATCCGGAAGAAGTACTGCAAGTGCTGCTGAACCTGGATCCGCTAAGCGTCGAGCAACTGGTCGACCAGCAGGCCGTGAATGCCTGGGTCAAGCAGCTCGAAACCGCTGTAACCGCGATCAAAAGCCCAGCGCACTACAGCTTCGCTGTGCGTCACGACGAAGAAGAGAAGATCTTCGTGCCGGTGGTGACCTCCATCGTGCATGGCATCACGCGCAAGGTCACCTTGACGCTCGAATTTTTCAAATCAAACGAGTATCGCGAATTCCGCCGCGTGGGCGCCACATTGAAAGGTTTGTTCGAGCCAGGTGCTTACGTCAAACGCGGCGACAAGACCCAGCCGGTAACGCAGTTCAAGGAAGCGCTCGACTGGTTGATGGCCGATGCAATGAAGGGCCATTACTTGCAGCGCTACAAGGGATTGGGTGAGATGAACCCGGAGCAGCTGTGGGAAACGACCATGGATCCGAACTTCCGCCGCATGCTGCGCGTAACCATCGAGGATGCGATGGGTGCCGACCAGTTGTTCTACACCTTGATGGGCGACCAGGTGGAACCCCGTCGCGAGTTCATCGAGAGCAACGCCTTGCAGGTGGCAAACCTCGACGTCTGAGTTTCAGGGCAGTGCCTGGCGAATCCAGGCCTGCACTTCCTCGGTCAACTCGCGCGCCTCGCGTCCTGCAGTTGGAATCGGCTTCCCGATGACGACATCAATAGTGCCGGGGCGCTTGGCGAACCTGTGCGCCGGCCAGCAGATGCCGGCGTTGTGCGCGACCGGCAAGACCGTGGCGCCTGCGGTGATCGCAAGTTCCGCGCCGCCAGTCAAAAACTTCTTCTCCTGCCCCACGTCGACACGCGTGCCTTCCGGGAATACGAGCACGGACAAGCCCAGCGCCAAACGCTTCGGACCTTCAGTCAACATATTCTGCCGCGCGCTGCGGCCCTTGCTGCGATCTATCGCTATGGGCTTCAACACGGCGAGCGCCCAGCCGAAGAATGGGATCCACAGGAGCTCGCGTTTCAGAATCGCGCAGATGGGCACGAAGTGATAATAAAGAAACAATGTTTCCCAGGGACTCTGGTGGTTGCTTAGCACCACGAACGGACCGGCCGGCACATGCTCCTGGCCACTGACGCGATAGCGGACACCACATGTCACACCCACCCACCACACGGCGAAGCGGTTCCACTGCGTCGCAAAACGGAAGCGCTCGCTCACGGGTAGCGCCCAGCCGAACAGCACCGATAGCGACGCAATCACGATGAGCGTGGCGGCGTAGCCAAGGTAAAAGATTACAGTTCGCAGTGTCATCAGCATGGCTCAGGTCCTGCTACCGATCATGGTCGCGAGGATCAGGTCAGCCGCCGCGGCCAGATCATCAACAATCATGACTGCTCCCCGCATCGACGCGTCCAGTTTCTGTTCGGTATCTCGCCCTTTACCGCTGCGCACGAGGATCGGGCGGCAGTTCATCGACAAACCCAGCTCCACATCCTTGCGCGTATCGCCAACATACCAGGCGCCGGCAAGTGGCAGACGCAATTCTTCGCTGATCTGCTCCAGCAGCCCGGGCGCTGGCTTGCGGCAGTGACAGCCTTCATCTGGACCATGCGGACAATAACAGATCGCGTCGACCTGCCCGCCCGCTTCCTCGACGAGCTCACACAGCAACGCATGCATATTAGCCAGGGCAATTTCATCAAAATACCCGCGCGCGATTCCGGACTGATTGGTTGCTACCGCGATACTGAAGCCAGCGCGCGACAAACGCGCTATCGCAGCTATGCTTCCCGGAACCGGCACCCACTCGTCCAGCGACTTGATGTAGTCATCAGAATCCTCATTGATGACGCCATCGCGATCGAGAATCACCAGGCGGCTAACAGTGTTATCAGACATTCTGCAATAACGAGATATCGGCGACGCGCAGGAACAGCGCGCGCAATTCCTGCAGCAATGCAAGACGATTGTCGCGCACGGCGGGATCATCGACGTTCACCATCACTGCGTCGAAGAAGGCATCGACGACCGGCTGCAACTCCGCCATGGCCGCGAGCGCTGGCGTGAACTCGCTCTTCTTCAATAAGGGGTCCACGCGCGTTTGCACGGACTTCACGCTATCCGACAGCGCGCGCTCCGCAGCCTCTGCCAGCTTCGCGGCGTCCACCGCTGCCCCGACTTTGACAGAGGATTTCTGCAGAATGTTCGACACGCGCTTGTTCGCGGCGGCAAGTGCCTGCGCCTGTGGCAAGCTGACAAAGTGGCTTACGGCCTTAATGCGCGCATCGAACTCAAGCGGGCTCGCGGGGCGCACGGCATCGACTGCAAGGAACACGTCGCTCGCTATGCCTTGATCAGCGTAAAAAGTACGCAACCGTTCAAAAATAAAGTCGCGCACGATTGTCGCTAGCCCCGTCGCTTTTGGCAGGGCCGAGAAGTTAGTAACGGCTGCTTCGAGACAGGCCGTCAAATCCAGAGGCAATTGCTTCTCGATGATGATCCGCAGTACGCCAAGCGCTGCGCGGCGCAGCGCGAATGGGTCTTTCGAACCCGTCGGCGGCTGGCCGATGCCGAACAAACCGGTGATCGTGTCGAGGCGCTCCGCGAGCGCGAGCACCATGCCGGTTTTGCCCGTTGGCAGATCGTCGCCGGAAAAGCGCGGCAGGTATTGTTCGAACAGCGCCTGCGCCACTTCCTCGGGCTCTCCGTCATGGCGTGCATAGTGCATGCCCATCAGGCCCTGCAATTCGGCGAATTCGTAGACCATGCTGGTCAGCAGGTCGCACTTACCGAGCTCGGCAGCGCGCTGCGCAAGTGCCTTGTCGGTACCGAGCTGGCCGGCGATGTGCGCGGCAAGTTTGGCCACACGTGCCGATTTGGCGGCAACGGTTCCCAGCTCCTGCTGGAAGACAACTGTTTTCAGCTTTTCGCGCCGCGCGGCGAGCGGCTGCTTTTTATCCTGGTTGAAAAAGAACGCCGCATCCGCGAGGCGTGGACGAATTACTTTCTCGTTGCCGGCAATGACCTGCGCTGGATCACGACTGATGAGGTTACTCAGGGTGATGAAGTTCGGCAGGATGCCGCCCTTCGCATCGAGCAGGTGGAAACACTTCTGGTGGCCTTTCATCGCCGAGATCAGCGCTTCCTGTGGCACGGCGAGGAAGGCTTGGTCGAAGTTTCCCGTCAGCGCGACCGGCCATTCGACCAGCGCGGTAACTTCATCCAGCAATTCATCTTCGATGATCGCACGTGCACCTCCAAGTTTCTGTCCTTCCTGTTCAACAAGCTTTTTAACTTGTTCGCGGCGCTTTGCAAAGCTTGCAATGACCTTACCCTGCAACAGCGCGTCTTCGTAGTCGGCTGGCGCGCTCAGCGTAATCAGCTGCGGATGCATGAAACGGTGGCCACGCGTAATCGCCGCACTGGCCGCGCCGAGTATCGTCGCGGGAATCACCGCGCTGCCGAACAGCAGCACACACCACTGCACGGGACGCACGAACTCATCGCGCGAGCTGCCCCAGCGCATGCGCTTCGGAATCGGCAGTGCGGCCAGCGCCTCACGCACCATGTCGGGGACCAGCGATACAGTGGCGGCGCCTTTACGCTGCGAACGGAACACAAGTTTCTCGACGTTGCCGTCCTGCTTGCGCTCTAGAGCGGAGACCTCGACGCCGCAACCGCGTGCGAAACCTTCAGCAGCTTTTGTCGGTTTGCCGTCGGCGCCAAAGGCGGCTTGCATCGCAGGGCCCAGTTTCTCGAGAGAAATGTCAGGTTGCTGTTCGGGCACTTGCTTAATGATCAGCGCAAGGCGACGGGGTGTCGCAAACGGTGCAATGCCGCCGTGTTCAAGCCCGGCTTTCTGCAAAAGTCCCGCAAAGGCATCGCGAAAGGCCTCGGACAAGGTCAGCAGCGCTTTCGGAGGTAACTCTTCGGTGCCAATTTCGATCAGGAGATCCTGCTTCATGATTGCTTCTCCTGTTGCGCGTCCTGCCATTTGAGCAGGCACTCGTCGCGCAAGTCCTGCGGCGCGAGCGGGAAGTTGAGCCGCGCGCGCGAGTCGTAATAGGACTGCGCCACTTCGCGCGCGAGCGTACGCACGCGCAGGATGAAGCGCTGGCGCTCCGTCACAGAAATCGCCGAGCGGGCATCGAGCAGGTTGAAATAATGCGAAGCCTTCAACACTTGCTCATAGGCCGGCAGCACGAGCTTGGCGGCGAGCAGGTTCTGGCACTGCACTTCGCATTCGGTGAAATAGCGGAACAGGTTGTCGACATTGGCGTGCTCGAAGTTAAACGCGCTCTGCTCCACTTCGTTTTGATGGAACACGTCGCCATACGTCACGATGCCGTTCGGCGTGCGCGCCCAGACAATGTCGTAGATGCTGTTCTTGGCCTGCAGGTACATTGCGATGCGCTCCAGACCGTAGGTGATCTCGCCACTGACGGGATAGCACTCGAGTCCGCCGACTTGCTGGAAATATGTGAACTGCGTGACCTCCATGCCGTTAAGCCACACTTCCCAGCCAAGACCCCAGGCGCCGAGTGTCGGCGATTCCCAGTTGTCCTCGACGAAGCGAATGTCGTGGATGCTCGTGTCGATGCCGAGATACTGCAGCGACTGCAGGTAAAGGTCCTGAATGTTCAGCGGTGAAGGCTTCAGGATTACCTGGAACTGGTAGTAGTGCTGCAGGCGCATCGGGTTTTCGCCATAACGACTGTCAGTCGGACGGCGGCTTGGCTGCACGTACGCGCTGTTCCAGCTTTCGGGGCCGATCGCGCGCAGGAAGGTTGCTGGATGGAAGGTGCCCGCGCCGACTTCGAGGTCCAGCGGCTGAATAATGACGCAGCCGTTGTCAGCCCAGAATTGCTGCAGCGCGAGAATCAAACCCTGGAAGGTCGACACGTCGACAGGCTTGCTTGGTTGAGAGGACAAAAAGGACTCCAGGCGGTGCCGCTTCGGGTACCATTGATAGCGAGAAATTTACGGAAAAAGAGTGCCCAAAAAGGCCGTCATTATCCTGAAAAGCCCGGATGATGGCGAGTCCGAAGAACCCCGCGATGCGATCCCGTTTACTCATACTGCTGCTGCATTTTCTTGCCCTTCTGCCTGTGCGCGCCGCGCGCGCGCTCGGCATGGGGCTGGGTGATCTTTGTTGGCTGATACGCGGCCGTATGGCGCAGACTACGCTGACGAACCTTGCGCTCTGCTTTCCGGACATGGACGAAGCGGCGCGCAAGGCGCTTGCGAAGGCGAGCTTGCGCCATACCTTTATGACGATTGCCGAATGCGGCGCCGTGTGGCTGTGGCCCGCGCCGCGCGCACTGGCGCTGATCAGGAATGTCGAAGGACTGGACCTGCTGCAGTCGGCGCACGCGGCTGGCCGCGGCGTCATCATACTCGCGCCCCACCTCGGCAACTGGGAGCTGACTGGGCTCTACCTCAATAGCTGCGGCTGCGGCCAGAACAGCCACATGTTCCAGGCGCCGGACGACCCGCGTCTGGGCAAGCTGATTTACGACGCGCGCAGCCGTTCCGGGTCACTCCTGGTGCCAACGGACGCAAAGGGCGTTGCCACCCTGCTGCAGGCCCTGCGGCGGGGCGAGGTGATCGGCATCCTGCCCGACCAGGTACCCCCTGAAAGCGGGGGGGAGTTTGCACCACTGTTCGGGGTGCCGGCGCTGACGATGAGCCTGGCTTGCCGCCTGCAACAGAAGACGGGGGCGCGCATTTTGATGACGTTTGCGCGGCGAGAACTGGATGGAGATCAGGGATTTACGCTCGTGATCCGGGAGCCTGAGCGCGATATATATGCCGAGCATATACCAGATGCCCTTGCGGCCATGAACCGGAGCATCGAGATCCTCATGTCCGGTGTCCCGGAGCAATACCAGTGGGAATACAAACGCTTCAAGCGGCAGCCGCGTGGCAAGCAGCGTCCTTACTGAGCGCTGCAGGTATCAGAAGAACGCGAAGCCCACCTGGAACAATCGCTCGACCTCGGGAATGCGGGTCTTGTCGACGAGGAACAGGATTACGTGATCGTCGGTTTGCACGACGATGTTGTCATGGGCAATCAGCACTCTGTCATCGCGCAGTATCGCGCCGATCGTCGTCCCTGCCGGCAAGGGGATGTCGGCCAGCGCCCTGCCGACGACCTTCGACGTCGTCTTGTCGCCATGCGCAATCGCTTCCATCGCCTCGGCGGCCCCGCGTCGTAACGAGTGCACGTTGACGACGTCGCCGCGCCGCACATGCGTAAGTAGGCTGCCGATCGTCGCTTGCTGCGGCGAAATCGCAATGTCGATATCGCCGCCCTGCACGAGGTCGACGTAAGCGGGATTCGAAATCAGCGCCATGACGCGTCCGGCACCGAGCCGCTTGGCCAGCATCGACGACATGATGTTGGCTTCGTCGTTGTTCGTCAGCGCGAGAAATACGTCAGTATCCTCGATGCCTTCTTCCAGCAACATTTCCCTGTTCGATGCGTCGCCGACCAGCACCGTTGTGGAATGCAATTTCTCGGCAAGAATTTCACAACGCTGCGGATTGATCTCGATGAGTTTGGTGCGGCATTTATCCTCGACAGCCGCAGCAAGGCGTTCGCCGATATTGCCGCCGCCTGCAATCATGATGCGGCGATAGGGTTTGTCCATCTTGCGCAATTCGCCGATAACGTCCCGAATGTGATCGCGCGCGGCGATGAAAAACACTTCGTCGCCGGCTTCGATGACGGTATGACCTTGCGGTGGGATCGGACGGTTCTGGCGAAAAATAGCGGCAACGCGGGTATCGATGTTCGGCATGTGTTCACGCAAGGCGCGCAGCGCCTGGCCAACCAGGGGACCGCCCTCCTCGGCGCGCACGGCTACCAACTGGATTTTTCCCTGCGCAAAATCGAGCACCTGCAAGGCGCCGGGGATCGAAATCAAACTCTTGATGTAATGCGAAACGATTTGCTCAGGACTAATGACGACGTCGATCGGAATCGCGCCAGCGCCAAACAGCTTCTCGCTATTAACGTAAGAGTTGGAGCGTAGACGGCAGATCTTCTTCGGCGTACGGAATAGCGCATAAGCGACCTGGCAGGCGACGAGATTCACTTCGTCGCTGTCGGTCACTGCGATCAGCATGTCGGCATCTTCACCACCGGCGCGTCTCAGCACATCGGGAAACGAGGGCTGGCCAACGGTGATGCCGATGTCGAGGCGCTCTTTCAGATCACGCAACACTTCAGCGTTGGTATCGACGAGCGTGATGTCGTTAGCTTCGCTGGCAAGGTTTTCCGCAAGCGTTGCGCCTACCTTGTTGGCGCCCAAAATCAGGATCTTCATGTGTAAAACCTGGCTCCTGGAAGCCCTGACGCCGACGCTTGCGCGTACCGGGAAAATTGATGCGAAGCGTGGTTCAAAGGCCGGCGCAATTTATCAAGATTTGCGCAGCAGGGCATAGAAAAAGCCGTCAGGGCCATCGGGTGTGGGCAATAACTGCAGTCCGCAGGCCCCAGGGACTGCACCGATCTGAGCCAAGGGTTGCAGTTGCGCAGCAGGATGCTCGGCCAGGAAGCGCTGAATCTGACGCTGGTTCTCGTCCGCAAGAGCTGAACAGGTGGAATACAGCAAATAACCGCCCGGCGCGAGCACGGGCCAGGCCGCACGCAACAATGCGTGCTGTATGTTGCACAAGGCCGCGACTTCGGCTGCGCTGCGCAGTAGCTTGATGTCCGGATGCCGGCGGATGACGCCCGTTGCGGAGCAGGGCACATCCAGGAGTATGCGATCGAAACTATCGATAGCGAAACTGTCGACAGTGATGTCCCCGCAACGCACGTCAGCCTGCTGGCCGAGCCGCGCCAGGTTGTCGCGCATGCGCGTGAGCCGGCGTTCTTCCCTGTCGAGCGCCAGGATGCGGAGCGTGGGCTCAGCTTCGAGTAATGCGGAGCTTTTTCCGCCAGGAGCGGCGCAGGCATCGAGCACACGCAGGCCCGGCGCGAGCGGTAGTATTTCCGCGATCAGTTGCGAGGCCTCGTCCTGCACGCTGACGAGCCCTTCGTCGAAGCCGGGCAACAGGCTTACATCGCAAGGTGCCGCCAGCAACAAGGCGTACGGCGCGATAGTACTCTCCCGCGCTGGACGCTTGTGCTCCTGCAGCAGTGCTGCATACCCGGCGCGTGAAATCTTCTGGTGGTTTACGCGCAGCGTCATCGGTGCGCGCGTGTTGTTCGCCTCGAGAATGGCGCGGTAGTGCGCAGGCCAGTCGCGCTTCAGCTGTGTCAGCAACCACTCTGGGTGGGAATACCACGTGGCGTAATCGCGCTCGGCGCGCGTCAGTAACTCGACTTGCTGACGCTGCGCTTCCCGCAGCACGGCGTTGATCAAACCCTTTGCCCAGGGTTTGCCGAGCTGCACGACATCCTCGACGGTCTGGTGGATGGCGGCATGCGCGGGTATGCGCATGTACAGGAGTTGGTAAAGTCCGATCAGTATCAGGCAGCGCACATCGTTATCTTTTGCGCGTAGCGGTTTTTCGAGCAATTGCTGCGCAAAAAACTCGAGGCGCTGGTACCAGCGGCAAACCCCGTAGCACAGCTCCTGGATCAAGGCTGGGCTCGAGTCAGGGTGCGGCTGCCAACCCGAACCAAAAGCCTGCGACAGCGAACCTTCATTACGCAGAATGGGAACCAGTATCGCGCAGGCCTGCAAACGCTCGCTGTCGGACCTGGCCATATCAGGGCGCCGACTGCAGCTGCGCGCCGGGCGTGAAATACCCGGGACGACCATTCAGCAGTTCGCGGAGTGTCATCGGGTTCTTTCCTTCCAGTTGCACCTGGCTGATTGTCAGTGCATCCGCCCCGCAGGCAACGGTCATCGTGTCGCTAGTCATCGAGAGGATCGTGCCCGGTCCGGACCCCGTCTTCGTGGTGAAAATATCAGCGCGCAGGATTCGCATGCGCTCATTGTTATAAAGGCAGAAGGCCGGCGAGCGCGGGTAAAAGGCGCGCACCTGATTGTGGATGGCTGCTGCAGCGTCCGCCCAGTGGATGCCGGCTTCTTCCTTGCGGAGTTTGCGCGCGTAGACTGCGCCTGTCTCCGGCTGCGGACTGGCATGGGCGCTACCCTCGGCGAGCTGCCCGAGGACTTTTTGCAAGGTATCGCAGCCGAGCGCGACGAGACGCGCCGTCAAGGTCTCGCTGTTGTCATCGAGGCTGATCGGTGTTGATGCGCGCGCCAGGACCGGGCCGGTATCGAGCCCGGCCTCCATTTGCATGATGCAGACACCGCTTTCGCGATCGCCGGCCAGGATTGCGCGCTCGATCGGGGCTGCGCCACGCCAGCGTGGCAATAGCGACGCGTGCACATTGATGCAGCCAAGGCGTGGCAGACTGAGTGCGGCGGGCGGCAGTAACAGCCCATAGGCGACGACGACCATCAGGTCCGGCTTGAACGAAGCAAGTTCCTCAAGCGCCTCGGCATTGAGCGCAAGCGGTTGTCTTACAGGGATGTTGTGGCGTTCGGCGAGCGCCTTCACTGGCGTCGATACCAGCTTCTTGCCCCTGCCAGCGGGCCTGTCTGGCTGCGAGTAAGCACCAACCACTAGGTATTTCTCGCGTAGCAGATGGGCCAGATGCTGAGCCGCGAAATCGGGCGTTCCAGCGAAGACGATGCGCATGTTACGGGCCGGCATGACAGAACCTTCGGGTCAGCGCTGACCCGTCCTCATCCATGGGCCTTTTGCTTCTGCTCCTTGAGCAACTTGTGCTTGAGGCGCTGCCTTTTGAGGATCGACAGGTAGTCGACGAACAGCTTGCCATCGAGATGGTCGCATTCGTGTTGAAGGCAAACGGCGAGCAGGCCTTCGGCTTCCATTTCGAAGG
>JBEGWB010000182.1:0-11839 GCA_041178065.1 Pseudomonadota bacterium | reverse complement strand
AATCTCAGGCATCGGCTAGCTCCCGCGTGACCAGCTCACGGACCCATTGCGCTTTGCGCTCACGCCACAGAATATCGTTGCGAGTACACATAATTACAATGACGAAGATCAGGCCGATCATGCCAACACCCATAAAAAGTGCGGGTATAAAGATCTCAGGAGGATTCGCGCCGTCAGCGCGATTGAGGTCACTGCCAGGTTGATGCAGCGAGGCCCACCACTCGGCGGCGTAGTAGACAATCGGCAAATTGACGACGCCGACCAGCGTCAGCACCGATGCGGCTTTCGACGCAGAAGTTTCGGAATCGAACGCAGAACGCAGTGCGATGATGGCCACGTATACGAAGAAGAGAATCAGCGCAGCAGTGAGCTTCGCTTCCCATATCCAGTACGTGCCCCACGTAGGCTTGCCCCATACGGCGCCAGTGACAAGGCACACCGCGGCAAAGCTTGCACCGATCACTGCCGAGGCCCTGGCAACCATGTCGGCGACCTTGAGGTTCCAGATCAGATGCATCGCGGCCATCGTCGCCATCATCACGTAAATCCAGATCATTCCGAGAGAAGCCGGAACGTGTATGTAGATGATGCGATAGTTGTCGCCCATCTGGTAATCCGGTGGCGCGAACAACAGGCCCCACACCAGGCCGATGGCTAGCAGCAAAAAAGTGACGACAGCGAGCCAGTGCACGAAGCCGGTGGTCATGTCATAGAAGTACCGGGGCGAACCCAGTTTGTAGAGCCATTGCCACATGGTGTTTCGATCTAGGGAAAAAACCTAATTCACGCTGATGCGCAGTGCTGCGCCAATCGCAAGTGGCGACAAGGTCAGCGCCAGTGTCAGCAGCGCTCCGAGTACTGCCAGCAAGCCAGCAAAGGGCAGTCCGTTGAGCGCGTTTTCGACGATTCCCGCGCCAAAAACCAGCACCGGTACCGACATCGGCAATACTAGCACAGCCAACAGCAGCCCACTGCGCGACAAGCTCACCGTCAGCGCCATGCCAATTGCACCGATCAGGCTCAGGGTCGGCGTGCCGAGCAGCAAACCGGCGACCAGCGGCCAATATCCCGCGACCGGCATTGCAAGCATGTAGGCCAACAATGGAGCAATTACGACGAGTGGCAGCCCGCTGACGAACCAATGTGCAAAAACCTTGGCAAGTAACTGGAAATACAGGGGCTGCGGGCTCAGCAGTAACTGCTCGAGCGACCCATCCTCGAAATCGGCGCGGAACAGGCTATCCATCGACAGCATCACCGCCAGCAGCGCGGTGACCCAGACCACACCGGGCGCAATGCTTGAAAGGAATTCCGGATCAGCGCCGCCGCCAAGAGGAAATAACGACACGGCAATGACAAAGAACATCAAGGGATTGACGATGTTGCCGGGGCTGCGCAGCGCGATCTGCAGCTCGCGCCGCAATACCGCGGCAAGGGTGCCGCCCAGTCCGAGCTGCGCGCGTACCAGGCTCATGCCACCGCTCCAATGCGCGCATCGAGGTTCAACACGCGCAAATTGCCCGCAAGCTGTAGCGGATGATGTGTCGTCAGGATCACGGCTCCGCCGGCTTGCGCGAAAGCAGCGATGGTCGCTTCGAGGTCGGCCACGCCCTTGCGATCGAGCGCGGTGAAGGGCTCATCGAGTATCCACAACTTCGCCGGCGACAGTTGCATGCGCGCCAGGCTGACGCGGCGTTGTTGCCCCGCCGACATCTGGTAGCACGGAATTTCCGCATAACCCTTCAGGCCGAGCGCGGCCAGTGCGCGCAAGATGGCAGCATCGTCGCTGAAGCCGCGACTGGCGCAATACCAGCGCAGGTTCTGCAAGGGGGTCAGCGTTTTGTTGATGGCGGGACTATGCCCGAGATAGAACACACCGGCACAAAATTCCTCGTGCACCTCGCGGCGGTCGCGGCCATCCCACAGGATGTCGCCGGTATAGTCCGCATTGAGTCCGCACAGAATACGCAACAAGGTGGTTTTGCCGCTGCCGTTGGCGCCCTGCACATGCAGCATTTCGCCGGCCGCGATCGAAAACTGCAGATGAGTGAACAACTCGCGCTCGTCGCGTTCGCAGCTGAGGTCGTTTACGGCGAGCACGTAGGTCTCAGGGCCGGGGCGGCGTGACGCCCGTCTGCCGCATGTATTTGCCGTTACGATCCCTGTACGTCACTTCGCATTGCTCGTCCGATTCAAGGAACAGCATCTGCGCGACACCTTCGTTGGCGTAAATCTTCGCGGGCAGTGGCGTGGTGTTGGAAAACTCGAGCGTTACGTGCCCTTCCCATTCGGGTTCGAGCGGGGTGACGTTGACGATGATGCCGCAGCGCGCATAGGTCGACTTGCCGAGGCAGATCGTCAGGACGTTTTTCGGAATGCGGAAATATTCGATCGTCCTTGCAAGTGCGAACGAGTTCGGGGGAATGATGCAATAGTCTTCAGTGATACTGACGAAGCTGTTGGCGTCGAAGTTTTTCGGATCGACGACATTGGAAGTATGCACGTTCGTGAAGATCTTGAATTCGTTCGCGCAACGCACGTCATAACCATAGCTCGAAGTGCCATAGGAAATGACCTTTCTGCCATCAATTTCCCTGATCTGGCCCGGCTCGAAGGGCGATAGCATGCCCTGCTCCTGCGCCATGCGGCGTATCCATTTATCTGATTTGATGCTCATGTACTGCCTTCCCGACCTCTGTAAATTTTTTGGAGCTTTACTGCACCACCGGAAAAAATTGCCTATAATCTGCCCGTTTTTGCGGCGGGCAAAGATACCATACCTGCAAGCGCAGGTAGCGAAAGCTTATCGAAAGGTTAAAGCTTGGAGAAAGACGGCCGCACGAGCACATCAAACAGAGCAATTAAGTCGCGATTCAGCCCAAAGGCTGTCTAATCGATCCAACAGCTGAATATCCAAACGGTTCCGTGTACCTCCAACAAAGGAGTAAGGCAATGAAGTTGAAAACCACCCTGGCAGTCACCGCCCTCGCAATTCTGTCTTCGGCCGGCGTTCTCGCCGCAGGCGATGCCGAACGTGGCAAGACCCTGTACGCGACCTGTGGCGCTTGCCACGGCGCCAATGGCGAAGGTCTCGAAGCCCTGAACGCACCAAAACTGGCCGGCCAGGAAGAGTGGTATGTCGTACGCCAGCTGCAGAATTTCAAGAATGGCATTCGCGGCAATAACCCGAAAGACACCTATGGCATGCAGATGGCTCCGATGTCACAGACCCTGGTCGACGACCAGGCGATGCAGGACGTAGCCGCCTATATCCGTACGCTTGGCAAGTAAGCCCCGCCCGCTGCTTCACACTCAAAGGCCCGGATGTCCGCATCCGGGCCTTTTTATTTGTGTTTTATTTCTGCCTTTTTCCGCACTGTTTTCCGGCTCGAAAACCGTGCAAACTTCATGCACGAACGTCCGGGGGCTGCCTCCAGTACTATTTGGTGCCCCGCGATGCCCTGCGATCCCTTCGGCGATCCGCTGTAAAGGATTTTCCCGGGCCCGGTCTTTACAGGCGTTTCCCATGTGCAGAACACGGTAAAGGAGAAGTATGACCTTCAACAGTCTCGTTCGTGCGCTTGCCATTGGAGCGCTGCTCGGCCTCAGCGGCCATGTGCTCGCCCAGAACACTGCGCTGCAAACCCTGCCCGGCTCGCGTCATGCGGGCCCCGGTCAGGTGGCCGCCAGCAGTTCCAGCTTTGCGCTCGGGATGACGCGGGACAACGGCGCAAGCTTCGTCAGCACCGCCGGCGTATCTGACTCGGTCGAGATCCGCGGTGAGATCCGCCCGGAGCAGGCCGACGTAGGTCAGGCAGCGGACATCTTCGTCGTCGACCGCCTCCTCGACACTGGCCAGTTCCTGATGCGCAACCAGGATGGCGTGTGGGTGCCGTGGAACGCGACGGTTTCCACGCTCGTCCCCTTCCGCGAAAAGGTAACGCTGACATCGGCCCTGTCCGTGTCGATGTTCAGCGGCGTGCTGGGCACTACCGGCAACCACCGCATCTTCCTCGGCTACCTGCCGCCCGGTGGCCCCCTGCGTTACCACACCAGCGGCTTGCCGATCACGATTACGTCGACGCCGACGCAGTCCCCGCTGGAACAGGCTACGGCGTATTTCGCGGCGAACATTCATGCGCCTGTGGTGCAATCCAATTGCATCGCATGCCACGTCACTGGTGGCTCGGCACAGGGACTGGCAATGAATATCTTTGTCCAGGGGGGCGCTTCCACTCAGCTGGATGCGAACTTCACGCAGTTCCGCAACCTCTTCAACGCAAAGGGTAAAGCTTACATCCTCGGCAAGGTACGCGGAGACAATGGGCACCTCGGCGGACGGGTGCTGCTCTCGGGAAGCGTCGACTATCGCAACCTTGAAACCTTCCTCGACCTTCTTGCCAGGATCTGAGTTGATGGAGCTCCGCATGAAGATGCCGAAACTGCTGCAAACCCTGCCACTGCTGATCCTGTCCGCCTTACCCCTGTCCGCGCATGCAGTCGAAGCTGGCGAACCGGCGCCGGCCTTCGAGTTGCCCCTGCTGAATGAAGCAGGGGAGAACGTCAGTCTTGCTGAGCTGCGCGGCAAGGTCGTGTACGTCGACTTCTGGGCTTCGTGGTGTCCGCCCTGCCTGGTGTCGATCCCGCTGCTGAACGAACTGCGCGATAAATATGTTGCCGAGGGCCGGCCCTTCGAAATCCTTGCCGTCAATGTCGACAGCGATCCGCAAGCCGGCATTGAATTTCTACTCGACGAGCCGGTGAACTATGTAGTTGCCAGCGACCCGGTAGGCAAGACGCCGGCGCTCTATGGTGTACCCGGCATGCCGACCTCATACCTGCTCGACGCCGAAGGTCGCGTGCGTCTCGTGCATGAAGGTTTCAAGCGCAGCGATATCGATATGATCGAAGCCGAAGTCGTCAAACTGCTGGAAGAACTCGAATGAAACTACTCAGCACGCTTTTGGTTCTACTCGGTTGCGCCTTGCTCGCGGGTTGCGCACCGGTCGCAGCCTGGGAACGCGGTACGCTCGCACGTCCCGAAATGGCTTTTGAATCCGACGCCCTCGAGGGTGCGCTCGACGACCACATCTATTTCAGCAAGGAAGCCTCCAGTGGAGGCAACAGTACCAGCGGCGGCGGTTGCGGCTGTAACTAAAGCATTTCAAGACAGACAGGACTCCCGTGAATTCCCGCACCCTGCTTGCACTGACCGCGTCGGCTCTCGCCCTGCCCGGCCTGTCCGACTACGCGCAGGCCGATGCGCCACCCACAACCAGTACCGCCTCGTTCCGCATTTCAAACTATGAAGAAGACGATCTTGCGAGCGCGGCCCGCCTCGCCGGCAGCGCCGATCGCTATGATATCGGCATCAAGCAATTGCGTGTGCAGGTGCCGGTCGGCGAAAGCTATGCATTGACGTTGAATTCCAGTTACGAAAGCATGAGCGGCGCCTCACCCTGGTACACGGTCCGCCGCGGCGACGGCAGTACCGGCGTCGTCATGAGCGGCGCGACCATTCAGGAAGATCGTCGCGACTTCAGCGCGAATGTCCGCCGCTATCTTGGCAATGGCACTGTCGGCGTCACGCTCGGCGGATCAAACGAAAACGACTACGAATCAGTCAGTGGCAGTGTCGATGCCGAGCGCCATTTCAATGATGACCTTACGACTGTCTCCGCGGGCTTCGGCTATTCATCCGACACGCTGGAGCCGACACAACGCCCCGGCTTCAACAGAATCCTCGAAGGCGCGAAAACCAGCCGTTCGGTCTTTGCCTCCGTCAGTCAGATCATCAATCGCAACAGCGTCGTGCAGAGCGGAGTCAGCATTTCCCATCTGTCGGGTTACCTGAGCGATCCCTACAAGCTCAACGACAAACGGCCTGACTCGCGTACGCAAATCGCGTGGACCACGGCGTGGCGCCAGTTCGTCCCTGCAGCCAACGCCGCGTTGCAGGCCGACTACCGCTTGTACCACGATAACTTCGGTATCAATTCGCACACACTGGATCTCGCGTGGTACCAGAACATCGGCGACAGGTGGCAGCTCGTGCCCGGCCTGCGCTATTACAGCCAGAGCGCCGCCGACTTTTTCACGCAGCAATTGACCTTCGGACTGAACCAGCCCTTCCAGTCGACAGATTACCGCCTCGCAAACTATGGCGCGTGGAGCGGCAGCTTGAAAGCGCAGGTGGAGTTCAAGGACTTTACCGTGTCCGTCTCGGGCGAGCGCTATTACGCGGATTCGGACTATGGAACATGGTCCGGCCCCGGCAGCCCCGCCGTCGTCGACTTCATGCGGCTGTCGCTCGGTATCGACTATCGTTTTTGAAGGGCACGCTTCTGTTCAGAACTTCTGCAGTAGGCGCAGCAGGTCGCACACCCGGCTCGAATACCCCCACTCGTTGTCGTACCAGTTCAGCACGCGGATGTAACGTCCACCGCTGACCTGCGTGAACTCCGCATCGTAGATCGATGAGTGCGAGTTGCCGATGATGTCGGTCGACACGAGCGGCCGGTCGCTGAACTGCAGGATATTCTGCAAGGGCCCCGCGGCTGCGCTCTCTACGACAGCATGAATGTCGCCAGCTGAGACATTGCGGCCGAGGCGCGCAAACAGGTCGACCACGGAGCCATCGGGCACCGGCACGCGCGCCGCGATGCCGTGCAACTTCCCTTTAAGTGCCGGCAATACTTCGCCGACCGCCTTGGCGGCACCGGTCGAGGTCGGGATGATGTTCTCGGCGGCGGCGCGACTGCGGCGCCAGTCAGAGTGCGGCACGTCGGCAAGGCGCTGATCGTTCGTGTACGCGTGGATCGTATTGATCATACCCTCCTCGATGCCGAAGGCTTCATCGAGCACCTTGGCCATCGGCGCAAGGCAGTTGGTCGTACAGCTGGCGTTCGAAATGATGCGGTGCGAAGGCTGCAGGCCGCTCTCATTCACACCCAGTACCACGGTGTAGTCGATCGCGTCGGCTGCCGGCACGGTAAGAATCACGCGTCGTGCACCAGCGCTCAGATGCTGCTCAAGCTGCGCCTTCTTGCGGAACACGCCCGTGGATTCAACCACGACGTCGATGCCAAGATCGGCCCAGGGCAGCGCCTGTGGATTTTTTTCCGACAGCACTTTCGTGCGGTTGTGGGCGGTGATGAGCTGCTGATCCTCGTAGCGCAGCTCGCGGCCAAAGCCACCCATCACTGTGTCGTAGGCGAGCAAGTAACGCAGGGCAGCCGGGTCGGAGAGATCATTGATTGCGGCAATTTCGATACCCGGCTGCCTGTCGAGTATGCGGTATACCGCGCGACCGATGCGGCCGAAGCCATTGATTGCGATCTTCATGCCGCGGCGCTCCCGATATTAGCCTGCGCGTCGAGTTGCGCGTATAGGCGCACGACATCGAGCAGTCGCGCGGCATGGCCGAGGTTTTCATGCCAGCCGATCGCCTTGATGATGTGCTTGCCGGCCTTTTCGGTACCCTGCGTGTCAAACAGCAGCGACAGCGTGCTGCCGATGACATCCGATGACACGATCGGATCTTCAGTCAGGTCGGCGATGCCGCTGTAGGCGGGCATCGCCGCGCGAATCGCCGCGTTGAATCCTTCAACATCGACGTCCGGATCGCGCAACACCAGGTTTACATCGAGCATGCAGCCGGCATGGATTGGCACGTTCAGCACGTTCGTCATGACCTTGCCGGCGAACTCAGGCAGTATCGACGCTATCCAGTGCTCGGCTTCATGCGTATTTGGAATGATATTTTCGGCGGCCGAACGGCTGCGGCGAAAATCGCGGCCCGCATAATCCTGCAACGACTGGTCGCTGGTGTAGGCGTGAATGCTGGTCATGCTGACGCAATCGATGGGAAATTTTTGCGCAGCCATGTGCAAAAGCAGGCACAAGGCATTCGTTGTCGATGAACCCGCCGACAACATGCGATCGTCGCGGCGGATACTGTCCGCATTGATGCCAGGGATGACGATTCGATCGATATGGTCCGACGGAAGCGTGCGGACCAGTACTCGCCTGGCGCCGTTGTCGAGATGCGCCTGCATGCTGGCTGCATCGCGATGCTTGCCGGTGCAATCGAGCACGGCGTCGACGCCAAACAGGTCCCAGGGAATTTCCTGCGGCCTGTCCAGTTGCGCCATGCGGGAGCGAAACCGCGAATTGGCGAGAAAGTTGCCATCGAGCCAGTAGCGCTCGGGCTCTGCCACTTCAGCGCTCAACAGATAGTGAAGGATTTCCTGTTTGCCGATGTCGGCAATAAGCGTCACTTCGATGTCTTCACTGCGCGCAGCAAGGTCGTAAACCAGCCGCCCGATACGCCCAAAACCCATCAGGCCGATGCGTATCCTGTTTGTCGCCATGCGATGCCTCCGTGGAACGCTTACGCTGTACTCAACAGGTCCCAGATGCTGCACCATAATCGTGCTTGCAATTCAGGTATGAGCCTTATTGAGCCGCAATATATGAATGTGCAGGGCCGTTTGGCGGTGTATCGGGGTGAAGGGCCTGCACGGGAGTGGAAATGCAAGTTGCATGCCCCCCGGCCTGCGCATTCGATTGCTCACTACGGCAAGTTGCCTACACAATAGACCACCCGCCCCCTGGTTTATCCCATGCCCGAAGAATTCTTTTACACGGAGCGCGAGGCAATGCTGTCGAACCTGCGGACGGCACTCAGCGCGCAGTTACGAAATAGCCTCGGCAAGTCGCCGGAAGCCACATTGCTGCTCTCCGGCGGTGACTCTCCTGTTCCACTATATCGCGCACTTGCCTCCGAGCCGCTCCCTTGGGCACGTATCAGTGTCGCCCTCGTCGACGAGCGCTGGGTTTCTCCGACTGATGATGCAAGCAATGAACGGATGGTGCGGCAAACCCTGTTGCGTGAGAATGCCGCGGCTTGCCGTTTCACTGGCATGAAAACCGCTCATGAGCTTGAAGGCGAACAGGAGCAAGCCGCCGTAGCCGAATGCAATCGCGCGTATAAGAGTCTGCCCAGACCGTGGAGTGTGGCTTTGCTCGGCATGGGCCCGGATGGTCATACGGCGTCGCTGTTCCCGAATGCTGCCGGGTTGCAGGATGTGCTCCACGCAAAAACGCTGTGCGCTGCCATTCATGCGCCCGACGACAGCCCCGCCGCCGCTAATACCACCGCGCGGATGACGCTGACGCCGCATGCATTGTTGCAATGCGAGCACCTGTTCCTGCTGTTTACCGGCCGCGACCGACGCGTACAGTACGAGAAAGCGCGTGTGACCCGGGACCAGGCATCACTGCCAATAAGTATTTTCCTTCAGCAGCAAGCCGTGCCGCTGAGCGTGTTCTGGAGTCCGTGATACCCATGACGAGTTACGCATGCATCCGATAGTCGACAAAGTCACATCTGATATTCGCGCCCGTAGCGTGGAAACCCGCACTGCGTATCTGCAGCGCATTGCAGCGGCCGCTGGTGAAGGGCGCCATCGCATGCACCTGAGCTGTGGCAATCTCGCGCACGGCTTTTCGACTTGCGACGCCGAGGGCAAGCAGGACCTCGCCGGCAACGTCAAGGCCAACATCGGCATCGTCTCCGCGTACAACGACATGCTGTCGGCGCATCAGCCCTACAAGCATTTTCCCGACATCATCAAGCAGGCTATCAAGGATGCCGGCGGCGTCGCGCAATTCGCGGGCGGCGTACCAGCCATGTGCGACGGTGTCACGCAAGGGCGTTCTGGAATGGAGCTCTCGCTGTTCAGCCGCGATGTAATCGCGATGTCCACTGCCGTTGCCCTGAGTCACGCGATGTTCGACGGCGCGCTGTACCTTGGCATTTGCGACAAGATCGTGCCGGGGTTGTTTATCGGTGCAATGGCCTTCGGGCATCTGCCAGCGCTGTTCGTGCCGGGCGGACCCATGCCAAGCGGCATCCCTAACAAGGAAAAGCAGCGCGTGCGCCAGCTGTACGCCGAAGGCAAGGTCGGCCGCGATGAACTCCTGCAGGTCGAGGCAGGCTCCTACCATAGCCCCGGCACCTGCACCTTTTATGGCACCGCAAACAGCAACCAGATGATGCTGGAAGTCATGGGCCTGCAGTTGTCCGGCTCCTCCTTCGTCAACCCTTATACGCCGCTGCGCGATGCATTGACGCAGGCAGCAGCGCGGCAGGTGCTGAAGTTCGCGCACGGCGGCGATGACTATCGTCCGATCGGTCTCTGCGTCAACGAACAGGCAATCGCCAACGCGATTGTCGGGCTGCTGGCAACGGGAGGCTCGACCAATCACACGATCCATCTCGTCGCGATGGCGCGCGCGGCGGGCATAAAGATCAACTGGGACGACTTTGACCGCCTGTCGAAAGTCGTGCCGCAGATGACGCGCATCTATCCGAATGGCGAGGCCGATGTGAACCACTTTCACGCGGCGGGCGGCATGGGCTTGCTGATCCGCGAGCTCCTCGACGCGGGGTTGCTGCACGAGGACATACTGACTGTCGGCGACAAGCGTGGTCTGCGGCATTTCACGCGCGAACCCCGCTTGCAGAATGGCGTACTCGAGTGGAGCGATTCGCCCCCACACAGCCTTGATACATCGGTCGTCGCCAACATCGCAAAGCCCTTCGACAGCACCGGTGGGCTGCATCTCGTCAGCGGCAACCTCGGCCGCGGCGTCATCAAGGTGTCGGCCGTCAAACCCCAGCACCGCAAGGTCAGCGCGCCGGCGCTGGTGTTCGATGAACAGGAACGCCTGCTCGCGGCGTTCCAGGCCGGCGAACTCGACCGCGACATGGTCGCTGTCGTGCGCTACCAGGGTCCTCGCGCCAACGGCATGCCGGAGCTGCACAAGCTGGTGCCGACGCTGGGTGTGTTGATGGACCGGGGCTACCAGATTGCGCTGGTGACGGACGGACGCATGTCCGGCGCGTCCGGCAAAGTACCCGCTGCCATTCACATGACGCCGGAGTGCGCGCTGGGCGGCCCGCTTGCGCTCGTGCAGAACGGCGACATGATCACGCTCGACGCCGAAGCCGGCATCCTCGAGCTGCACGTCAGCGCCGAGGAATTGCAAAAACGCATTCCCGTATCAGCGCGCAGCCGTGATCACCAGCATGGCACAGGGCGCGAACTGTTCGCGTCGTTTCGCCATGTCGCCGGGTCCGCCGAAGAGGGCGCATCGAGTTTGTACGTCGATTGATTCATGTTTCACAAGGAAAGGTAGCTATGTCGTCTTCCGCCATCGCGCGCATCATGCGCAGCGCACCAGTCATCCCGGTCATCACGATCGATCAGCCGGAACATGCCTTGCCACTCGCCGAGGCCCTTGTGTCCGGCGGTCTGCCGGTGCTCGAGATTACGCTGCGCACTCCCCATGCGCTGGCGGCGATCCGGGCCATCAAGCAGGCGCTGCCGCACGCCATCGTCGGCGCAGGCACCGTCATCAATCGCCAGCATTACCAGCAGGCTATCGATGCAGGCGCAGAGTTCATCGTCAGCCCCGGTTTCACGTCTGAGTTGCTGGCCTGCGCGAAAAGCGGAGCCACGCCCTTCCTGCCCGGCGTGAACACGCCGAGCGAGATCATGACCCTGCTTGCGCATGGCATTACCGCGATGAAATTCTTTCCCGCCGAAGCCGCCGGCGGCGTGGCCATGCTCAAAGCAATCGGCGCGCCGCTGCCGCAGGCGCTGTTCTGCCCGACCGGCGGCGTCACGCGGACGAATGCGAGCGACTATCTTGCGTTGGCGAACGTGGCCTGCGTCGGCGGTTCATGGATGGTGACAAAAGAACTCGTACAGGGACAGCGCTGGGATGACATCCGCACGCTCGCGCGTGAGGCCTCCCACCTCAAGCAGGT
>JBEGWB010000181.1:0-19073 GCA_041178065.1 Pseudomonadota bacterium | reverse complement strand
CTTCCGCGCGCATGATCTTGGGGTGTTCCGTGCCAGTCACCTGCTCCCCAATCAACAATTCCTCGTATAGCTTTTCACCTGGACGCAATCCCGTGTATTCGATTGCGATTTCGCCATTGGGATTGCGCTCATCCTTGATGATGTAACCCATCAGATGAATCATCTTACGCGCCAGGTCGAGAATCCTGACTGGTTCATGCATGTCCAGTACGAACACGTCGCCGCCTGCCGCCATCGACCCGGCCTGAATCACCAACTGTGCGGCTTCTTGCACGGTCATGAAATAACGCGTCACTTCAGAATGCGTAACGGTAATCGGGCCACCCTTCGCGATCTGCTTGCGAAACAGGGGAACGACCGAGCCGGAGGAGCCCAGTACGTTGCCAAAACGCACCATTGAAAATTTGGTGCGGCTGCCATTGGCCGAAAGTGACTGCAGAATCTGCTCGGCAAAACGCTTTGTTGCCCCCATTACGTTGGCCGGGCGCACCGCCTTGTCGGTAGAAATAAATACAAAGTTTTCCACTTCGAACTTCGCTGCGGACTTCGCGAGCACCAGCGTACCGAAAATATTGTTTTGCACACCTTCAACGATATTTTTCTCGACCATCGGCACCTGCTTGTACGCGGCAGCGTGGTAGACAGTGCGAACGTTGAATTTACGTAAAGCATTCTCGACCTGAACCTGGTTGCGAACCGAACCGAGCAAAGCAACGATCTTGATTTCACGCCCATGTTCAAGCAGACGCTGGATTTCGCGAAGCTCGCTTTCGATCTGGTAGAGCCCGTATTCCGAATTGTCGTACAGGATGATACTGCTCGGCCTTAGCTTGATGATCTGACGGCACAGCTCGGAACCAATGGAACCACCGGCTCCCGTAATCAAAACATTGGAATCACGAATACACGCACTCATCAGTTGCGGATCGGGCGGCACGATGTCGCGGCCAAGCAGGTCTTCGATATCGATATCTCGAATCTCGTCGACACGCACCTTGCCGGATACCATATCAAACAGGTCAGGTACCGTTCGCACATGCACCGGGAAGTGTTCGAGGCAATTCAGTATCTGCTTGCGCTCTGCGTGAGTCGCAGAGGGAATGGCGAGAAGGATCTGGCGCACCGAGAAATTTTCGATCAGCTCGTAAATCGCAGCAGGGCTATATACGCGTATACCGTTTACTGTATTTCCTATTAAGGCTTCATTGTCATCAACGAACGCAACGGGCAAGTATTGGTCGCCGTTGTTCAACGCGGCAACTAACTGCATCCCCGAGCTGCCGGCACCATAAACAAGGACGGGTTCCCGCGGCCGGAAATTCTGGATCATGTTTTGCTGTATGACTTTTGACGTGAAACGGGTACCACCCACGAGCAGCAAGGCAATCATCCAGAAGACCAGGACACCCTCCGGTGGGAAGTCGATACCGCCGCTGAGGTAGAAAACGATCCCGGACGTGACCAGCGTAATGATCGTAATGCCCTTCAGGATTACCAGCCCCGACTGAACGCCCATGTAAAGCACTATCGTGCGGTACAGGCCCGAGCTATGGAAGATTATGACGCCGCAAAATGCCGAGAACAAAAAGTAAGGGAGATAGTCGTCAGGTGTATGACGCGAATAGAAGTCGGGGTTGACGAGCAGGACCGATAGCCAGAGCGCTGTCAGGATCAGCACGCCATCGATCAACATCATGCAAGCTTGTTTGAGTGAACGCGACAACGAGAAGGAGCTGTAATTCATAAATCATCCTTTTCGACATGCGGAGCATCGATAGACTGAACCAGCAGCTTCACGCTGAAGCTTGCGGGGCATCGGTGTGCGACTGCGGCGCATGTCTGACGAGCCTTCCAAGAATGTGCAAGGGTATCAGGGCCACTAGCGCGATGAGAATACCCCAACCCTCCTGCACTGTTGTCAGCCACGCAAGCGGCAACAACCAGCATACGTTTATCAATGCGACGGCCAACACAACCTTGCCATGGCTATTCCAGCGCCGTGCCGCTTGCTGGTAGGCGTGGGAACGATGGGCATGATACCACACGGCCCCAGCCCGCATACGGGCGACCAGCGTCGCCGTCGTGTCGACGATGAAGACACCCAGAAGCACAAGAAGAGTCCATACATTTACGCTTCCGGTCTGGATGGCGAGGCCGCCCAGGGCAGCGATAATATAGCCGAGGTAGTTGCTTCCCAGGTCGCCCATGAACAAGCGGGCCGGAGACAAATTGAAATACAGAAAGCCGCTGACGGTGAGCGCGAGCCCGAGGCTCAACGCAGTGACAACACCTGCGTTGTCATGGCCACTGGTGAACAGAGCCAGTGCGAGACAGCAATAAATTGCTTCCGTCGCCGCCAGTCCATCAATGCCATCCATGAAGTTGTAGAGATTGATCAGCCAGACTAGTGCAGGCAATAACAACAAAGCACGCACCGCGGCAGGTTCTATGCTGCCCCAGGGGAATGTCAGCGGGGGCACCTGTTCGAACAGTGCCAACGCAACTGCTGATGCTACAGCCTGCACCGCGATGCGTTGCCAGATACCGAGTCCATTCGGTCGAAGATCGTCGACGAAGCCCATGACTGCAAGCAACAAGCCTGCAGTAATGACCAGCAGCTGTGACGGGGCAAGTGGCTGGGTTGCATAGACCGCCAGCGTAAAAGCCGTATACGCCGCAACAAACCCGGCCCCCCCGCTCTTCGGTGTTGGCAATATGTGGGAACTGCGGTGATTGGGACGATCGAACCAGTTACGCCGTTGCGCCAGCGACAACCAGAAGCCTGTGAGCAGAAACGCAGCCATGAAGGCCAGCAGTAGCAAAAATATCAATGCGCGATCCTAAAGTCTGGCAGACGGATGGATCATAGCACCATGGGATAAAGAGAGCATGAAGGGGGCCATTGAAAAGGCGCCCGGGGGCGCCTTCTTACTTCCTTGATTCATTCAAAGCGAATGCGATCTTTGTTGTTGAACACTGTTGCTTCTCCGACGCCGTTCACTTCGATCAGTTGCTCGAGCGACGTGAAGTCACCGTGCTGTTCCCGGTACTCGACAATCGCTGCGGCCCGGCTTACACCGATTCCGACCAGAATATCGGCGATCGTTGCCGCATCTGCCTCATTGATATTGACCTGAACCTGGTCACCGGCAAGCGGCGCCGGCGCTTGTTCTTCCCCACCCGCTGTATCGGTCTGTGCCAGGCCCGGCTGCACCAGAGTAGCCAGGATGATCGCCATCAGGAGAGTCTGGACAGGCAAATGCGATTCGAGGGCAAAGCCCTTCTTGAAGTACGACATGATTATTCCTCCGTGAATATGGGACGCAGCACCGCGCTGCTCCCGCAATCTAGCAGAGATTCGACTTTTTGCTGTGGATTTCCGCGATGATCTGCTCAAGCTTCGCGCGTGGATCGGACGCCTGTGTAATCGGTCTTCCGATAACAAGGTATGAACTACCCCTGACGATGGCCGTACCGGGGGTTTCCACTCTCTTTTGATCGCCCGCTACATCGCCCGCGGGCCGTATGCCCGGAGTGACGAGAAGGAAATCGGGCGGCAGGTTCTGTCGCAGCAAGTCGATCTCCCATGCGGAACACACTACGCCATCGAGCCCAGAGGTGGACGCAAGGGTTGCCAGACGCAGTACCTGCTGATCAGGCGCGTCGTTCACGCCGGTTGCACGCAGGTCTTCCGCCGACAGACTGGTCAGCACGGTAACGGCAGTCAACAGCGTAGAGCTCTGCGAGCCCAGGCTTTCGCGCGCGGCATCGAGCATTGCGGGACCACCCGATGCATGTACGTTGACCATCCAGACTCCCATTTCAGCAGCGGCTCGGACCGCGCCCGCGACAGTATTGGGTATGTCATGAAACTTGAGGTCGAGGAAGACCTCGAAACCGGCCCTGACGATCTGTCGCACTAATTCAGGACCGCAGCGCGTGAACAGCTCCTTACCGACTTTTACCCGGCATAACCCGGGGTCGAGCAAATCGAGCATACGCAGAGTTGCGGATGCATCAGGGAAGTCCAGAGCAACGATTATTTGTTTGAGATCTTGCATGGCGCGGGCTTTTCCAATGCGACATTTTCCGTTGCATTGTAACCTGTCACTGACCCACAGGGTGGCTGTCAAACACTGGAAATATTGTCTTCCAGCGGCCTAACGGTACCCCACTTGCTGCACCCCGGGCATAGCCAATACAGGTGCTTCAGGTCGAAACCACAGTTATCGCAGCGATACTGTGGGCAGGTTTGCAGGTGCTGTTCAAGTGCCGCTGCACTCTGCTGCAGGATCTGTTGCTTGTCGCCTGGCTCGCTAGCAGCGGTACTGAGCACGCGGGCGAGCACGCCCAGCGATGGGTGCGAAGCCAGCGACGCCTGTAATGCCTGCATTGCCGCCGCAGTGCCCTCCTGCCGCGCAATAGCCGCAATTTTCACCAACACTTGTCTGCTTCCGGTTTCTGAGGCGAGGATCTCATCCAGCAGACGAGTCACCTGCGCATCATCGCCAGCTCGTTCCATGCATTCCAGCATTGCCGCACTGGCTTCTCCGGCATAGGTCTCATCGTATTGCTGAATTTTCTGCAGTACTCGCATTGCCTCAACGAACTGTTCTTCAGCCATTTCGATGCGCACGAGCAGGAGGTAAATACGCACATTGCTGCGATTGATTGCCGCTGCTTTTTTCAATTCTTCGCGCGCAGCTACACGATCGTTCTGGGATAACGCCACTTCGGCCAGCTCGCAATGGAAATGCGCAGCCTGCACCTGCAGGTCGGGACGTTTGACGGTCGAGCAAATACCTAACAGCTCCATCGCAGCTTGCAGTGCTTTTGCCCAGTCCTTCTCCATCTGGTACACAGTTATCGAAAGGCTCAGCGCAATCTCGCGGACTGCGGGTGACCCGCGTTTCAAGTCTTCGAGCAAGCGCTCCGCCCGATCAAGCAAACCTGCGGCGAGAAAGCTGCGTACGAGGTTGATTCGGATTTCATTTGTCTCACGCAAACCAAAGCCCGGGTCTGCCAGC
This sequence comes from Pseudomonadota bacterium, assembly GCA_041178065.1. Lineage (GTDB taxonomy): Bacteria > Pseudomonadota > Gammaproteobacteria > Pseudomonadales > Pseudohongiellaceae > CAILUG01. Next base: position 14,046 of record JBEGWB010000181.1, on the reverse strand, counting down.
AAGTACTGGCAATGCTCGATGGCGCGATCCACCTTACCCCGCCTGCGCAACAACGTGCACAGCGCCAAATGGGTTTGCAGGGTACTGCTGTTGAGCTCCAGGGCATCAATGAAAATGTCGATGGCATCGTCGGGCTCATCGTTGAGCAGGTAGTTGAGGCCGATGAAATAGTCCTGCTCCGGACTGCGCTTGAGGCCCGGAAACTTGCGAAAGCGGCTGCGGTACCCCGCGAACCAGGCGAGACCCAACGCCGCTGCAAGGAGCAGGACCAGCAGGAATGGAGAGCCCTGGAAGGTCATCAGCCAACACTCCCGTCGTGAGGACCGTTGTTCGGAGAATGGGCCGATTGCTTCAGAATGGCCAAATCCATTTCCGCCTGTTGCAGGCGTTTTTTTAGCTGGTGGACTTCGATTCTCTGGCGAAAACGCTGCCATAACCCCAGCAGCCCTAACAGCAGTCCCGCGAGTCCACCGGCGATAAAGGCCAGCAACACCCAGATGCCTAGGGGTCTGGGATTCAAGGCAGTGCCCAGCCACAGCGGCACAGCAGCGGAATTGTTGAGGGTGAATATGAAACCAGCGAAGAGTACGAGGATCAGCAACAGGAAAAGCAGGAATCGGGCAAGGCTTTTCATGTCAACCAGGTCGTACGGGATGTCCGTGGGAGATGGGGCTCGCAAATCACGACTACTGTTCTAGAACCTGGGGGCGCCGTGTACAGAACTCTACAGCCAGACCCGCCAACAAATACTAAAATTACTCGGTTTCAGTGCTAATGCTGCCATTGACGCGGTCGCGCAATTCCTTGCCTGGCTTGAAATGCGGAACATACTTGCCGCTCAATACGACTGGTTCGCCCGTCTTGGGATTACGACCGGTGCGCGGAGCGCGGTAATGCAGCGAAAAACTGCCAAAGCCGCGGATTTCGATGCGTCCGCCTTCCGACAACACGTCAGCCATATACGAGATGATGGCCTTGACCGCCAGTTCGATATCCTTTGCCGAAAGCTGGGTCTGGGTTGCCGCAATTTGTTCAATAAGCTCGGATTTCGTCATTGGTGTTCCTTCATTACTCAAACCGTTACTCTGTTCGGCCTCGTGGCCAGCCCTAGCTTCTGCGTTTCAAGTCCTTCACCGTATTGCGCCTCCCGAACTACAGGAGGCGCACGGTACTATCAGTCTATCTAACGAGGAGTAATTTACTCCTTGTTCATCTTCGCCTTGATCAGGTCACCAACAGTGGTCGCGGCCACGGTTGCGCTCTGCTTGTTGTGCTCCTTGACCGACTCTTTCTCTTCTCCGATCTCGCGCGCTTTGATCGACAGACCCAATACGCGGTTCTTGCGATCCACGTTGGTGATCATCAGTTCCACGGTATCGCCTTCTTTCAACACGTTGCGCGCGTCTTCGACGCGATCACGGCTGATTTCAGACGCTTTCAGGATGCCTTCAACGCCTTCGGTGAGCGTGATAACAGCTTCCTTCGCTTCAACAGACTTGATGATACCCTTCACTATGCTGCCTTTTTCATTCGAGCTGACATAGTTGACGAAGGGATCACCCGACAATTGCTTGATGCCGAGAGAGATACGCTCACGCTCGGGATCGATCGACAGAATGACCGTCTCGATCTTGTCGCCCTTGGTGTACTGGCGGACAGCCTGTTCGCCGGGTTCGTCCCACGAAATGTCGGACAGATGAACCAGTCCGTCGATGTCGCCTTCGAGACCGATGAAGATACCGAAGTCGGTGATCGACTTGATGTTGCCGGAGATGCGATCGCCTTTCTGGTATTTCTCGGCAAACACGTCCCAGGGATTCTGCTGGCACTGTTTGAGACCCAGCGAAATACGACGACGCTCCTGGTCGATGTCGAGAATCATGACTTCCACTTCGTCGCCGAGCTGAACGATCTTGGAGGGATGGATGTTTTTATTGGTCCAGTCCATTTCGGACACGTGCACGAGACCTTCCACGCCTTCTTCCAGCTCCGCGAAGCAGCCGTAGTCGGTCAGGTTAGTGATGACTGCCTTGACCTTGGTGTTTTCAGGATAACGGCGTTTGATTTCGACCCATGGATCTTCGCCCAGCTGTTTCAAACCAAGCGATACACGGTTGCGCTCGCGGTCGAACTTCAGCACCTTGACTTCGATTTCCTGGCCTACGGTAACGATCTCACTAGGATGCTTGATACGTTTCCAGGACATGTCGGTGATATGCAACAGACCGTCGATACCACCGAGGTCCACGAAAGCGCCGTAATCGGTGAGGTTCTTGACCACGCCTTTGACTGCCATGCCTTCCTGAAGGCTGGACAGGAGCGCATCCCTTTCACCAGTGTTTACCGATTCAAGCACTGCGCGGCGCGAAACAACGACGTTGTTGCGCTTCTGGTCGAGCTTGATCAGTTTGAATTCAAGTTCCTTGCCTTCGAGATGCGTGGTGTCGCGGATCGGACGCACGTCTACCAGCGAACCGGGCAAGAATGCGCGGATGGTGTTGACGTCAACGGTGAAGCCGCCTTTCACTTTGCCGTTGATGACACCAATGACGGGCGAGCCTTTTTCGAAGGCTTCTTCCAGTACCAGCCAGGTTTCGGCACGCTTGGCTTTTTCACGCGACAGGCGGGTTTCGCCATAGCCGTCTTCGACTGCGTCGAGCGACACTTTGACTTTGTCGCCGACATTCAGCGTGAACTCGCCTTTGTCATTGAGGAATTCCTTCTTCTCGATCATGCCTTCCGATTTCAAACCGGCGTCTACCGTCACCCAATCGCTGTCGATTGCGGTGATCGTACCGGTCACGATAGAGCCGTTCTGCATGTCGAGGTGTTGCAGGCTTGCAGCAAACAGATCTGCAAAACTTTCCATACCTGCGCTATTGCTACTGATGTTGGTGCTTTCGCTCATAGATTTTCCTGATGCATCTCCATCGCAACGCTGGCGATGGAGCGCAATCTGTATTCCAGCCAATACGAGTCTGATGAATGAGGCCCACCCGGGAACTGGCCGGAGGGGCATGAACCTAATGGTGAGCTTCGCGGAGAGGTGGAGCCGGCAGGCCTGCTCCAGTGAGGATCAGGGCAATGCGAGCGCCTTGTCTACTTCACGCAGTACCAACGCGAACACTGCGTTCGCGTCCATCCTGCTGGTGTCAATCAGGATGGCGTCCTTTGCCGGAACCAGCGGCGCCACGGGGCGTTTCGAATCCCGCTCGTCGCGCACCTGGATGTCTAGCAAAAGGGCGCGCAGGTTAACATCAACCCCCTTATTTATCAACTGCTTATAGCGCCTCTCGGCCCGCACTTCAGCACTGGCCGTCAGAAAGAATTTGATGAGGGCATCGGGAAATACAACAGTCCCCATGTCCCGCCCGTCAGCAACTAGGCCGGGCGCAACCCGGAATGCATGCTGGCGCTGCATAAGCGTAGCCCGCAAAGCGGGGATTGCGGCAACGACAGAAGCCTTCGCCCCACTCTCTTCCAGGCGAACAAGACTAGAGATTTCCTCGCCGTTGAGCAGGATGGAACCGGGAAAACGGGTGGAAAAGCTGACGGTCATGGCGCTGGCGAAGTGGCAAATCGGCTCGACGTCGGCGGGGTCTATACCTCGTGCCTCCGTACCAACGGCGACAATCCGGTATAAAGCACCGCTGTCCAGCAGATGCCACCGCAAATACTGGGCGAGCGTGTAAGCCAGCGTGCCCTTGCCGGTTCCGCTTGGACCATCAATCGTAATGACCGGGACGCTGGTATCCAAAATACCGGATCCCCTGCTAGCTGGGTTGGCGGGCTTCGTGCAAACGAATACCACAGCCAAGTACGAGTTCAGCAAAGCCCGGGAACGAGGTCGCCACATTGTTGCAATCGAGTATCTCGATGGGCCCAGTTGCCCTCAGGGACGCCATCGTGAACGACATCGCGATGCGATGATCGCCGTGGCTGGTGATGGTCCCGCTGCCAAGGGCGCCCCCTGCCCCCTTGCCGGTAATAACGATGCCATCGGCTTTGACGCTATGGCTGACGCCCAGGACCGTCAGGCCATCCGCCATCGTCTGGATACGGTCGCTCTCCTTGACGCGCAGCTCTTCTGCGCCTGACAACACCGTATCGCCGTCAGCGCACGCAGCGGCAATGAACAATGCGGGAAATTCGTCGATCGCCAGCGGCACCTGGTCTTCCGGAATACAGATGCCCTTCAAGGGCGCATAGCGCACGCGAATGTCCGCCACGGGTTCGCCGCCCGCTTCGTACTCGCGCAGGAATTCGAGGCTGGCGCCCATCTGGCGCAGGATGTTGATGACGCCGACGCGCGTCGGGTTGATACCGACATGTCGCAGTACCAGATCGGCACCGGGACAGATGCTGGCACCGACGAGAAAGAACGCCGCCGACGAAATGTCCGCAGGTACATCGATGTGCATGGCTTTCAGATGGCCGCCGCCGGTGACGCTTACGGAATTGCCGTCTACCTGCAACGGATAGCCGAAACCGCGCAGCATGCGTTCCGTATGATCGCGACACGGTGCTGGTTCAGTGATGCGCGAGGTTCCCTCAACATACAGCGATGCCAGGATCAGGCATGACTTGACCTGCGCACTGGCGACCGACATTGCATAGTCAATCGGGCGCAAGCGCGCCGGTTTGATATGTATCGGCGAGACGCCACCTTCCTGGAGCATGATATCCGCGCCCATCTTCTTCAGCGGTTCTGCCACGCGCTTCATCGGACGTTTCGAAAGCGAACTATCCCCTGTAAGCACCGATGGAAAACTCTGTCCGGCCAGAAGGCCCGATAACAAACGCATCGACGTACCTGAATTGCCGCAGTACAAAGCCTTTTTCGGCTCCTTGAGCCCGCGCACGCCGACCCCGTGGATCGTGACCTTACCCTTCGCAGGGCCGTCTATTCGCACGCCCATATCGCGGAAGGCCTGCAGTGTCGCGAGAGCGTCCTCGCCTTCGAGAAAGCCGTCAACGGTAGTAACGCCGTCAGCCAGCGATCCCAGCATGATCGAACGGTGCGAAATGGATTTGTCGCCGGGGACGCGAATATCGCCTTGCAAGGTGCCGCCCGGCTGTACCTTATAGACGAGGTCGTGAAGTTCTTTGGCATTACTGCTCATTGGCTTACCGTATTGGGAGGCGGGTCGTAACGTACAAATGTTACTTCAGTCGGATTTTTTATGCGCGCTCTTGCCGCCGCTCAGCGCCAGAAACGCATCGCGCGATTGCTTCGCGCGCTTGAGGATCGTGAAGAGCACGTCGGCATCACCGGATAGCAAGGCCTTGCGCAGGAGCTGCAGGTCTGCCACATATTCGTCGAGCACGTTGACGGTTGCTTTACCGTTTGCAACGAAGATGTCGCGCCACATCACGGGGTCGCTGGATGCGATGCGTGTGAAATCGCGGAAGCCGCCCGCTGCATAGCGAAAGATTTCCTCACGCTCGCCCTGCTGCGACAAGGTGTCGACAAGCGCGAATGCAAGCAAGTGCGGCAGGTGACTCGTCGCGGCGAGCACTTCGTCATGATGTGTGACGTCCATTTGCAGCACGTCGGCGCCAGTCAACTGCCACATCGCGGTGACAGTCGCCAGTGCGTCGGGTGCAGTCTCCGAAAGCGGCGTCAGGATGACCTTGCGGCCCTGAAACAGATCGGGCTTCGCAGCCATGTATCCGCTCTGCTCCGATCCCGCAATCGGATGACCGGGCACGAGGTTCGGCGGAATCTTGCCAAAGGCATCGCGCGCTGCGGCAACCACTGAATGCTTCACGCTGGCAACGTCAGTTAGAATCGTGTGGTCTTGCAAGACAGGCGCGATTTCACCAAAGGCTTCACGCAGAGACAGAACCGGCACGGCGACAACAATGATGTCGGCGTCGGCACAGGCGGTCTGTATGTCGGTAGTGAAGCCAGTGATGCTGCCGTCAGAAATCGCTTGCTCGAGCACGGCGCTATTCCGGCCGACGGCCACTATTTCGCAGTCGCAACCAGCGGCGACAAGCGCGCGCGCAAGCGAGCCGCCAATAAGCCCGAGGCCCACAATGACAATTTTCTTTCCGGCAAACTGCTGTGTCATGTTGAACTCGCGGCGGGGTAAGAACCCAGCATTTTTATGTCCAGTGCGTGCTGCCTCAGCTCCTGCAGTGCCGACTGAATCCTGGCGTCGGCGACATGTCCGTCGAAGTCCACATAAAACGAATAAGACCAGGCTGATTTGCGCGATGGCCGTGATTCGAGCTTCGTGAGGTTTACGCCAAAGCGATGAAATGGCTCGAGCGCGCGAAACAAGGTACCGGGCTCGTTATGCGCAGAGATGATGATCGAGGTCTTGTCGTGTCCGGTGCTGTCGGTGGTCTGATCGCGACTCAGCAGTACGAAGCGCGTCGTATTGTCGACGCTATCCTCGATGCCCTCGGCGAGCACCTGCAAGCCGTAGAGTTCCGCCGCAGTTTTACCAGCGATAGCCGCTATCCCGCGCTGCTGTGCCGCGAGGCGCGCCGCTTCGGCATTGCTGCTGACAGAAACCTTTTCGATACCGGGCAGGTTAGTGACAAGCCATTGCCGGCACTGACCCAGCGACTGTTGATGCGAGACAACTTTCGTAATTTCCGCGGCGAGGCTACCTGGTGCCGCGAGCAGACACTGGCGAATACGCAGCAGCAATTCACCATTGATGCGTACGGAGGAGGTATTGAAGGCGTCCAGCGTCGGTATCACGGAACCTTCGCTGGAATTCTCAACTGGCACGACACCGTAGGCAGCTTTGCCGCTTTCCACAGCCGCGAAAACCTCCGGGATGTCGGCGACTGGCAGCCATTGTGCGTCGCGACCAAACCACTGTAAGGCCGCAGCGTGGCTGTAGGTACCGGCAGGACCGAGATAAGCGACCTTCGCGTCCCGCGGCAACTTATTCCTCATCACCGCCATCGCTGTCATCGGCGCCGTCAGCGTCGCGGCCTTCGTCGACCTGCTCGTCTGCCTCGGCAGGATCGTCGGCACTCACGCCGAGATCGAGCTGGCGCGTAGCCGGCGTCAAAGCGCCCTCCTCAGGCTCCTCGACGCGCTCGACACCAACCAGTGTCTCGCCTTCCTTCAATTTGATAAGGCGCACACCCTGCGTGTTACGTCCCTGCACGGAGATTTCGTCGACACGGGTACGCACCAGGGTGCCTTTGTCGCTGATCAGCATGATCTCGTCGCCATCGAACACCTGCACGGCACCGACGATTGCGCCATTGCGCTCACTGGCCTGGATACCGATGACTCCCTGGCCACCACGGCCTTTCACCGGAAACTCACCGACGACAGTGCGTTTGCCGTAACCATTTTCACTCACTGCCAGTATCTGGCCTCCCGCAAGCGGTATCAGCATTGCCACAATGCGCTGGCCGCTCTGCAGGCGTATGCCACGCACACCGCGAGCGGTACGTCCCATCGGCCGCACGCTGCGCTCATTGAAACGGATAGCCTTGCCCGAGCTGCTGTACAGCACCACGTCGCAGGTGCCGTCGGTAATTGCAGTTTTGACGAGGGCATCGCCTTCGTCGAGTTCGATGGCACGCAAGCCCACGCTCCGTTGGTTCGAGAATGCGGTCAGCGGCGTCTTCTTCACAGTGCCGCTTGCGGTGGCCATGAAGATGAACTCGTTATCCTTGTATTCGCGCACAGGCAGCAGGCTCGTGATGCGCTCGCCTTCCTCGAGATCGAGGATGTTGACGATCGGCTTACCGCGCGAAATGCGGCTCGCGAGCGGGATCTGGTAGACCTTGACCCAGTACACCTTGCCGAGGCTACTGAAACACAGCAGCGTGTCGTGGCTGCTCGCCACGAGTAAATGTTCGACATAATCCTCATCCTTGACGGATGCCGCGGCCTTGCCCATACCACCCCGGCGCTGGGCCTGATAATCGGAAAGTGGCTGGCTCTTCGCATAACCGCCTTGCGATATCGTCACGACGCGGTCTTCCTCGGTGATCAGGTCTTCAGTCGTCAGATCGAGCTGCGAGGCCAGAATCTCGGTGCGGCGCTCGTCACCATAGTCGTTGTAGATCTCTTCGAGCTCTCCTTTGATCACTTCCATCAACCGCACACTGTTCGCGAGAATCTCCAGGTATCCAGCGATTTGCCTGATCAGCTCTTCATAGTCACCAATCAGTTTGCCTTGCTCGAGCCCGGTCAGGCGATGTAAACGCAGTTCGAGAATGGCCTGTGCCTGCTCGGGCGATAGCCAGTAGCCGTCGTCACGCAGGCCGTATTGTTCGGGCAGATCGCCAGGACGACAGCACTCGGGGCCGGCAACCGCCAGCATCGCCCGCACACTGCCGGACTGCCACGCGCGCGCGATCAGCTTGTCTTTGGCTTCATTTGCGCTGGGCGAGGTCCTGATCAGCTCGATCACCTCATCGATGTTTGCGAGCGCCACCGCCAAACCTTCAAGAATGTGGCCTTTTTCACGTGCCTTGCGCAGCAGATACACGGTGCGTCGCGTGACGACTTCCCGGCGGTGGTCGATGAAGGCATCGAGCATCTCGCGCAAGTTCAGACATTTCGGCTGACCGTTCAGCAGCGCAACCATGTTGATGCCAAACACGACCTGCATCTGGGTTTGCGCATAGAGATTGTTGAGCAACACGTCGGCAACTTCACCCTTGCGAAGCTCGATGACGATGCGCATGCCGTCCTTGTCGGACTCGTCGCGCAGCTCGGTGATTCCCTCAACCTTTTTCTCTTTTACCAGCTCGGCGATGCGTTCAATCAGACGTGCCTTGTTTACCTGGTAAGGAAGCTCGGAGACGATGATCGTTTGCTTACCGCTTCGGTCGTCCTCTTCGATAAAGGTCCGCGCGCGAATATAGATCTTGCCGCGACCAGTACGGTAAGCCTGCACGATTCCGGCGCGGCCGTTGATGATGCCCGCGGTGGGGAAGTCGGGCCCATGGATGAACTCCATGAGTTCATCGACGGTTGCTTCCGGCTGTTCCATGACATGCAAACAGGCTTTAACAACCTCACGCATGTTGTGTGGCGGTATGTTCGTCGCCATGCCAACCGCGATGCCCGATGAACCGTTGACCAGAAGGTTGGGCACCCGCGTAGGCATTACATCGGGAATTTGTTCGGTGCCATCGTAATTGGGCGAAAAGTCGACTGTTTCCTTGTCGAGGTCAGCCAGCAGCTCGTGCGCCAGCTTCTCCATACGAATTTCGGTATAACGCATTGCCGCGGCAGCATCTCCGTCGACCGAACCAAAGTTGCCCTGTCCATCGACAAGCGGATAGCGTAACGAGAAATCCTGAGCCATGCGCACGATGGTTTCGTAAACGGCGGAGTCGCCGTGCGGGTGGTATTTACCGATGACGTCGCCGACGACACGCGCAGACTTTTTATAGGGTTTGTTCCAGTCGTTTGACAGCTCACTCATCGCGAATAGCACGCGGCGGTGCACCGGTTTGAGCCCGTCGCGGACATCAGGAAGCGCCCTGCCGATGATCACGCTCATTGCGTAATCGAGGTACGACTGCCGCATTTCGCTTTCGATGGTGACGGGTTGGATCTGTTCCTGGTTTTCTGCCATGCGCGCTACTTCTTGATTTCCGCTAGTGAATCCGCGTTGGAGCGGATTTTGATTCGTTTTCAGCCAGCCTCGCAGCCAACATCAACCCCTTCCAAACCAATTCTGACTGTGTTGAAGCAAGCTTCGGAACCGGCTTTTTCACGCGGTCCCTGCCCTGAGGCGGACCGTTTTTCTGCGTTACTCATCCGGCTTTTGATCGACCGGTTTTTGGCGCCTGATCCAGACTCGGTTTGGCGCCGCCGCATCCCCTATAACTACTTGATTGCTAAATGCTTTTTTTGGCTCCAAATAACGGACCGATTGTAGCACAGAGCCCATCTATACTGACAATGAAAATGCCCCCATTTCGAGGCTTTGTCTGGACCCTTTTTTCACGTCCTTCGACTTCCCCTGTCAGGCTTCGCGGCGGTACAGGTTTGAGAATGGAATCGGTATACTCGCCGCCCTCGTTTGCCACCTGCCTGACCACTCATGACCTCTGCCGCAAGCGTCGAATTCCCAACAGTCGTAGACGCTCTGATCCATGCACGTTGGGTCATCCCGATGAGTACGCCAAGCCACGGCGCCAGCCAGGTGCTGGACCATCACAGCCTTGCAGTCGTGGCCGGCCGTATACACGCGCTCGGGCCGACGGCGGAAATTGCAGCCTGCTTCCGTGCCACGCATGAATTCCAACTCGATTCGCATGTCGTGATGCCGGGGCTGATCAACGCGCACTGCCACGCGCCAATGAGCCTGCTGCGTGGATACGCCGACGATGTGCCGCTGCAGCCCTGGCTGGAACAATTGATCTGGCCCGCCGAAGCGCGCGTGCTTGGTGAAGGCTACGTCGCCGATGGCGCGCGCCTCGCCATCGCGGAAATGTTGCTGAGCGGTACAACGTGCTTCACTGACATGTATTTCTTTCCGGACCAGGTCGCTGCCGTCGCAACAGAAACAGGCATTCGCGCGCAGCTTGCGTGTCCCGTGTTCGACTTTCCGACGGCCTGGGCCCGCGATGCAGACGAATACATCAACAAGGCGACCGAGCTGCGTGACCGCTATCGCAACAGCGATCTGATCAACATCACTTTTGGTCCGCACGCGCCATACACGGTATCCGACGGGCCCCTGCGCCGGGTGGCAACACTGGCTGAGGAACTCGACGCCAGCATCCATATCCACCTGCATGAAAACGCGCAGGAGATCGAGGATGCGGTGCGCACCACGGGCCAGCGGCCCCTGGCGCGACTGCATCAGCTCGAACTGCTAAGCCCGCGCCTCCAGTGCGTGCACATGACACAACTGAACGACGACGAGATCGGTCTGCTCGCGGCAAATGGCGTGCATGTCGTGCATTGCCCTTCGTCCAACCTGAAACTTGCCAGTGGTTTTTGCCGCACCCGTGATCTGCTGGCAGCCGGCGTCAACGTCGCGCTTGGGACGGACAGCAGCGCGTCGAACAATCGGCTCGATATGTTCAGCGAACTACGACTGTGCGCGTTGCTGGCAAAGAATGTCAGCGGCGACGCTGCGGCGGTTCCAGCGCTGACGGCATTGCAGATGGCCACGCTGAATGGAGCGCGTGCGCTGGGACTCGACGAAAAGATCGGCAGCCTCGAGACTGGCAAGCTCGCCGACATGATTGCAGTCGACCTCGACCATCCCAATACCCAGCCTGTATACGATCCTGTATCCGCGCTGGCGTACAGCGCGCAAGCCAGCCAGGTTACGCACACATGGGTGCAGGGCCAGCTGCTCGTAGCGAATGGTCGTCTGACTCGCATCGATCAAGCCCAGGTGCTTGAAAGCGCACGGCGCTGGGGCAAACAAATCAGAGGAGAACTGGCGTAATGACTGTACAACCTACGAAAGCCAACGTTGACGCCGGCGAGATCGCCAAGTTTGAGAAGCTCGCCAGCCGCTGGTGGGACAGGAACAGTGAATTCAAACCGCTGCACGATATCAATCCGTTGCGCTGCGGTTTTATTGACAGCAAGGTACAGGTTGTCGACAAGCAGGTACTCGATATTGGCTGTGGCGGCGGCATTCTGAGTGAAGCACTGGCGCGTCGTGGGGCAAAGGTGACCGGCATCGACATGGGCGAAGCGCCACTTGCGGTGGCGCGGCTGCATCTGTTCGAAAGCAAGCTTGACGTGCATTACGAGAAAGCTGAAGCAAGCATCTATGCAGAACGCTACCCCGAGCGTTTCGATGTCGTCACCTGCATGGAGATGCTGGAGCATGTGCCTGATCCTGCTGCCATCGTCAGCTCATGCTTTGCGCTGCTGAAACCGGGCGGCGATCTGTTTGTGTCGACGATCAACCGCAATCCCAAGTCCTGGCTGTTCGCCGTCGTCGGAGCGGAGTACATCCTGCGCCTGTTGCCGCGGGGCACCCACGATTACGCAAAATTCGTTCGCCCATCCGAGCTTGCTTCGTGGGCGCGGCACGCGGGATTCACGCAGGGCGAGATCAAGGGCATGACGTACAACCTTCTGTCGCGCACGTATAGTCTCGGGAGCGACGTCGATGTGAACTATCTCATGCATTTCCAAAAACCCGCGCGCGCAAGTTGAGGAGATACCTCCCTTGATCAAGGCAGTACTGTTCGACCTCGATGGCACGCTTCTCGATACTGAGCCGGACTTCACGGCAATTCTCAACGACATGCTGGGTAAGCATGGCCACGAGGCAGTCGATAGCGCGCTCGTGCGAAAATTCGTCTCAGCGGGGGCACTATCTGTCGTACGACAAGGCTTCAACATCGCCGAGGACCACCCAAGCGCACAGGAATTGCTGAAGGACTTTCTCGAACGCTACAGCCAGCAGATTCCGCAGACACGCGCCGCCCTGTTTAAGGACATCGACTTCGCGCTGAGCGCGCTGCGCGAGCAGGGGCTGCCCTGGGGCATCATGACGAACAAGGCCCGTCGTTTCAGCGAGCCCTTACTGAAGCAATTCCAATCCTTGTCTACCTGCTCGACGCTGGTGTGTCCCGACGATCCCGGCAGCAAAGGCAAGCCCGATCCTGCAGGTTTGCTACTTGCTTGCACAGCTTTGAAACAGCCGCCTGCCAATGTCCTCTACGTAGGCGACCATCCACGCGACATCGAAGCCGCGCGCAATGCAGGCATGCCTGCCGTCGCGGTTAGCTGGGGATACCTGCCGGATGAACTGCATATCAGCAAATGGGGCGCACACTTCATCGCGGATACTCCGCGCCTGCTGCTGTCGCAGATCGCACAATACGGAAAATGACCATGTTCAGGTACGAAGCCCGCCCGGATCTGTTAGCGGGCAAAACAATTCTTGTTACCGGTGCAGGTTCAGGCCTTGGCCGAGCCGCAGCCCTGAGCTACGCCCGGCATGGAGCAAATGTGCTGCTGCTTGGCCGGACGCTTGAGAAACTGGAGCAGACATACGACGCGATTGATGCAGCCGGCGGCCCGACGCCAGCTCTGATGACGCTCGATCTTGAAACAGCCGCTGAACATCAATACCAGGAAGTCGCCGATATCATCGCGACAGAGTTCGGCAAGCTGGATGGCCTTTTGCATAACGCTGCCGTATCCGCACCCACGCTGCCGCTGCAGTTCGTCACACTCAGTTCGTGGACGAAGTTGTTGCAGGTAAACCTGACCGCCGGCTTCGCGCTGACGCGAGCCTGTCTGCCGATATTGCAGCAGGCACCTAATGCATCCGTGATTTTTACCTCGTCACGCGCCGGCCGCGAGACACGCGCCTACTGGGGACCTTACGCCGTGTCCAAGCACGGCGTCGAAACCTTGATGGAGATTTTTCATGACGAGCTCGTCACGACGTCGCGGATTCGCGTGAACTCGTTGAATCCTGGCCCCTGCGCCACCGCGTTGCGCAAGGTTATCTTCCCAGCCGAAGATCCAACTACCGTGACGCAGGCAGGCTCATTGATGCCGCTATATCTCTACTTGATGGGTGATGACAGTCTGCACGAGAGTGGCAAGCGCTTCGACGCGCAATAACTCACCGCCGCCCCTTCATCGGAGAAGGCCACACGGTTCCTTCGGCACGCGCAGGGCGCGGCGTTGCCGTTCCGCTGCGTTTGTCCTTCGGCGGCGCAATACGTTTGTCGCCGCGCCGCTTCGCTTCGTAACGCGTTTTCAGATCCAGTGGCTTTGACGGCGCTTTCCAGCGCATGCCAGCTGCCTGGTAAAGCGCCTTGGTGTCGGCAGCAGGCAGTTCGACGAACTTGCCGGCACGGACGAAACTCGGAACGATGATGTTGCCGTAGCGGACTCGCTTCAGACGGCTGACTTTCAGGCCCTGAGATTCCCACAGGCGCCGCACTTCCCGATTACGCCCCTCCATCAGCACGACGTGATACCACTGGTTGACGCCCTCTCCACCTGCGCGCTTGATGCCCGTGAAGCTGGCCATGCCGTCTTCGAGCATGACACCACGCTTCATAGCCTCCAGCATTTCCTGCGTGACCTCTCCCATGACGCGGACG
>JBEGWB010000180.1:0-3061 GCA_041178065.1 Pseudomonadota bacterium | reverse complement strand
TGGAGTCGAAGACTTCGCCGCGCAGGCCGGCATCGAGGGACCAGCGCGCATTCAGCTGCGTCGTGGTGTCGGCGTACAGCGCCGTGCGCTCGACCGCGTGTGCACTGTGGAAATCGGCAGGCAGATAGGTGTACTTGCGCGTCAGGCCGACTTCCTGGTCGAGCAAATAGATACCGGCGATCCACGCTGTCCTGCCGTCGAATAGCGCGCCCGCATCTGTCGACAGCAGGCGTAGCTCGGCATTGAGCGCATCGCGGTCGCGCGCGAATTCATCGGTGGACTGGTATTCCGCGGGATGGAAACCGGCATGCACCCAGTCCTCATCGTAACCGTAGCCGGTTTCCGAGCGCGCGTAGCCGGCGAGCGCTTCGAGCGTAAACGCATCGAAGCTTTCAACCTGTAGACGCAGGCTGCCGAATGTTGCCGCCTGGGTGTCAAAGCCCGGATTGTCGGAGAGCGTGTCGCGACTATTGTCGAGCGAGAAGGCATCGTAACCGTTGTCGATGTCGACGAGCGCCGCGCTTGCGTCGAGGGTGATGTCGTTGGCGAGCCTGAAGCGCAGCTTACCGCGTAGCGTATGTTCATCCCGGAAATTGGTTGGCCTGCCGAGGAAGAGGTTGTTGCTGAAGCCGTCGCTGTCGAGGGTCTGCGCCGACAGGCGATACGCGGCGCTGGCGCCGAGTGGACCGGACACGTAGCCGGCGAGGCCGCGGCCTGCATAATTCTCGCCCTGCACCTGGGCACCATACGTGAACTGTTCACTTGGCGCGCGGCTCTGCAGGTTGATCAGCCCGGCGAGCGCGTTTGAGCCATAGCGCGTGCCCTGTGGGCCCATCAGCACTTCGACCTGCTCCATGTCATACAACATCGCGGCGCCGCCAACGCCGGAAAAATCCACGCCGTCGATCAGCAGGCCAACTGAAGGATTCAATGGCTCGGTGAACTGGCCGGTCTCACCAATACCGCGTAACTGGAAGAAGCGCGCGCGCGAGGCGCCGGATGCAAGGTTGACGTTCGGCGCGTTCAGCAGCACATCCTCGAGATGCAGCGCGTTCTTGCGCTGCATCAGCGTCGCATCGAGCACGCTGATGCTCGTGGGGATGGTGTTCAGCGTCGCCGCGCGGAAGTCGGCGGTAACGACGATCTCTTCGATGGGCGGGGGTGCTTGCGCGTAGGCGCGCGTTGCTACGGCGAGCGCGAGCGCAAGTGTGCTGAAGGTAAAGGTACTGCAGGTAAGATGGTTGCGGGAACTGTGTCGGTTCATGCCTTTCTCCACTGACTAAAAGGTTAAACAACACAGTTAGTACGACGGAGAAAAGTACGAATCCGTTGCTGGAAAGGGTACTGCGGAACACGCTGCGAGCTAGCTGCAGTGCGCCCGGAGAACCTGCTGCCATGGAGTGACAGCTAATCTTGCCGGCTGGATAAAAAGCACCTATTCCTACGCCAGTATTAACTGGGTCAGGTTCAAAGGGTGTGATCTCAGGACCGCCGACGAATAAGTATCGCGTGGAAGTCCACCCCTTAGGACGGGGCGCACCTTAACACCGGAGGAGGGAGGCAGGCAACCGTGGGGCAAGTGGCGTCAAGTGGCTTTCCTGACGAGTTCCGATGTCAGTTTCATGGCACCAATGCCATCGATCTTGCAGTCGAAAGGTTTGGATTTATGTACTTACACGACGGTGCCGAACACGGCGCCGATCCCGGCGGTGGCGGCCATCGCGAGCGCGCCCCACAGGGTGACGCGCAGCATGCCTTTCACAGGCGCGGCGCCGCCGGCGCGCGCGGCAAGCGCACCGAGCACCGCGAGCGTCAGCAGCGAACCGCCGGCGACAAGCGGTACAAACAACGTGAGCGGGGCAAGTGCGGCAATCAGCAGTGGCAGCGCGGCGCCAGTCGCAAAGGTCATGGCGGAAGCGAGGGCTGCCTGCAGCGGCCGCGCTGCGTGGATTTCAGAAAGGCCGAGTTCATCGCGTGCATGGGCGCCTAGCGCATCATGCGCCATCAACTGGCCAGCCACTTGTTTTGCCAGTTGCGGCGACAGGCCTCTGCCGACATATATCGCAGCCAGTTCTTCGTGTTCGAAGTCATTGTTGTCCTGCAGTTCCTGCGTCTCGCGCAGCAGGTCGGCCGATTCCGTATCGGCTTGCGTACTCACGGATATGTATTCCCCGGCAGCCATCGACATGGCGCCCGCAACGAGTCCAGCCATGCCAGCCAGCAGCATATCGCCACGTGCCACCTCGGCGGCGGCGACGCCGAGGATCAGGCTGGCGGTGGAGACAATGCCGTCATTGGCGCCCAGCACGGCTGCGCGCAGCCATCCGCTGCGATGGGAGAAATGGAGTTCGGTGCGGTGCAGCATCGCGGAGTTTCCTTCAGTGTAGTCGTGTGCCGGCTAAGGGGCGTAGTGCCGTATGGCGTGCGTCAGGCTACGTCAATGCCTATCACTGTGCGCAGGACGTAGCCGGTAAGGAATGCGAGCCCTGCCGCGGCAGAGCCGGTCAGCAATGTATACAAGCCGGAGCGCAGCATGGGCCTGGCGAACACAAGACTCTTCAGCGATCCGATGAGAAAGAACATCAGGGCCGACAAGGTTGCGCTCACGAGGAATTGCATCTGCGTTTCCAGCGCGGGTATCAGCAAGGGAACCAGCGGCACCGAGCCCACGAGAACGAAGGCGGCAAAGGTCATCGCGCCGGAGCGATACGGCGACAGCGCGCCGCGCGCAATACCATGTTCTTCGGTCAGCATCGTTTCGACCCACAGTTTTTTGTCGCTGCTAAGCGTGGCGACGATGGACTCCAGCACGACGCCGGAAAAGCCCTTGCGGCGGAAGATCTGCCGTAGTTCTTCGCGCTCGCCCGCGGGCACCTTGTCGATATGTTCGTGCTCCGTCTTGCGCACACTGGCGGCGAATTCCTGCCGGGCCCGAATGGCTTCGTAGTTGCTGACCGCCATGCTGAAGCCGTCGGCTAGCAGGTTGGCGAAACCGAGTACGAGCGCGACCGTCGCCGAAAAGCCCGCGCCGAATGCGCCGGAAACGACAGCAAGTGTCGTG
>JBEGWB010000179.1:0-37744 GCA_041178065.1 Pseudomonadota bacterium | reverse complement strand
CCGGTGCTGCCTGCGGGGGGATCCCAAGCGGATGCCGCCGCGATTCGTGCGAGCCGGGTGAAGTGCGCAGCGCTTCATGCCAGCGGACACGTCCGCTGGCCGCCGCTCGCTGCTTCGCGGCCTTCCGCATGCAGTGACGCGGCGCCCCGGCATGGAGCGTCCCCCCGGAGGCAGCACCGGCTCGAGCCTTGTGCACTAGGCAGTCATCGCAAAACAAGCCCGCGGCCCGTTTCGGAAGACGACTAAAAATTTTCGGAAGCGCATAAAAAAAGCCCGGAATACCGGGCTTTTTTAGTAACGTTGCTGATCAGAAGATCAAAGACCTTCGCTCTTCTCGAAGAAGGGCCTGTCCAGATCATCGTGCATATCCAGCAAGAACTTGTTGTTCTCCTGGCAGATGTAGTCCTGCAGTTCCTGCTGGTCGGTCCAGTTGATGTCCCAGGCCACTGTCCAGGGCTGGCTGTACGCACCCGGATCGTCGATGACGGATTCGTAGTGCAGCACTTCCTTGAACGGACGGCTGAAACGCTCGACGGTGTGCAGCTGGTCGCTGTGCATGTAGCCACCGAAGTCGAGCCAGGTTTTTTCGTTGTAGCCAACCGTGTCGACAACCAGCGTATCGCCTTCCCAGTGACCAACGGAGTGGCCGAAGTAGGTCGGGTTCAGCTCGTCGCCTTCCGGATGTGCACGACCATCCATGTGGATCTCGCGCCACACGTGTCCGCCACCTTCGAAGATGATGACGATGCGGTCGCGGTCCTGGATGATTTCAGCCGGGTAGGGCGTGCCCATCGAACGCGGGCCGCCCGGTGGCAGACAGAAACCTTCCGGATCGTATTTGACGTTGTTGTCCTTGTTGTACTGCCACATGGCTTTGGTCCACGGCAGCATCGGCGGCTGGTCGCCTTCCTTGTAATTCGGCATGCGGACAGCGAAGTCGGTAACCCATGGCAAGTTCCAGACACCATTGCCGCCGAGGTCGACGTTGCCGTCTTCAAGACGTGGTGCCGGCGTACGTGGTTGGTCCGCGCCGCCCGGCGGTTGTGCGATGACAGTAGCAGACTGCAATGCGCCGAATACAGCGAGCGCGAGCAGCGTTTGTTTGCGATTCATTATGTGTTTACCCCTCGTAATTTGCTTGTGGGACTTAGCCTTGCGGCGTGCAACCTTCAACGCCGGCGCTTTCGTCTTCGACGAAGTCGCGCTGGCTCGTGCCGGCGAACATGCGCTGGCAGTTTTCAGCCAGGATCACGGTCTGCGCGTTACCTTTGAGGCTGCCATCGCGTGCGCGGGTGCCTTCGATGATGACTTCGGTGCCGATTTCCAGCGTGTTGCGTGTCCAGCCGCGACGCATCAGGCCGTTCGGGCTGCCCATTTCAAGCGCCCATTCTTCGACGTCACCGGCTTCATTCTCGGCTTCGACGTAGATGTAGGTGTGCGGGTTGGTCCAGTCGACTTTGGTGACGACGCCATGCACGCTGATTTTTGCGTTGCCGTCGAACTCAGCGGCGAACGAGTGATGGGCCAGCACCTGCGCGGAAGCGGAGGCGCCCAGCACGAATGCAGCGAGTGCAATCAGTTTGGTGTTCATGATTTTCTCCAGGTACCCGGGTGAGCGGGCGATAGGTGGTGTGAGTGTTTTGAAAAATTAATTCAGCGTGATTTCGAAAGTACCGCTCTCGCTGCCGAGGGTATAGTTGCCGATATATTTGCGGTTGGTCCAGGAGCCAAGGTTGCTTAGCTTGCCGTCGAGTACGAGTTCGCCTTCTGGCGTCGTCGCTTCGATCTTCAGGTTCCAGTCAGTGGCATCCAGTACGGCGGACTTCATCTCGGATGCATTGCGACCCGGATTCACCGCGCCCATCAACTCGCCATTGTGATCGTCGATCAACAGACGGATCCTCGTACTTTCCGAGCCGGAGCTCAGCTGACCTGACCAGGAACCCTTGGCGGGATGACCGGTCTGTGCCACCAGTGTGGCGGACAGGCCGAGAGCTGCGAAAAACATCAACAAGCGGGCGAACATAAGTAACTCCTCTGAAAAATAGCGATCGTGCGAAGGTGGTGGTCGTGCTGTTTTAGATATGGTTTTAAGCTGCGTCCTCGGTTTCGACTAACAATCGCTACCGCCGATGCAGAAGTGAAGTCCAGGCATGGTGCCAATTGTCTTTGGTTTATTGTGAGCTCTGCAACCTTAACCACGATTGAACCCTGGTACCGACCAATACTACTAAAATTCGCCTGACCCTCCCATAGCGCGGAGCGAAGCCGGATTGGAAGTTCCACATTACTTGCACAGGAAAACCTCTGAATCTGCTGTCCCGGCCGACCTTGTGGCTGCCGATGGGCTGCTTTATTCTGCGCGGAACCCGCTGCGGCAGGCGTGACCGCACATTCCGAAAACGACCAGAAGAGCAGGCCGACGATGTCTAAAAAAGATGAACAACGCAGGATCAAGGAAGAGAAGCAGGCCGCAGGCAAGCGTCGTGAACAGTTGACCTCGTGGTTGCTGAAGGGCGGTGTTGTCGTGGTGCTGTTGCTGGCGGCAGTCGTGTTTTATCAGGGTCTGTTCGTCGCGCCGCAGGGGGTTCCGCCGGGCCAGGTCGCGGAGAGCGACCATGTGCGCGGGGCAACCGATCCGGCCCATACGCTGACGATCTATGCCGATTTCCAGTGTCCCGCCTGCCTCACGGAAACCACCCTGATCGCGCGCGCATGGCCACAGCTCAGTGACACGACGCGCATGGTCTTCCGCCATTATCCGCTCGACACGCATCGCCATTCCTTCCTCGCCGCGCGCTATGCCGAAGCCGCCGCGCGCCAGGATGCCTTCTGGCCGATGCACGACGTACTGTTCGCAAACCAGGCGCTATGGAGCACAGTGGAGGATGCGAGCAGCCTGTTCGATGGTTTTGCGATGAATCTCGGGCTCGACGTCGAGCGGCTGAAGCAGGATGCGGAGTCCGATGAAGTTCGCGACAGGATTCTGGGCGATCAGCGCAGTGGCACACGGGCCGGTGTTCGGGCGACGCCGTCGCTGTTCATCGATGGACGCCTGGTGTTGCGCAACCCGAGCAGCGTCACTGAACTCGTGCGCCTGGTCGAAGACGCCGGCGCAGAGTAGGCCGGCGCTATACGACTATATATAGGGTAAGAAGCGACTATAGAGAGAAGCGGGACTAGGCCCGGGGTACCGCTGGCGCTTCGCTCGCAGTGGCCGGAGCCAGGCCCCGCAGCGTAGTCAGCAGTTCGTAGGACGCGTAGCTGTCGGCGGGCATGTTCATACTCAGCTGGAAGGCACGGATGGCCTCGCGCGTTTTGGAGCCAACCGAACCGTCCGGTATGCCTGTATCGAAGCCGAGTCCATTCAGGATGATCTGCATTTCTTCCACTTCCTCGCGCGTCAGCGCCCGCTCTTCTTCCGGCATGAAGCGAATGGGGCCTTCGCCCATGAAGCGGTCGGCGAGGTGTCCAACGGAAATCGCGTAATTCGCCGAGCGATTCCACACCATGATTGTCCGGAAGTTGTCGTAGCCAAGGAATGCCGGACCATCGACGCCCGCTGGCACGATGATCGACCCTTCGATGTCGGCAGTGCCCAGCGGCGAACCATCGACACGTTTGACGCCGAGTGCATTCCACTCCGTTACCGTCCTGCGGGTCTGGACACCGGCCTGCGCAAAATCGAAATTGTCGGGCAGAACCACCTCGCGACCCCAGCGCTCGTCGCCTTTCCAGCCGGCTTGGGACAGGTAGTTGGCGGCGGAGTGCATGACGTCCGGCACTGATTTCCAGATGTTGATGCGGCCATCGCCATCGCCATCCACGGCGTAGGCCTGGAAGGTATCCGGCATGAACTGGCACATGCCCATCGCGCCCGCCCACGAGCCGGTCATGTCCGAAGCGCTGATGTGACCTTCTTCAATAATCGCCAGCGCCGCCATGAACTGATCGCGGAACATCTGTGCGCGGCGTGGATCCCAGGCCAGGGTAGCCAGTGCATTGAGCACCGAGAAGCCGCCGGTGGCATCGCCAAAGTTGCTCTCGAGAGCCCAGAACGACACCAGGTAATGCGGTTGCACGCCGTATTTTTGCTGCACTTCGGCGAACAGGTCGCGATATTCGGCGAGCATGCGCTGGCCGCGCGCGATGCGTGTATCGCTGAGACGGTTGTTCATGTATCCCGAAAAGGTCTGCACGAACTCCGGCTGGCTACGGTCGAGCTCGATGACGCGCGGCAGTGGCTCCTCGATCAGGGCGAAGGCCTGGTCGATAGTGCTCGTGCTGAAGCCGCGGCGTTCAGCCTCGGCACGCAGGTCGGCGAGCCAGCTGGCAAAATCCTGCGCAGGCTCCTCGTACACGCGCTCTTCGGCAGCATGCAAAGCGGGCGCGACGATAAAGGCGCTGGAAAAAATCATTGCGCGGACAGCGCGGGCCAGGCGAGAGCTATTACTTACCATTCAAATTTATAACCTACTGCGTACAGGGAGTGGATCAGTTCGGCATCCGGTACTTGGACACTGATTTTCTTGCGCAGTTTCTTGATGTGGCTGTCAATCGTGCGATCGCTGACGACGCGGCCATCGGAGTAAATCTTGTCGACGAGCACGCTGCGCGAAAATATGCGGCCCGGTTGATCCGACAACACCTTCAGCAACTGGAATTCGACCGCCGTCAGATGCAGGTCATTGCCGTTGATCGTTGCCTTGTAGGTATCGGTATCGAGGATCAGGCCGCGATCGGCTGGCTTGTTGCTGTCATCGCTACGGCGCAGCACTGCCTTCACGCGCGCAACCACTTCGCGCGGGCTGAAGGGTTTGCAAATGTAGTCATCGGCGCCGAGTTCGAGGCCGAGCAGGCGGTCGATCTCGTCGACCTTCGCCGTGGTCATGATCACCGGCAGCTTTGAATGCTTGCGAATGTCCTTGCAGATTTCGACGCCGCTCTTGCCGGGCAGCATCAGGTCGAGCAGCACGAGGTTGGTCTGGTTGGCGGCGAGCCAGGCTTCGACTTCAAGGCCGTCGTGGATCATCGTCGCCGCAAATCCGCTCTGAATCAGGTAATCCTGCAGCAAGGTCGCGAGTTTGACCTCGTCTTCGACGATCAGAATGTGCTGTGTCATGAGTCCCCTTGTTGTTTGTGCCGCTGTGACAGTAGGCTGGTTCTAGTCTAATGGCTCAGGCATGGCGCGGCAAACGGCAACTGGACCCAAAAATGCGGGGGAAACCTGCGCTGCAGCGGGGTTCAGGCGACCTGGTTGGGGCGGCGCGGGAAGTGAATCGTGACTTTGAGCCCGCCGAGCAGCGAAGCACTGGCGCTGATCGTGCCTTCATGCGCCTGCACGATGTTCTGGCAGATCGCGAGGCCAAGTCCTGAGCCCCCCTTGGCGCGATTACGCGATGTGTCGACGCGATACAGGCGATCGAACAGCCGGCCCAGGTTCTCGGTGCTGACGCCCGGTGCCGAGTCGAACCACTCGATGATCATCGAGTTATTGCTGGTCTCGCGGACATGTACGCGCACTTCGCCGCCGGCGTCGGTATAGCGAATCGAGTTCGTCAACAGGTTGTCGAACAGCTGCTGCAGGCGATTAGGGTCGCCCAGCATCATCATTTCCTTGCCCGGCGCGTGCGTGTCGACGCTGAGGCTCAGGCGCAGGTTGTGCTTCTTGGCGAGCGCCTGATGCATATCGAAGCTTTGCTCAATGATGTCCGTGAGGTTCAGCTGGCGCTTTTCATACACGAGTGCGCCCATGTCAGTCAGCGATAGTTCGTGCAGGTCGTTGACCAGCGCGTTGAGGTGCACGACCTCGCTGTGCAGCGATTCCAGTGTCTCGGTATTCAGCGGGCGGATGCCGTCCTGCACCGATTCCAGCTCGCCCTGCAGGATCGACAGCGGCGTGCGCAGTTCATGGGAGATGTCAGCGATCCACTGCTTGCGCGCCTTGCTGTTCTGCTCCAGCGTCAGCGCCAGCGTGTTGAAGTCTTCGGACAGCTGGCTGATTTCGTCGCTGCCGCGCACCGGCAGGCGCAGGTCGAACTTGCCACTCGTCAGCGCGCGTGTACCGGCTACCACTTCGCGCAGCGGGCGCGTCAGGTAGATCGCGGTCGGGAATGAGACCAGCGCCGACAGCATGAACATGATGACGGCGAGTTGTACGAACAGGCTGCGCTGCTCGGCAGCGAACAGTTGGTCGGCTTGCGAGGAGAGCTGCTGGCGATTCGTCACGGCCAGGTAGCCCACGGTTTCACCGTCGACGACGACCGGGTTCAGGTTGGCCAGCGCACGGTCGAAGTCGCCGGGCGTTCCGACGACGACATTCTCTTGTGCGTCCAGCAAATGCAGGTAAGGGCGCGCGGGGCTGTACTCGGAGGCGTAGTACCAGTCGTTCGGCGTAAAGCTGCTCGGCGGAGGCAGGCGATCGATCGGACGCAAGGGCGGTTGATTCTGGCGCAGGCGCCGCTGCTCGACTTCGACTGGATCCGCGGAAGTCTCGATGCTTACGCGGATCAGGTCCGACCAGATTGTGTAGTCCGCGCGCAGCACTTCCCAGGAACCAGTGCGCTGATAGAAGTCGGCGAGGCCCATGACGAGCGCAGGCACCTGTTGTTGCTCGATGCGGCTGACGTAGTCGAGGAAACCGCGGTTGAAACTGTAGTTGACTGCGCTGTACATCACCAGCAGGACGATGAAATGTGCTGACAGCAGCGCAAAAAACAGCTTGTACTTGATGCTTAAACGCATGGCGAGCGATGGTGCGAAACTTGTGAGGCGGTTAATATACCCCAATTCCCGTAGCGCCTCTGTCGTGTTCCGGAATTCCGCAAACTTTTCACATTGAACGGCTTGCGCGTCACATTGAACAGCCTGCGTGTCACATTGAACGGCCTGCGTCCACGTTGACCGGCCTGCGGCGCCACCTGTAACCGGCACCTCGTGCCACTATTTTCGCCCTCGACCGGGCCTTACTGCATGAGCAATCATCCAGCCCTGCAAGCGTTCCATCCGGCGACTGCCACGTGGTTTGCGCAGCATCTCGGCGCGCCCACGCCGCCGCAGCAGGATGCCTGGCCGGCAATCATGGCGGGCCGGCACACGCTGATCGCCGCGCCGACCGGCAGCGGCAAGACGCTTGCTGCTTTCTATGTAGAGATCGATCGCCTCGTCAAGGAAGGCCTCGAGCACGGCGCGCTGGAGCCGGTCACGTCCGTGCTCTATATCTCGCCGCTGAAAGCGCTGGGCAATGATATCCAGCGCAACCTCAACGTGCCGCTCGATGGCATCGCCGAGCAATTGCACGCGCACAAGCTGCCGCCGGTCGACATCCGCGTTGCCGTGCGCACCGGCGACACGACGCCGCAGGAACGCCAGCGCATGCTGAAGCACGCACCGCACATCCTCGTGACGACGCCGGAGTCGCTGTACCTTTTGCTGACAAGCAAGGGTGGCCGCAAGCTGTTGTCGAACGTGCGCACCGTCATCATCGACGAAATCCACGCGCTGCTCGGCGGCAAGCGCGGCTCGCATCTGTCGCTGTCGCTCGAACGCCTCGAAAACCTCACGGGCAAGGCGCTGCAGCGCATTGGCCTGTCGGCTACGCAAAAGCCGATCGAAACGGTTGCCCACTATCTCGTCGGCATGCACAACATCAGCGATGGTCGTGCCGACTGCGTCATTGTCGACAGCGGGCATCGCAAGCAGCGTGATATTCGTATCGAAGTGCCGCGCTCGCCCTTGACCGCGCTGATGAGCAACGAGGTCTGGACCGAACTGTACGAACGGCTCAACCAGCTCATCGACACGCATCGCACGACGCTGATCTTCGTCAACACGCGCCGCCTCGCCGAAAGGCTCGCGCTGTCGCTCGGCGAACGCATTGGTGTCGAGAACATCAGCTCGCATCACGGCAGCATGAGCAAGGAACACCGCTTCGATGCGGAGCAACGTTTGAAAGCTGGCGGCCTGCGCGTGCTCGTCTGCACCTCGTCGATGGAGCTCGGCATCGACATCGGCGCCGTCGATCTCGTCGTGCAGATCGCGTCGCCGAAAAGCATCGCGGCCTTCCTGCAGCGCGTCGGCCGCAGCGGTCACCATGTCGGTGGCGTTCCGAAAGGCATCCTGTTCCCGCTAACACGCGACGACCTCGTCGAATGCACGGCATTGATCGACAGCATCCGCCGTGGCGAGCTCGACCAGATCATCATTCCCGACAAGCCGCTCGACATCCTTGCGCAGCAGATCGTCGCCGAGCTTGGCGGCGTGGAAGAAGGCGACGACAGTGTGCCAACCGAAAGTATCTGGCAGTGGGTGGCGCGCTCCTGGGTCTATCGCAACCTCACGCGCGAGGAGTTCGATGGCATCCTGCTGATGCTCGCCGAGGGCTATACCACCCGCCGCGGACGTGGCGGCGCGCTGCTGCACCTCGACCGCATCAATCATGTAGTAAGGCCGCGCAAGGGCGCGCGCCTGATCGCGCTGACGAACGGCGGCGCCATCCCCGACATGTTCGAATACCAGATGGTGCTAGACCCCGAAGACATCGTTGTCGGTTCGCTGCACGAAGACTTCGCGCTCGAATCGCTGCCCGGGGACATCTTCATCCTCGGCAACCGCAGCTGGCGCATGCTGCGCATCGACGGACTGAAGATACGCGTGGCCGACGCCGGCGATGCTGCGCCGACGATCCCGTTCTGGATCGGCGAAGGCCCGGGACGTACGCGCGAGCTCTCGGAGTCGGTGTCGCGCCTGCGCAGCGAACTGAAGGAGCTCTTCGACCAGGGCTCCACCGCACAGGCGTCGATGGCGCGCATAGCGGATCAAGCATCCCTCGCTGTTGCCGCCGAGGCGCAAAGCCGGTCGTTTTCCACGCTGGACCTCGCTGTGGCGTACCTGCGGGAGCAAGTCGGCCTCGATGCCAGCGCCGCCGAGCAATTGGCCACCTATCTCTACACCGGCAGCATCGCGCTCGGTGTCATGCCAACGCGCGAATGCATCGTGCTCGAGCGCTTCTTCGACGAAGTCGGCGACATGCACCTCGTCGTGCACTCGCCCTTCGGCAACCGCGTCAACAAGGCCTGGGGCCTGAGCTTGCGCAAGTGCTTCTGCCGCACCTTCAACTTCGAGCTGCAGGCTGCGGCCAACGAAGACAGCATCGTCATTTCGCTCGGCTCGGTGCACAGCTTCGAACTGGCCGACGTCTTTCACTATCTCAACAGCGCATCGGTGCGCGACATCCTGTGCCAGGCGCTGCTCGACGCGCCGATGTTCGAAGTACGCTGGCGCTGGAACGCCAGTCGCGCGCTGGCCGTGCAGCGCAATCGCGCCGGCAAGCGCGTGCCGCCGCAGTTCCAGCGCATGGCCGCCGAAGACTTCGTGGCGCAAGTGTTCCCCGATCAACTCGCCTGCCAGGAAAATATCAGTGGTCCGCGCGAAGTGCCACAGCATCCACTCGTCAAGCAAACGGTGCACGACTGCATGACCGAGGCGATGGATGTCGAAGAACTCGTCGAGATCCTGCAGGCGATCGAAGGCAACAGGGTCGAACTCGTCGCAAAGGATTTGCGCGAACCCTCGCCCTTTGCGCAGGAAATCATCAATGCGCGCCCCTACGCCTTCCTCGACGATGCGCCGTTCGAGGAACGCCGCACGCTTGCGATCCGCAACCGCAGCTGGATGGATCCGGCCGAAGCGGAGGAATTCGGCGCGCTCGATCTCGTCGCCATCGAACGCGTCCGCGACGAAGCCTGGCCCTACATCCGCAGCGCCGACGAATTGCACGATGCGCTGATGATGCTTGGCTTCATCACCGACGACGAACTGCATCGCGATGGCGACCACTCTCTGTTCATCCAGGCGCTGGTCAAGGCCGGCCGCGCCACGCTCGCGAAGAGGGGCGCTGTGCGCGTGTGGATCGCCGCGGAACGCCAGCCAATGTTCAACACCCTGTCGAGCGAGTGGCACTTTACGCCGGCGCTTGTCTTGCCGGCGGGCATCACGAGCGAAGTCTCGACACCCGAAGCCGCGCTGGTGGAATTGCTGCGCGGCCGCCTAGAAGGGCTCGGCCCCGTCACCGCGAAGGAACTGGCGCGCTCGCTCGAAGCTGAGCCCTCCGATGTTGCCTTTGCCCTCGGCGCGCTCGAAGCCGAGGGCTTCGTCTTCCAGGGTTTCTACACTCCACTGTCGGCGCGCAGTGGCATGCAGGACAAGGAATGGTGCGAGCGCCGCCTGCTGCATCGTATCCACCGCTACACGATCGACGCACACCGCGAGAGCATCAAGCCGGTGTCATTGCAGGTCTACATGCAGTTCCTGTTCAACCTGCATGAAGTAAAACCGGTCACGCAGGAGCCGCGTCCGCCCGGCATCGCCAACGTCGACACACTGCGTCGTGTGCTACAGCAACTCGACGGCACGACGGCGCCGGCCACCGCATGGGAAAGCGACATCCTGCTGGCGCGTCTGCCGAACTACGATCCGGCCTGGCTCGACCAACTCTGCATCAGCGGCCAGATCAGCTGGGGCCGCATCCTGCAGCCGCGCGAAGGCAATGCCAGATCGGGGCCGGTGAAGAGCACGCCGCTGAACCTCGTACAGCGCCGTAACCTCGACCTGTGGCAGGCGCTGGCCGCAAAGGACGTGCCCGTGACCGTGACGGTGCATGCAGTGTCGGACGCGCAATCGGCACCGATAGTGCGCATCGGCGAGGCCGCAGCGGCGGCGCCAGCGCAAGCAATCGATCTGCGCGGCATACCGCCGATCAAGGGCAAGCGCGTGTCGCCGGCACTGCGCCCACTGCTGTCGTCGCGCGCATCCGCTCGCCGCAGCTCCGCGCCATCCGCACGCCTGCCAACGACATTGCGCCCTGCGCCGGAGTCCCAAATTGCCAGCGCCGCACCTGAAGACAAGAGCCAGCCGCTGTCATCCAGCGCGATGCTGATTCATGGCCTGCTGCAAAAACAGGGCGCGATGTTCTTCACCGATCTCGTGCGCCTCGGCGGCATGCTCGCGGTACAGGTCGAACATGCGCTGGCCGAACTCGTCAGCGCCGGGCTTGTCACCAGCGATAACTTTACCGGGCTGCGTGCGCTATTGACGCCGGATGCCAACAAACCCCGATCCGGCAGCCATGACCGCCGCCGCGCGATCTACGGCATCGAGGACGCCGGCCGCTGGTCGCTGCTGGCACCAGTGATTGCCGAAGAAAGCCCAGGCGACACGGATCTCAGCGACGAACAGCTCACGCGCCTCATCGGCATCTATCTCCAGCGCTGGGGCGTCATCAACCGCAAGGTCCTCGAACGCGAAACCACTACGCCGCCATGGCGCCAACTGCTGTTGAAGCTCAGGCGAATGGAGTTGCGCGGCGAAATTCGCGGCGGCCGTTTCATCGCCGGCGTCGGCGGCGAGCAGTTTGCGCTGGCCGATACCGTCACCGCGCTGCGCAAGCAGCAGAAGCTCTGGCAGGAACAGCAGGACAGCACTGCCACGAAAGAGCCGCAGCGTGTCGTGCTGAATGCCACCGATCCCTTGAACCTGGTGGGCAGCCTGCTGCCGGAGAAGAAAGTCCCGCACCTGAGCGGCAACCGCATCCTGTTCGAGGATGGCTTGCCTGTCGCCGTGCTGGAGAAAGATGAAGTGCGCCACCTGCGCACTGGCAACAGCGAGCAACAATGGATGTTGCAGCAGTTGCTGCAGCGGCATTATTTCCCGCCGCGGCTGCGTGCGTATCTCGGCAAGCAATAGGCCTGCGCCCGTCCAAGGTGCCGACCACTCCTGCGGCAGGCCTCATGCGTGGATTAAAGTGCGAAACAGCGTGGTGCACCCTATGTTGCCGCCGGGCAAATCCCGCCACCTTCGCGCCTGAGGCTCACTCACGAGTATTCAACCAGGAGCAGCACGATGGCAATCGCAGCGGGAAGAAGTGTCGGCATGATTTTGTTGGCGGTCTGGCTGATTCTGTATGGCGTGATCCCGCTGATCGGGCTCAGCTTTGCCGGCCTCGGCCTGGTGATGCAAATTCTCGCCATCGCCGCGGGCGTGTGCATCCTGCTGCGGGTTTAGTACCCGGCCGCTTGTGCCGACCTGCCGAAATCCTCGATAAACTCCTCCTGGCGATTATTCAGGCTGTGGAGCGCGATGCGCTCCGCGCCAAGCGCTTCGAGTCTGCCGATGTGTTCGCGCAGTTCGTCCATGTCGGTGAACACAGGCATGACCGCGAGAACTTCCTCGCGCGTTGTATTGCGCGCCAGCCGATCGAATTCCTCCGGTGTTTCGATGTCGGCCTTGTTTGTCGCCGCTATCTGGCCCTTCCATTCCTCCCAGGCACTATCGACTGCAACCTGGCGGTCACGTGCATAGGAAAAGGTGTATTTCAGGTACACCGGTTTGTCGGCGCCGCCGTTGCGGCGAAATGCGCTGATTTTGGCCTCGGCTTCCGCCAGGTCCTTGTCGACGGTCGTCAGCAAGCCGTCAGCCCAGGTCGCAACCCAGCGCGAGGTTTCTTCAGTGATTGCGGCACCGATCAGCGGGGGCGCGTCCGCCGGCAAGCTCCACAGGCGCGCATTCTTCACCGTGACATGGCCTTCGAACGACACTTCGTCCCCCTTCAATAGGCGCCGTATCACATGCGCGCATTCGAGCAAGCGCGCGTTCCGGATCTTTTTCTCCGGCCAGGCATCGCCAGTGATGCATTCGTTGAGCGCTTCGCCACTACCGAGCTCGACTGAAAAGCGCCGTGGAAACATTTCCGCCAGCGTCGCGACGGCCTGTGCAACGATCGCGGGGTGATAGCGCTGGCCGGGCGCGCAGACCATGCTGAGCGGCAGCGAGGTGGCCTGCATCGCCGCCGCGACCCACGCGAAGCTGAAGCCGCTGTGCCCCTGCCTGATACCCCACGGCTGGAAGTGATCGGACGAATGCAGGCCGGTGAAACCGGCTTGTTCCGCCGCTACGGCGAGTTTCAGCAGATGCGAAGGCGCGAACTGTTCGTGAGCGGCGTGATAGCAAAGAAGGGCCATGAAAGTTACCTGGATGAGTTTCGTGATGTTTTCGCATATGCTCTGAGGCAGTGACGTGCAGGGAGTCTGTGAAACTTCGGCCCGCATATCTATCCGGTGTTTCCGGGCGCCGCTTCAGTGAAACACGCAATCTCCGCCGAGTTGAGCAAAGTCCATGAAGACCATGTCAGTGCAGCAACAGATGCTCGGCCTCGCCGGATGGCTGGCAGTGAGCTTCGCAACAGCCGCGATCGGCGCTGTTGCGTCCATCAGCGCCGCCGACTTTTATTTGCAGCTCACGCGTCCCGACTGGGCGCCACCGTCGAATGTGTTCGGGCCCGTGTGGAGCCTTTTGTACGCGATGATGGCTACTGCTGCGTGGCTCGTGTGGCGCCGCGACGGCCTGCGCACGGCGCGTGTGCCGCTGACGCTCTATCTGGTCCAGCTCGTTGTCAATGCGCTATGGAGCTGGCTGTTCTTTGCATGGCACCTTGGTGCGCTCGCATTGCTCGACATAGCCGTACTGTGGGTGCTGATCGCGAGCATGATCCTGAGCTTCGCCAGGTTCAGTCGCCTTGCCGCCGCCCTGCTGGTTCCCTACCTGCTGTGGGTAAGCTTCGCGGCCGCGCTCAACTATTCTGTATGGCAACTCAACCCGCAGGCCTTGTAATCGTGCCGGCTTCAATCTCGCGCCGCTGTATCTGGCTTTACGCGACCTCCGCGCTGCGCTGTTGCTTGCCGAGAGCGGCGACCTTGCGATGAACATACACGCATTGCAGGAACACGATCTGGATCAGCTGCTGTCGCTGTATGCGCAACTGAACCCCGGTGACCTGCCACTGCCTCCCCGTGCGCAAGTCGATGCGTTGTGGAACGAAGTCTGCGCAAATCCGGCAAGGCGCTCTTCACACAAGCGCGCAAATGGCGCGCAAGCCCGCTTGCTGGATGTTAAGCTCTCACCATCGAATCAACTGCTCATCGCCATGAAACCTTTGTTCCTGCGTCCGCTGTTCGCGCTATTGATTTCCATGCTGTGCCTGTCGTCCGCCGCGCAGGAGCAACCCGACTGGTCGCAGCTCGTCGGTACCTACGAGGGCCAGGTGCTCAACGGTGGCGACTTCGATCCAGTGACTACGACGTTCCGCGTCGCTGCGGGCGGCAGGCTCACCGGCCAATATGTCGCCATCGACGAAAGCGAGACGGTGCGCGGCACCCTGTCGAATGCGCGCTTCGATGAAGATGGCGGCCTCGTACTCGAGTGGACGGACCGCTACGGCGAAGGTTACGCCCGCCTCGTATTCGCAGCCGATTTCAGCAGCTTCGATGGCTTCTGGACTTCGCTGGATTCAGAACAGGAGTTTCCCTGGAATGGCACGCGGAGGTGATATGCGCCTGATTGGCATGCTCGATTCTCCCTACGTACGACGCGAGTTTCCATGATGGAACTGTTGCTTGACCCCCAGGCCTGGTTGGCACTGGCGACACTGACTGCGCTCGAACTCGTGCTCGGTATCGACAACATCATCTTCATCTCGATCCTCGTCGAGCGCCTGCCGAAGCACCAGCAGAGGCTGGGACGCCGGGTTGGTCTGGGCATGGCGATGTTCATGCGCCTCGGACTCTTGCTGTTGCTGGCCTGGATCGTCGGCCTGACACAGCCGCTGTTTACGCTGCTGTCGCATGAGATTTCGGGGCGCGACCTCATCCTGATCGCCGGTGGCCTGTTCCTGCTGTGGAAGAGCACGAAGGAAATCCACTTCCTGCTCGAGGGCGGCGAGGAGCATGGCGCTACCGCAGGCCAGGTCACCTTTGCGTCGGTCATCATCCAGATCGCGATCATCGACATGGTGTTCTCGCTTGATTCCATCATCACGGCAGTGGGCATGGTCGACGAGATCCAGGTCATGATGACGGCAGTAATTCTGTCAGTTGGCCTGATGATGGTGTTTGCCGAAGGCATCGGCCGCATCGTGTCGAACCATCCCACGATCAAGGTGCTGGCACTCGGCTTCCTCATCGTCGTCGGCGTCGTGCTGATCGTCGACGGCTTCGATTACCACATTCCGAAGGGCTACGTTTACTTCGCGATGGCCTTCTCGATCGCGGTTGAGGTCATCAACCTGAGCATGCGCAAGAAGACGCGGCCGGTGCAGCTGCATGAGCACTACGAAGAGGACGACGCCGGCGGCGCGCGTCCGTGGAAGCAGGCGAGTGTCGTGTTATACGTCAAGGATCTGCCGCGGGTGCTGGCCTTCTATCGCGACGTGCTCGGCGCGCGTGTGCACAAGCAGCGCCAGGACCACGCCGTGCTGGACTGCGGCAACCTGGATCTCGTGCTGCATTGCGTGCCCGCATACCTCGCGCAGACGCTGGCGCCGTCGTCGCCGGTGCAGCGCCGCGAGTCGAGCCCGCACAAGCTCTGCTTCCAGGTCGACAGTCTCGAGCAGGCGCGCGCGATTGCAGCCGAGCGCGGTGGCCTGCTGGATCCCGGCCCACCAGCCTGGGTCGTGGAGCAGCAGAAGATCTGTCTCGGCCACGATCCCGAAGGAAACGTGATTCAGCTGATCGAGAAGTGAAATTAAACCCGCCTTCAGGCCAGGCAGACGATGTCCTTGAACTTCTTGCTCGCCGCCGGATAGCGCTTCATGACTTCCGGATCGTGGCCGGGAATGATCAGCTCCGGTGCATCGGCCAGGGTTTGCAGCTTGCGCCAGCCGTCGACCATCGCGCCGATGTCGAGCACGATCGGGAAGGGGCGACCTTCGTTCATGTTCGCATAGTAGTGACTTGCGTCCGAAGCAAGCACCATCCAGCCCTTCTTCGTCCACAGGCGTACCGCCTGCAAACCCTTTGTATGGCCACCGATGAGATGCAGCGACAGGTTCGGCGCGAGCTGCACATCGCCGTCGTGAAACACGACACGACCCGCATACACCTTGCGGACGATGCCGATGACTTCGTCGATTTCATAGGCGCCCGCCAGATAAGCATTGCTCATGTGACGGCCGGTGGCGAAGGCCATCTCGCTATCCTGCAGGTGGAAGCGCGCGGCCGGAAAGAGATCGAAGTTGCCGATGTGGTCGTAGTGCAGGTGGGTCACGAGCACGTCTTCGACGCGCGCCGCTTCGATACCAAGCGCACGTAAACCTTCTGTAGGACAGCGCAGGAACTGCCGCTTGCGTTGCCGCGCCATGGCGGCGTTGAAGCCGGTGTCGATGATCCAGGTCTTGCTGCTACTGACCGCGGCCCAGACAAAGTAGTCCATCGGCATCGGCCCATCGTGCGGATCGCCACCGATGAAATTTTCACCGGCGCGCTTCTGCAAGCTTGCATAGCGGATCGCGTAAACCTTGAAAGGCTCGAGTCTGTTATTCATAGCTCCGATCATACGAAAATTGGGGTCAGAGCCCAATTGCTTTATAAAGAATTGGGCTCTGACCCCAATTTTCGTATCATGCGGCAAGCCATCATATCTACAACAAGAGGAGTTCAATCCCATGTCAGATGATCGCAATGAACAAATCGTGCGCAGCTTCTTCGCCACGCTGAGCACCGGCGACCTCGAGAAAATTCGCGCCACGCTGCATCCCGACGCGGCCTGGATCCCGATGGTCAAGGATGTGCCCGGCGCTGGCGTGCATCAGCCACGCGACGTCATTGTCGACCAGTTCCTCGCGCCGGTTCGCGGTATCTTCGAAGACGGCGATCCGAAGACCGTCGTCGACAACATCTTCTCGAAGGGCAACATGGTGTGCGCCGAAACGCGCGGCATGGGCAAGCTGCGCAACGGCAACACCTACAACAACCAGTACTGCTGGGTCATCGAGATCAAGGATGGATTGGTGCATCGCATTCGCGAATACATGGACAGTCATTACGTAATGAAGATTGTGGCGTGAGGATCTAAATGGGGTCAGAGCCCATTTGTTATATAAAGATCGCGTTGGTTGTTCTTAACAAATCAAATGGGCTCTGACCCCATTTAGGGTCTGGCGCAGCTCAGGCCGCAGCCCAGTTGTCGAGCAGGGCGAAGAGCGCGAGACGGGTTTTGCCGCTCTCCGCCAGTTGCACCAGCCAGTCGGCATTCTGAATCCAGGCACCCTGCTTCAATTCCCTACCGCAGGCCCCGATCAATCCTTCGACAGCTGCGACGTCCATTTCGAGATGGAACTGCAGCGCCAGCACCTTCTCTCCATACGCAAAGGCCTGGTTGTCGCAGCCCGTGCTGCTCATCAGATGCTGCGCGCCCGCAGGAATGTCGAAGCGATCGCCGTGCCAGTGGAACACGGTCATTGCCGGATTTATGCCTGCGAACAGCGGGTGCGCCACTCCGGCGGCGGTCATCGACACCGGAAACCATCCGATTTCCTTGTGCGTGTGCGGCAGCACCTCGGCACCGAGGCTCGCGGCGATCAACTGCGCGCCGAGACAGATACCGAGCACCGCCTTGCCAGCATCGATCGCCGCGCGGATGTGCTCCTTCTCGGCCGCGAGCCATGGATATTGCGCATCGTCGTAGACACCCATCGGCCCGCCCATGACGAGCAGGGCGTCATAGTCATCGAGTGAAGGGAGCGCGTAGTCAGCTTTGCAAAATGCAGTATGGTTCAGCGTATGTCCGCGCGTGGTGACCCACTGGCCAATCATCGCGAGACCTTCAAAGGGCACATGCTGGAAGTAGTGCAGGCGCATCAGGATTCAATATCGCGCTTGCGCGCCGGTGCACTGCTGCGGAACAGAAAGGTGAGCAGGAACAGCGCAAGCCTGAAGCCGAGCATCTTCATGCCCTTGCGTGCTTCTTCCGGCCGCAGCTTCGCCGTCATCGGCATCGAGCCGAAGACCTTGCCCTTGACGATCAGGTCGTTACCTTTGCGTTCGATCGCGCTGATTTCCATCAGCACACTATTGTCCGGGGCGTAGAGTTTCATGCGTACTCCAGTCAAATGGGGTCAGAGCCCAATTCTGGTATAAAGGGGCTCTGACCCTCTTTATATAGAAATTGGGCTCTGACCCCAATTACTTGTTCAGGTCAGGTCGTCGAGCGACAGGCCGAGGTCCTCGAACATGCGCATTGCCGACGCGCGGCCCGCGCCGAAGACGCCGCCGCCCGGATGCTGGAAGGGGCCGACGAGGTAGAAGCGTTCGACGCCCGGCACGGTGTTCTGGCCGAGGTCGGGTGTTGGCCGATGCGCGCCGCTCTGCACGAGGTTGAAGGCAACGCCGTGGATGTCGCCCTTGCGGAAGCTCGACGAATGCCGCTCCATGTCGAGCGGACTGTCGACATGGCGCTTCAGCACCGCGCCTGGCAGGTTCGAGATATATGCGCTCATTTTCTCGAGCATCGCATCGGCGAAGGCATCCTTCTTCGTATCCCAGGCTTTCGCGCCGCCTTCGGGATGCTCATAGGGCACGTAGTCCCAGGCATGCATCGTGGCCTTGCCGGCCGGTGCGCGCGTTGGGTCGATGTTGGTCACTGTGCCGAGGCCGATCAAGGAATCCTTCGGCAGGCGTCCGTAGCGCAGATCGTCGAAGTGGCCGCGCAGCGTGTCGATGCGGTCAGGCAGCAGCTCGATCATCATCGCACTGCGCGGCTTGTCGCCGCACTTGAACTGCAGCGGTTCGTTCAGCGCCGCGTGCACCGTCAGCACCACGTTCGCGGTCAGTTCCGCATTCTCCGCGGCCTTGACGACGTCGGCGTCGACTCCGTCGATGAACTTGCCGATGTCGTGCGGATGGATCGCGCCGATGACCCCATCCTTCGCATTGAAGGTACGACCGTCGGCGGTGCGTACGCCAACCGCGCGCCCCTTGTTCGTCAGCACCTTGTCGACGCTGATGCTGTGCATGACCGTGCCGCCGTGATCCTCGATACACCGGATCAGCGCCTGCGACAGCATGCCGCTGCCGCCCTGCGCCACGCCGATGCCATATTTCTCGAGGAAGGCGAGGAACACGAAGAGGCCGATGCCCGTGCCTTTTTCCTCGGGCCCCGTCAGGTTTTCGCTGACGATGCGCGTGAAGTGCAGCAGCACGCGCTCATCAGTGAAGTACTCCCTGACGATGTCATAGGCGCTCTTCTGCATGATCGACATCATCAGGCGGCCTTCTCTCGACTGATCCATGAAGGCATACATCGCGCCGGTCGGCGCCGGCAGCGAGAACATGCCGCCGACAATTGCGGGCAGGTAGGTTTCGCCGAGTTGCGACAGGCGCAGATAGGCTTCGGCATCGCGTTGCGAGAAGCGCGCGACTTCCGCGTAGGTTCTTTCGCGATTCGTATACAGCGCCAGTGTCTGCCCATCCGGGAAAATCGACATCAGCGGAATTTCCGGATAGATGTACTTCAGGCCGTACTTCGACAGCAGCCCCAGCTCGTCATCTTTAATCAGCGGGTTCGCCTGGATAAAGATGTGCGCCATGCTGTGCTGATCATGCTTGAAGCCCGGCAGCGTCAGTTCCTTCGTGATCACGCCGCCGCCGAACCAGGGTTGGCGTTCGAGTACCGCCACCTTCCTGCCAGCGGCCGCGAGATACGCAGCGGCAACGAGGCCGTTGTGGCCGGAACCAATTGTGACGATGTCGTAGTTTTCGCTCATGGCAAACCTCTCTTATGGTTTCAACACTGGCCCTTACAACAAATCGATCGGCGCTGGCGCCGGTTTACCCAGCATCAGGTCCGCCGCCTTCTCCGCCACCATCACGACGCCCGCGTTCGAGTTGCCGCTGACCATGCGCGGGAATATCGCCGCATCGGCAATACGCAAGCCGGCCACGCCGCGCACGCGCAGCTCGGGATCGACGACGGAGTGTGCATCGCCACCCATGCGGCAACTGCCGCCGGGATGATGCACGGCGCTGCAGATGCCGCGGATGTAGTCGCGCAGTTCGTCGTCCGTGTCGAGCCCGGGGCCAGGCAAGGTTTCGGTGCCGGCGTATTTCGCCAGCTGCGGCATCGCGAGGATGCGGCGCGCGATGCGCACGCCGCGCAGCAGCGTGTCGACATCCTCCTGTTCGCGCAGGAACGCGTTGTCGATGCGTGGCGCCTCGTGTGGATCCTTCGACGCAATGGCCACGCTGCCGCGACTCTTCGGTCGCAACAAAATCGAATTGACGCCGAAGCCATGCCCCAGCGGAAATGGAAAGCCCGGCTTCGGCCGATTCGCCGGCATGAACACGAACTGCAGGTCGGGGCGATTCAGCCCGGACGTGGTGCGCAGGAAGCCGGTAACTTCGAACAGGTTGCCAGCAAGTTGGCCCTTGCGTAACAGCAGGTACTGAAACAGGCTCAGCGCATTGCGCGGCAAGGCTTTCCACGAAATGCCATAGGACTCGCTGTTGCTGCAGGTCATCTGCACGACCGCCGATGGATGATCATGCAGATTTTGCCCCACGGCCGGCAGGTGCACCTGTGGCCTGATGCCGAGGCGATGCAGCAGCGTGGCGTCGCCGATACCGGAGTGCTGCAGCACTGCCGGTGAACCATAAGCGCCGGCGCTCAACACCACTTCACGCCGCGCATTGATGCGCTGCGTCGCGCCGCTACGTTCGATCTCAACCGCCGTTGCGCGCCCGTTCTCGATGATGATCCTGCGCACGAAGCAGCTCGGCATGATCTCAAGATTGCGGCGCGCGCGAATCGGATCGAGGAAGGCGGTAACGCCTGATACGCGGCGACCCTTATGGATCGCGTTCTGGCGCACGTCGAAGCCGGCCGGGTCGGCCACGCCGTTGAAGTCGTCGCAGCGGCTGAAGCCGAGCGCACTTGTGGCCTCGAGGAAGGGCTTGATCATGGGGTTGTACTTGCGCACGTGGGAGATGTGCATCTCGCCACTCGTACCGTGCCAGGGCGAATCGCGATAGTCCGCGTTGTTCTCCGAGCGCAAGAAGTAAGGCAGGACCTCGCGGAAACTCCAGCCGGGATTGCCGAGCGCGGCCCATTCGTCGAAGTCGAGCGGATGGCCGCGGAAATAGGCCATGCCATTGGTCGAACTGCAGCCGCCCAGTACACGGCCGCGCGGCAGCAATATCTCGCGGCCACCGAGCTGCGGCTGCGGAACAGTCCTGTAGCCCCAGCCGTAGACCTTATGGAACATCAGCGTGCCGACGAAGGAGGGGACATGCACGAGCAGGGTTTTGTCGGAAGGACCGGCTTCGAGCAGGCATACACTGTTGTTCGTGTCCGCCGACAGCCGATTCGCCAGCACGCAGCCGGCGGTACCAGCGCCTATGATCACGTAATCGAATGTCAGCGGATCCATGTCAGGTCACAGCGCGGCGGAAGCGGCGATGTCGGACAAGCGCTGGAAGCGCTCGATGTTCTGCGCCTGCTGCATGATACCGGCCGAGACGCACACGAAGCTGAGATCGAGCACCGGATCGACCCAGAACAGCGTACTACCCGAACCGTAGTTGCCGAAGGTGCGCGGTGTTGTCAGCGTGCCGAACAGGTTCGGGATCGGTAGCTCGCCGCTGAGGCAGAAGCCGAGGCCGATGTAGGCGGGATAGGGCTCCCAGCCGTGATTCAGCGCAACAGCCTTGTACAGTTCGTTCGGTTTGTCGCCGGTCCAGTTCTTTGTTGCCAGATCAATCGTCGCCGGCGACAGAATGCGCGCGCCGTTGTAGGTGCCGCCCCTGCGCAGCATTTCCGCGAACCTGAACAGATCGGGCATCGTCGAGATGCCGCCAACCCAGGGCATCTCCGCATGCTCGTCCTTGAACGCGCCCTGCGGATCAGGGTTATTGCGACTCAGGTGCTCCTGCGGCGGCTTGCCGCGGAAGTCCGGAAAAATGTGCCGTTCAGCGAGATCGCGGCGCTGGCCGACAGCCGTGTCGCGCATGCCGAGTGGCGTCAACAGTTCGTCCTGCAGCAGCTGCCGGTACGTGCGCTGTTTCGGATCGCAGCGCCGCACCGCTTCGCCCATCAGCGCATGATTGAACAGCGGCGAGTAATGGCAGCGCGCGCCGGGCGGATCGATGGAGCGAATGTTCTGGCAGATCGCCGTGATGATCTCGTCGAGCCGGTCGATGAACATGCCGGGCTTCGGAATCCACAGGGCCGGCAAGCCCGAGGTGTGCGTCAGCAAATGAAAGAAAGTGATCTTCTCGCGCTGGCCACCGGCAAACTCAGGAATGATTTCGGCAACACGCGTCGTCAACGCAAACTGGCCGAGCTCGATGGCGCGCAGCGTCAGTACTGTCGTGAAGGCCTTCGTCAGCGAGAACAGCGAGAACACGGTATTGCTCTGCAGCTTGACCTTGTGCGCCGCATCGCCCCAGCCGAAGGCTTCCTGCAAGCCCGGTTCACCACCACGGGCAATCGACACCACTGCGCCAAAGTATTTGTCTTTCGCGATGTCGTCGTTGATGACATCGCGCAGGTGCTGCAGGCGGGCGGAATCGAGGCCTTTCGAAGCGGTGTTGTCAGTCATACCCATGTTCTCGTTTTATGTGGGCGTTAATTTTGAAGCAGCTTTTTACGGCTCTTGCGCAATCATGGATCGCGCGGGAAGGCCGCATAATACCGGGTTTGTTCAGGCCGGAACAAGGAGGCATAATCGACTCCCACTCGGGTTTCGCCCGCGCGAAACGACAATAAAAACAGCTACCGGAGTACGCATGAACGCCACCGAACGCATGACGATCGAATGGGCCTGCGAGCGGCTCTGCCGCCAGTACAACATCTACAGCGACCTCGGCGACTTCGCGTCACTGTGCGCGCTCTTCACCGAGGACGCACGCTTCACGCGTCCGACTATGCCAGATGTCGAGATGAAGTCGCGCGCCGAAATCCGCGCGGCCTTCAGCAAGCGTCCGCCGATCACCGTGCAGCACCAGATCAACAACTGTCTTGTCGATGTGCAGTCGCCGACAGAGGCGACGGGTATTTGCGTGCTGGCGTTCTTGATGGCGCCTGGCATCGATGAACCGCTGCCGCGCGTTGGCGGGCCGCTTCACTTTGGGGAATTTCGTGATCGCTTTGTGTTGACGAACGATGGCTGGAAGTTTGCGGA
The DNA here is from genome assembly GCA_041178065.1 of Pseudomonadota bacterium. Taxonomy (GTDB): domain Bacteria; phylum Pseudomonadota; class Gammaproteobacteria; order Pseudomonadales; family Pseudohongiellaceae; genus CAILUG01. The sequence continues at coordinate 14,739 of JBEGWB010000179.1, read as the reverse complement.
GCGACGGGGAAGGATGGTGTTGAAGTCGGCTTAATGGCGCGCGTGATTTCTATTGCGTCATTCCCCCGAAGGTGGGAATCCATTCGCTTCGTTCCCAGCGTTCCGTCACCCACCCGTTGATTTGTTGCGTCTGGCTTCAGTGCAGTGGCCCGAGGCTGTGCCGCCTTTGGGGGGAGCGCGCGTTCCGCGCGTGCGTTTGCCCGCGGCGTTCAGCTCGGGGCAACGCTCCCGCAGGCGGAATGCCGCCAGCGGTAGCGTGCTGCATCCAGCTGCGCTGGCTGCATTCAGCCGAGCAAGCTCGGCTGACCCCGACTTTGTCAGGGCCTTCTTGTCCAGGTGGCGTCGAGTTTACGGTGCTGCACTACGCAATCACGGAGGTATAAGTTAATTAGGCTTTGGTAAGGGACACCCGTCTCCTCAGCCATTTTCTTGAAATAATCGATGACGTCTTCACTAAGTCGCATCGTCACAGACTTCTTCAGCTTTGAGGCGTAGGGATTCTTTCGGGACTTCATTTTGGAGAGATCGTATTGAGCTTTCATTTTAGGCACCTGTGTAGTGCTTGCGCTCGCTTGCGGTAGCTCTCCTTGCAGAGATGATTCGAATCACCTCACCTTCCCGCTCGCAAAATATCCTGAAGTTTTCGCTCAAGCCCAGCATGAGAAATCGTTCTTCCTCAAAGGAGCTCTCCGAATCGAAGAACTGAATGGCATTCTCGTCAAAGAACACGCTCTGCGCTTCTTCAAACGAAACGCCGTGCTTCTTCAGATTGGCTCGGGCCTTCGTAAGATTCCATTCAAATTTGAGCATGCGTACATTGTATGTACATTCGAGATAGGGTCAAGGCGCGGTGAGCCCTTACGCCGCTGTTCAGCGGCGAAATTGTTGTGGCGCAGCTTTTGCGTTTTTTGCAGAAGGGTGTGACACGGCAATTTTGTCCGTTGGAACGCCTTGTTATGTGCGACCCGGCACTAATCCTTCGCGCAGCCATTTACCCCTGACCGTTGGTATTAGCAAGACCGTTACTAAATACGCTGCAGCAACAATTGCCGGAATTGCTATCACGCGTAGAGACGGAAGGGCGAACCAAACAATGCTGACGAGTAGCACTCGTACCGCTGCATGGACTCCAAATATTCTGGTGCCAAATGCCCAAGACATGACGTAAAAATCGATGCAATAAGCGATTGCCATTACAAGGAGCATCGCTTCCGGAAAATAGAGGAATGATGCCATGACGAGCGGCAAGCTCAGAGCAATGGCACTCATGTGCGTGTACCCGACCAAGTCGGCAAGCCGGTTTCCCTTCGTAAATGGATCGGCGCCAACAATTTTCGATGCGAGTACGGCCGCGGGGAAAATGAAGAACGTTCCAACGAGCCACAAGACCTTCGATTGTTCAAGAGCATAATACTGGCCCGTAATAAGAACGAAAATCCAGAACAGAAAGCCTGCGATAAAGAAGCCAATATTCCAGAAACTTCGAATCGCCAGATCCATCCGTAGTTCACTTAGCTCCAAATCGTTCATCTACTATTCCTGAATTTAAACTGCAGCTAGGGGCTAGGATCGCATAACGCCCCTGTTCTGGCGCGAAAGTATGTTGGCGTGGCTTTTGCACTTTTTGCAAAAGGCATGACGACATACTTTTGTCGCGCAGGAACGACTTGTTATGAAGCAATCTTCTCATACCAAGACTCGTTGATCAGGGAACGCCTTTGACCAATGAAGAACTTCGATGTCCTTCCGTAACCCAGCAATCCAGAATGGGTCAGTCCTGAATAGTGCTTTCGCTTCCTCTTTGGAGCTTGCCTCTACGACCCAAATTGACCCAATGGGATTTGCCTCTTGGGTTTCACGTAGCGAACCCGCAACCAAAATTGACTCGCTCCGGTCAGCAAGCCACGAAATGTGTTGCCGGAGGTTCTCGTCTCGAACCGACTTCATATCTTGGTGATCAGTGAAGCGGATTACAAATAACACTGGATGGGGTTCCACTGAACCTGCTGGATTGCTTCATAACAGTTCATTTAAAAGGCCGCCCCCGCCTTCTAACATTTATTAAAAAGCGGGCCGTCCAGTTCTTGACTGGGTTCAAGCTTATCCACAAGCGCTGAGCCATTCCAGGGATTTACAGGAAGGGAGGTGCTCGCAGCTGAGAAGCGAGCCAGCCGTCCGACGTCGTGAAATGAATTGTCACAAACGCGGCCGAAGAAGGAACCCTCGTACCGCTCCTCACACGACACCCACCCGAACCCGCGCGATGCTTATCAAGGCCCGAGGCTGTGCCGCCTTTGGGGGGGATGTAACCGCGTTTGCCCCAAGAGAAGCCGGGGTCAGCCGAGCTTGCTCGGCTCGACGTCCCCCCATATTTGAGTAGCACTTCAATTTAGAGTCCAATTCCCCCACACGAGGAGATTGGACGTGAAGAAGCGCTTTTCAGAAGAACAAATCATCGGCTTTCTGAAAGAGGTCGATGCCGGGATTCCGGTGAAGGAGTTGTGTCGCAAGCATGGCTTTTCAGAGGCTAGCTACTATCTCTGGCGCAGCAAGTTCGGTGGCATGAGTGTGCCGGAGGCGAAGCGGCTGAAGGAGCTGGAGAGTGAGAATACCCGTCTGAAGAAGCTGCTGGCCGAGTCGATGCTTGAGAACGAGATCGTCAAGGAAGCGCTGAAAAAAAAGTGGTAGCCGCACCGGCAAAACGGGAACTGGTGCGGTACATGGTCGGAAGGGGACTGAGCCAGCGTCGCGCGCTGCGGGTGCTCCAGATGAGTCCGAGCGCATTGCGATATCAGCCGGCGCCCGATCGCAATCAGGCGTTGCGAGAGCGTATCGTGGCACTGGCCCAGCGGCATCGTCGCTACGGAGCGGGGATGATTTATTTGAAGCTGCGCCAGGAAGGGTTGGTGGTAAATCACAAACGCGTCGATCGACTGTATGCGGAGGCGTCGCTGCAGGTTAAGCGGCGTAAGCGCAAGAAGATCCCGATCGGTGAGCGTCAGCCGCTGTTCCGCCCAGTACAGGCTGATCAGGTCTGGTCGATGGATTTTGTGTTTGATCGCAGCGCGGATGGTCGCGTGATCAAGTGCTTGACGGTGGTCGATGACGCCACGCATGAAGCGGTGGCAATCGTGGTTGAACGTGCCATCGGTGGTGAGCTACTGACCAGGACTATGGATCGGATCTGCAAGCAGCGTGGATACCCCCAGATCATCAGGACAGACAACGGCAAGGAGTTCTGCGGCAGAGCCATGCTGAGCTGGTGCCATGCGCATGGTGTGAAGCCGAGGCTCATCGAGCCTGGAAAGCCTAACCAGAATGCTTACATCGAATCTTTCAACGGCAGACTGCGTGATGAGTGTCTGAACGAAAACTGGTTCCTTAACTTGCAGCACGCAGGCGTACTGATCGAGGCCTGGCGCAGAGAGTACAACGAGGAAAGACCCAAGAAAGCCTTGGGTGGTTTGACACCAGCAGCGTATGCAAGACAGCTGGCTATGAAGGCAGTTACAGTTAACCCCGGACTCTAAAGCCGAGTGCTACTGAAGATGGGGGGACGTCGGGCTGAATGCAGCCAGCGTAGCTGGATGCAGCACGTTCCCGCTGGCGGCATTCCGCCTGCGGGAGCGTTGCCCCGAGCTGAACGCCGCGGGCAAACGCACGCGCGGAACGCGCGCTCCCCCCAAAGGCGGCACAGCCTCGGGCCCCTGCACTGAAGCCAGACGCAACAAATAAACGGGTGGGTGACGGAACGCCGGAAGGAGATTCCAGTGTGCACGGGAAGAGCGAATGTGCGGGATGAATCAAGCAGGCATAAGGAAGACCCAAAAAAACCCCGCCACGTCTCCGTGACAGGGTTTCGTTTCAAAGCCTACAACTTTCTTACATCGCCCAGTTAAAGCCCACGCGGAACACTCGTCCACGCGCTTCATAAATGTTGCTCGTCGAGGTCGTCTGCGCGCCATGACGCAGCGGGTCTTCCTCATCCGTGATGTTGATGATCGTTGCCGTCACATCCAGGTTCCAGTCCACGAAGTTATAGCCGTACAGCACATCGAGAGTATCAAAATCCTCTTCGGCAGTGAGGATGTTGTTCGCGTTCGGCGCATCGTTGACCAGCTTCGACGTGTAGCGCCAGGTCGCGCGCGCCAGATGGTTGCCGCGGCGCCAGTCCAGCATCACGTTGCCGCGCCATTCCGGGTTGGCCACGCCGAAGGTGGCGCTGTTGTAGCTGCCCACGCCGTCGACGACGCGGCCTTGCAGGTCCATGTCGTACTTGTGCGTCCAGGTACCAAGCAGCGCCGCGCGCCATTCGCTGCCGAGCGCGTCGAAGTCGTAGCTGAAGTTAAAGTCGAGGCCGGAGGTCTTCTGGAAGGCCTGGTTGATGTAGGTCGTGCGGAACAACTGTACGTCGAAGCCAGACATGCAGTTGGCGGGGCGCGGATCGGCGGGGCGGCCCGACCAGCGGCCAGTGACTTCGCAGACCTCGTTCGGCGCGCCATCGCGCAGGATGATGCGCGGATCAGTGATGAAACCGTCGGCGCGATCGAGCAACAGGATTGCCTGCGAGCCTTCCGCGGTGATCAGGTCCTGGAAGTCGACGCTCCAGTAGTTCAGCTCCGCGGTGAACTGGTCGGTGACATCCCAGGTGACGCCGGCCGTCCAGTTGTCGGAGGTTTCCGGTTTCAGGTTGCGGTTGCCGATCAGCAAGCCACGCGCGTTGATCGTGTCGCCGCCGATCGGATCGGTCGAGGCGCCGCCGGGACCAATGCCGAAGACCTGGATCTCGCCCGGCTGGCGGAACGAGGTGCCGGCCGAGGCGCGTACGAAGACTCCATCGAGCGGTGTCCACAGCACGCCGATCTTCGGATCGGTGGAGTCGAAGTCGCCGGTGTCTTCGTAGCGCGCGGCAAGCTGCACTTCGATCGTGTCCGTTGGATACATCACGAGTTCGCCGAACAGGGCGTCGGTGGAACGCTTGCCGCCGAAGTCGAGGAAGGCGGTTGCACCGTTGAAGGCCCAGTTGCCCGGCGCCTTGCTCAGCTCGTCCCAGGACTGGCTGAAGTACTGGTCGCGGCGATGCAGGCCGAGCGCGAGGCCCGTGGTGCCGCCCGCCATGTTCCAGAGATCGCCGGTGACGACGAAGTCGTAGGTGCGCAGTTCGCCTTCGTCGAGCGTATTGCGCGAGCCGGTAATCCAGTTCGTCAAGGCCGGATCGTTGTAATGGCGGTCGCCGGGCTTCGCCAGCAAGTTGTTTGCGAAGGGATTCCAGAACTGGCAGTTGCCGACGCCGCGTGCGCGCAGTCCGGTATCGGTCGCGCGTGTCGCGCTGCAGCTCGGGCCACCATAGCCGTCCATCGCGGCGTTGAGGCGCGCGTTGATCGTGTCGGTGCTGTTGAAGCTCGTATCGTTCCACGAGTTCGAGAACATCGCTTGCCAGTCCCAGCCGGTGGCTCCGATCAGGCCGTTGAAACGCGCGGCGACGCGGAAGGTATCCTGGGCGGTGTCGTGGACATTGACGGTGCCGCCGGCCGGCGACAGCACGCGGCCGCGGAAGCGATAGCCGCCGATCGTCGCGTCGGTGCGCGGGTTCGGGAAGGTCGGGAAGTTGCGCACCGTTTCCAGCACGCCCGGATTGTCGACTGGCACGAAGCCGAAGCTCGTGACACCGGCGGGCGTTACATAGCCGAAGGGAATGTCGTAGCGCGTGCGCGCGAAGCCGACTTCGACCTGCGCCGACAGGTCGTCGTTGAAGTCGTGCGTCAGCACTGACATGCCGACCATGCGTTCGGAATCCGGCTGTAGCGTGCGACCGAGTGCGTTGAAGAGCAGACACTGTGTGCCGGTGGCGTTGGGTTCGCCCGCGGCGAGACCGCCGCCGATCGCCGAGCTGCCGCACAGGGGATCGGGACGTGTCTGTGTCGCTGGCCGTATCGTGCCGTTGACGTTCTGGATCTGGAAGGTCGCGGGATTGCCGAAGCCCGAGGTCAGGCCGAGGCGCAGGCGCGCATCGTCGTAGCGGTCTTCGACAAGCAGGATTTCCGTCGTCGCGTAATCAAGGCCAGCGACAACATGCGTCGTGCCATTGCCACCGCCGACGATGACGCCAACGTTGACGTCGGGCTTGTCTGCCTGTGTATCCTGGATTTTCTGCAATTCGGTGCGCACTTCAATGCCTTCGAAGCTATTGCGCGTGATGAAGTTGGCGACGCCCGCAACGGCGTCAGAGCCGTAGAGCGCCGATGCGCCGTCGGTCAGCAGCTCGACGCGCTCGACCATGATCGAGGGCGTGAGGTTGTTGATGTCGACGAAGCCGAAACCGCCGTCACTCGTTTGCCGGCCGCCATTGAGCAGCACGAGCGTTGCACGCGGACCAAGACCGCGCAGGTTGATCGTTGCTGTCGGCGAGTTGCCGCCGTTGACACCGCCCTGCTGTGTATTGATCGTCGACGTCGAGCCGATGCTCTGCGGCAGGTTCTTGAAGACTTCGGCGATGGAGCCGCGCTGTTCGAGACGCAGTGCTTCCGCATCGAGCACGGTAACCGGCTGCGGGCGATCGGCCGGACGCTCGAGGAATGAACCGGTGACCGTAACCTCCTCAATGGCATCCGCTGCATACAGCGGCAAGGTTGCAGTGCACAGTGCTATTGCGATAGCGAGTTTCTTTGCGTGATGCTGCCGGCCCGTGGTGCTGGCAAGAAACGGCGAAGCTTGCTGCGTGACGCGCATGGTTTTCCCCTTTGACATGAATGCGCAAGGCATTCCGCCGGTGATGGCTGGCGGCGCTTCACGCACGGAGTGATCTGATATTTTAAGTGCGCGCTGGTGTGAGCATCAGCGCGCCCGGAATATGAAGTATCCGCAAAAGTGGCGCAAGATTTTCATCATGCAGCGCCGGGTGCTACCGCTCTTTCGCAAGGTGGCGCGGCACGGTACAGTTCACGCACGAACCGAACAGTTTGGTTTTAACGAATACATGAAGACGCATTACTCGAACAAGGAGCGGAAATGAAATTGCATGGCATGGCACTGAGCAACTACTTCAACATGGCAAAGCATGCGGTGCTTGCGAAAGGCATTGCCTGTGAGTTTGTCGACACGCGACCGAGCCAGGCGCCCGAGTTTCTCGCGAAGAGTCCGATGGGCAAAGTGCCGCTGCTCGAAACCGAACATGGGTTCCTGAGTGAGACCGACGCGATCCTTGATTATCTGGATGAGAGCGAAGGCGGCATGCGGCTGTTTCCAGAGGCGCCATTCGCACGCGCGAAAGTGCGGCAGTTGATGAAGGTGCAGGAGCTGTATGTCGAAACCCCCGCGCACAATCTCATTGGCGCGATCTTCGGGCGCGAGGTGCCACAGCACCTGAAGGAAGCGAGCCAGCCGGAGCTGCACAAGGGTCTTGCCGCGCTGGCGCGCCTGACAGAGTTCAAGCCCTGGATCGCCGGCGCTGACCTGAGCGCTGCGGATATCTTCGTGTTCTATTCTTTCGTGCTGAGCAATCGCATTACGAAGACCGTGTATGACTGGGACATACTGCAAGAAGTGCCCGGCCTTGCCGCATGGTTCAGGCGCTTCGCTGAACTCCCGATCGCGCAGCAGGTCATCGCCGACTACGAAGTCGCATCGGCGGCACGCGCCGCGCGCGGCAAGCAGGCCTGAGCGCGCCAGGCGGCGCGGCTACGGCGCTGTCGTTTCGCGCTAGTCGAGACGGCGCAGGAAGCTTCGATCCAGCTTTTTGACGTCTGGACAGCCCAGCAGCATCAGCGCCCGTTTCATTTCGTCGCGCAGCAGGTCCAGCGCGCGGGTCACGCCTTGCTGTCCTCCTGCCGCAAGTCCGTACAGGTAGGGGCGTCCGATCATGCAGGCTGTAGCGCCGAGCGCGAGCGCCTTGACGACGTCGGTGCCGCGGCGCACGCCGCCGTCGACGAGGATTTCAGCTCGGCCACCGATTGTGTCGACGACCTCCGGCAACACATCGATCGGCGCCGCTGAATGATCCAGCTGGCGACCGCCGTGATTCGACAGGATTACGCCACTTGCCCCACTGGCGACGGCAATGCGCGCGTCGTCGGGCGACAGCAGGCCCTTGATGAGGAAAGGGCCGCCCCATTCCTGGATCATCCACTCCATGTCTTTCCACGTAACCGAAGGATCTAGCTGCGAGTTCGCATACTGGCCGAGCGTGGTCGCGCTGGTGACGCCGATGCCGGCCTTGCCGACGACGTTCGCGAGCGTGATGCGCGGCTTGCTCAAGGTATGCCACCACCAGCGTGGATGCAGCGCCATATCGAACAGCGACGCGGCGGTAAAGCGCGGCGGCAGCGTGAAGCCGTTGCGCAAGTCGCGTTCGCGATTGCCCGGCGTCGCCACGTCGACGGTCAGGCACAGGGCCTTGTAGCCACTGGCCCTGCAGCGCTGGATGAATTCGCGCACTACGCCGCGATCCTTCCACACGTATATCTGAAACCACTTGTCGCCCGCGGTATGGGCAGCGACAGTTTCGATGTCAACCGACGCCATCGATGATAGTGAGAAGACCGTGCCAGCATGCGCGGCCGCCGCGGATGTTGCGAATTCACCGCGATGGTGAAACAGGCGGCTGCCACCGGTTGGCGCAAACACGAGTGGAAGCGCAATGTCTGAGCCCTGCACGCGTGTGGAAAGGTCGATGTTCGTGGCGTCGACGAGTGCGCGCGGAACGAACTGCCAGCGTCCGAAGCCGCTGCTATTGCGCAAAAGTGTGACTTCGTCGTCAGCTGCGCCATCAAGATAGTCGAACATTACCTGCGGCAAGCGGGCTTGTGCTAGGCTACGTAGGTCCGCGATGGAGTGACATTTGTACAGGGTTGAAGGCATGAGGGACGAAGCTCTAATCGATCGGATAAGGCAGGATGAGAAAGTTACTGGAAAGCGATAATAAGGTCGATATCGAGCAGCTGGAGCTTAAGGGTTTCGCCAGCAGCATCGCCGAAATCGAATGGCTCCTGTTGCTGCTGGTCATCATGTACTACGTCACGCCGAATGCGAACGTGGCCAATCCGATGGGGCTTGTCGCATCGATGATCGGCTTTGCGCTGTTCGTGCTGGGCTTCCATTATCTCAATGCCAGTGCCCGGCCGAAGCGCTGGAAGCTCGCACTCGAAACCTGGGTGATGATCCTGTTCATTACCTGGGTCATCTGGAACACCGGCGGCATCAGCAGTCCGCTGATGAACCTCTACCTCCTCGTCATCACCATCAGTGCAATAACGCTCGGCAAGGTCGTGACCTTGCTCGAAATCGCGCTGATCGGCGCGTTCTATTTCTATATCGCCTCGTCCGATGACCAGACCTACACTTACGCTGAGTTCAGCCAGCTGATGATTTATTTCTCGCCTTTCGTGCTTGTCGCCTACGTGACGACCTTGCTCGTTGCCGACCTGCAGAAGGGGCGCAGCCTGTTCAAGGAACTGGCGGACACCGACGACATGACGCATCTGCTGAACAAGCGCTCGTTCATGCCGCTACTCAAGCACGCGGCTAACGAGGCCGTCGAGGATTCGCATTCGCTGACAGTCATGATGATCGATGCCGACAACCTGAAAGAGATCAACGACCAGTATGGCCACCAGGCTGGCGACAAGCTGATCATGACAGTGGCGCAGGCCATCGGTGAATGCCTGCGCACGACTGACATCGTGTGCCGCTATGGCGGCGATGAATTCGTCGCGATGCTGCCGAAGGTCGATCCCGACAAGGCTTATGAACTGGGCGAGCGCCTGCGCAAGGCTGTCAGCAATACCAGCTTCGATATAGGCGGCAGGCGCATCGGGGCGACCGTCAGCATCGGCATCGCGACTTACCCAATGCAGGTCGCTGACGTTTCCCAGCTGATGGAGAAGGCGGACGAAAGCCTGTATCTCAGCAAGCGGACTGGCCGTAATCGCGTCATGCAGTACGGCGAAGAAATTTTCGCAACTTAGAGCAAGTCACGCCATGAATGCGCTGTCGTGCCCCGTAGTCGACTTCGATCCCTTCTCCGATGCCATGCTGGCGGAACCTTATGCGGCCTTCGAAGAGTTGCGCGCGATAGCACCAGTCGTAAAACTCGCAAAGCACAATTGCTACATGGTGCTCGACTACGAGCCACTGTCACTCGTGCTGAACGACTGGGAGCATTTCTCGTCGGCCTATGGCGTTGGCCTGAACAACTACCTCACGCACAAGCCCTGGCGCCCGAAGAGCATCATCCTCGAAGTCGATCCGCCGGATCACAACATTACCCGCCGCGTGTTGAACCGCGTGCTGTCGCGCCCGGCGATGGAAAAGATGCGACTGACTTTTGCGCAGGAGGCGGCGCTTCTGGTCGACGCGCTTGTCGCCCGTGGCGAATTCGATGGTATCAAGGACCTGGCCGAAGTTTATCCCCTGAAAGTATTTCCCGACGCCGTGGGCCTCAACAAGGTCGGTCGCGAAAACCTGCTGGCGTATGGAACGCTCGCCTTCAACGCGACCTGCCCAACCAATCATCTCTTCGCCGAGTCGATGAAGGGCTCGGAGGAGGTCATCGAGTGGATCATGAGCCAGTGCACGCGCGTAGCATTGAGCCCCGACGGCCTTGGCGCGCAGACTTTCGCGGCAGTCGAGCGCGGTGAGGTCAACGAGGCGGAGGCTGGAATGCTGGTGCGCTCCCTGCTGTCGGCGGGTGTCGACACCACGATCAACGGACTGGGCAACGCGCTGTACTGCTTCGCCCGGTTTCCGGAGCAGTGGCGAGTGCTGCGCGCGCGGCCGGAACTGGCGCGCGCGGCAATCGACGAGATCTTGCGCTTTGAAGGCGCGGTGATGAATTTTTTCCGGACGACGACAGCACCAGTGGTACTCGCCGGCTACGCGATTCCGCAGCATGAGAAAGTGCTGGTGCCCTTCGCGGCCGGCAACCGCGATCCGAAGCGCTGGCCTGCCGCCGACACGTTCGACATCACGCGCGAAACCAAGGGGCATCTCGGCTTTGGCGGCGGCGTGCATCTGTGCGTTGGCCAGATGGTCGCGCGCCTGGAAGTGGAATTGATTCTGGCGGAGTTACTGAAGCGGGTGGAGAATGTCGAGCTGGCGGGCCCACCGGTGCGTCGGCTCAACAATGCCCTGCGCGGACTGGCGAGCTTGCCGCTGCGGGTGTCGTAGTCCGCGCTGAGGCGGCTCGCGCTTGCGGGTATGATCCTGTCCGCAGCTGCCGGTATATGGCGTATGTCCCGCATATATATAGCAGCAACAACCGGTTCGGCCACAGGCGCGCAAGCGCCTCAGACAACACAGTACGTACAATCCTATGAAGACTATCGATAAGGTCATTCCGCGCGTGCTCGAGCAGGCCGGTGCACAGCGCCAGCCCGTTACGTCCACCGCGTCGTCAGCGCAGTCAGCGCCCCAGCGCGAAAATACGCCGGGCTCTAGCCCTGGCAAGCGCGATCACATCGACGCGATCAACCAGCTGTTTGCCGAATTCGAACTGGCCTACCACAACCAGTTCCACAAGGCCTACGCACAGGAAGGCAGCCTCGCGCTGGCAAAAAAATACTGGCTGACCTGCCTCGGCGAGTTCAGGCCGGAAGTCATCCTGCGCGCTGCGCGCCATGTCGTGCGTTCGCAGGAGTTCCTGCCGACCGTTGCGGCTGTGGTCAGGGCCTGCGAAAACGCGCTATCGCTGTTCGGCTTGCCACCTGTGCAAGCCGCGTATGTCGAAGCCTGCTGCGCGCCTGAACCGAAAGCGCTGCAGCAGTGGTCGCATCCGGCGGTGTACTTTGCCGGGCAGGCCACCGGCTGGCGCGAACTCGCGTCCGAGACAAAGGAGGCTGTTTTGCCGTCCTTTGAATACAACTATCACCAGCTATGCCAGCGCGTATTACATGGCGAGCAGCTCGACCTGAAGATTCCGGTGGCCTTGCCCGAGAGCGTGCCGCAGCCGCTGAGCCCCGAGCAGAACAAGCTCAAGATGCGGGAGCTGCGCAAAAAGTTCGATCTGTGACAAAGGCGGGCTCCCTCGTTGCGCTCAACGGGAGTCGAGGCAGCGAAGGCCAGTCGGGTCATGGATGAAATTCTCGGAGTCCACAGTCCGCCTGAGCTCAATAAAAAAGGGGCCCGAAGGCCCCTTTGCTGATTCGAGCCAGGCTCAGGCCAGCTTCTTGTACTTGATGCGCGTCGGCTCGGTGTCGCCTTTACGCTTCTTGCGATCTTCTTCGTAGTCCGTGTAGTTGCCTTCGTGCCAGATCACTTCGCTATCGCCCTCGAAGGCGAGAATGTGCGTGGCGATGCGATCGAGGAACCAGCGATCATGTGACACGACGATGACGGTACCGGGGAACGCGAGCAGGCCTTCTTCGAGCGCGCGCAGCGTTTCGACATCGAGATCGTTGGTCGGTTCGTCGAGCAGCACCACGTTGGCGCCGCGCTTCAGCAGCTTTGCCATGTGCACGCGGTTGCGTTCGCCGCCTGACAGATCCTTGATGAACTTCTGCTGGTCGTTGCCCTTGAAGTTGAAACGGCCGACGTAGGCGCGCGATGCGACTTCGTAGTTGCCGATCTTCATCGTGTCCATGCCGCCGGAGATTTCCTGCCATACGGTGTTCTTGCCTTCGAGCGTATCGCGGCTCTGGTCGACGTAGGCGAGATCAACAGTTTCGCCGAGCGAGATCGAACCGCCGTCCGGTTGCTCCTGGCCGACCAGCATGCGCAGGAAGGTGGTTTTACCAGCGCCGTTGCCGCCGATGATGCCGACGATGCTGCCGCGCGGCACGCTGAAGCTCAGGTCATTGATCAGGACGCGATCGCCGAAGCCCTTCGTCAGGTGTTCGACTTCGATGACCTTTTCGCCGAGACGCGGGCCCGGGGGAATGTAGAGATCGAGCGTTTCGTTGCGGGCCTGCGTTTCTTTTGACTGCAATTCCTCGAAGCGGGCGAGACGCGCCTTGCTCTTGGCCTGGCGGCCTTTGGGGTTCTGGCGCACCCATTCGAGTTCGGCCTTGATGGTCTTATCGAGCGAAGACTGCTGTTTCGCTTCGACGTCGAGACGCTTTTCCTTTGCAGCAAGCCAGTCGCTGTAATTGCCTTCATAGGGAATGCCGTGGCCGCGGTCGAGCTCGAGGATCCAGCCGGCGGCATTGTCGAGGAAGTAGCGATCGTGCGTGATCGCGACGACAGTGCCCGTGAAGTCTTTCAGGAAGCGTTCGATCCACGCGACGCTGCCGGCATCCAGATGGTTGGTCGGCTCGTCGAGCAGCAGCATGTCGGGGTTCGACAGCAACAGGCGGCACAGTGCAACGCGGCGCTTTTCACCGCCGGACAGATTCTTTACCGGCGCATCCCAGGGTGGAAGGCGCAAGGCATCGGCGGCGATTTCGAGCGTGCGATCGAGATCCCAGCCGTTGTTCGCGTCGATCTGGCCCTGCAACACGCCCTGGCGCTCGAGCAGCGCATTCATTTCATCGTCGCTCATCGGCTCGGCGAACTTGTCGCTGATCGCGTTGTATTCGTCGATCATGTTCTTGAGCTCGCGCACGCCGTCTTCGACGTTCTCGCGCACGCTGCGGCTTTCGTCGAGTTTCGGTTCCTGTTCGAGATAGCCGATCTTGAGATCGGGCTGCGCGCGGGCTTCACCAACGAAGTCCTTGTCGACACCAGCCATGATGCGCAAGAGGCTCGATTTACCGGAGCCGTTGAGGCCGAGTACGCCGATCTTCGCGCCGGGGAAGAAGGAAAGTGAGATGTCCTTGAGGATTTCGCGCTTGGGCGGCACGACCTTGCCGAGGCGATGCATCGTGTATACGAATTGGGCCATAAATTAACCAGAAAGAGAGGGGTGATCGGCTATATGGGGGCGTAATCGGACCAAATAAAGGCCGAGATTAGGGTAGAATGCAGGGCCCGGAATTCTACTGAGGACCCCCATGTTAAGCAAATCCATGACTATTGCCGGCTTCGATGACGAACTGGCCGCCGCCATTGCCCATGAGGCTGTCCGCCAGGAAGAGCACATCGAGCTGATCGCATCCGAAAACTACACGAGCCCACGTGTTCTGGAAGCTCAGGGCAGCGTGCTGACGAACAAGTATGCGGAAGGCTATCCAGGCAAGCGCTATTACGGCGGTTGCGAGTATGTCGATGTCGTGGAAACCCTTGCGATCGAGCGCGCGAAACAGCTGTTCAAGTGCGGCTATGCAAACGTGCAGCCTCACTCGGGTTCGCAGGCGAACACCGCCGTGTATGCGGCGCTGATGAAAGCCGGCGATACCTTACTCGGCATGAGCCTTGCGCATGGCGGCCACCTGACACACGGCGCCAGCGTCAGTTTCTCCGGCCGCATCTACAACGCCGTCCAGTACGGCTTGAATATTGACACCGGCGAGATCGACTACGACAGCGTCGAGAAGCTTGCGCTGCAGCACAAGCCGAAAGTGCTGATGGCGGGCTTCTCCGCTTACTCGCGCTTCATCGACTTTGCGCGCATGCGCGCGATTGCCGACCAGGTGGGCGCCTGGTTTGTCGTCGACATGGCCCACTTCGCTGGCCTGGTTGCCGCCGGTGTTTATCCGCACCCCTTCCCGCACGCACACATCGTCACCTCCACGACCCACAAGACCCTGTGCGGTCCGCGTGGTGGTTTGATCCTCGCGCAGGGCAACGATGAAGAGCTGAACAAGAAACTCAACTTCGCTGTATTCCCTGAAAACCAGGGCGGTCCGCTGATGCACGTCATCGCCGGCA
>JBEGWB010000178.1:0-29015 GCA_041178065.1 Pseudomonadota bacterium | reverse complement strand
GCACTTCCCGACACCGGCGCCATTGCCGAGAACTCGGCGTAGCACAACCCGGCGAACAGGCAACCGATACCGGCGATGATGAAGGAGATGATGATCGCCGGTCCCGCGTGCAGCGCTGCTTCGAGGCCGGTCAATACGAAGATGCCGGTTCCGATCGTGCCGCCGACACCGAGAGCTGTCAGTTGCCAGGGACCGAGCGCGCGTTTGAGCTGGGAGTTCTGATGTTCGCTCTCGATGGAGCTGAAGGACTTCGTAATGAACAGCTTCGATGCCATGGAGAATTTGCCGTTGGGTTTTTCGGCAAATGTACTACAGGTTCGTTGGCAATGGGAGAAAGCTCCGCTCACGGGCAATTTTCTCGAGGACCAGGGCGCGCGCGACAGGCCCGCGATGACAACGCGCGGCGACGTAACGCGCGGCGCTGGCGGGTGGGCGCGGTTGCCTCCCCCCGGTCACTCGGTTAAGGTTGCGGCACTGTTTACAGCCACGGAATTGCGCAGTCGTGAAACCCGAAGATCCCGCCGGCACACGCCCACAGCGGCTCGCCATCAAGCAGGAGCGCGGTCACATCACCTACGACGCGCTGATCGAAGCCGGGTTCAAATTGCTGATGGAACGCGACATCGAGGACATTTCGATTTTCGAACTGTCGCGAGTCGCAGGCTATTCAGTCGGCGCCTTCTATGCGCGCTTCCGCAGCAAGGACGAGTTCTTCGACGCGCTGATCAACAAGCACCTCGAGATCCGCACCAACACGCAGAAGCGCCTCGTCGCATCCCTGTCGCGCACCGCACTCGTCAACGACCTGATTTCCAATGTCGTCGACTACTACTGGGATCACCACATCTTCTGGCGCGCGGTGCTGCGTCGCACATTGCGCGATCCCGCGTACTGGGAACCCTTCCGCCAGCATTTCAATGAGTCGACGCAGCGCTTCCTCGAGCGCGTCGAGACCGAGATAAAGCGCCCCCTGAGCGAAAAGGAAATCCGTAACATCACCTTCGCATTCCAGACCACGCTCGGCACGATCAACATCGCCATCCTCAACCAGCCCGGCCCGGTGTTCATCGGCCAGGCGCTGTTCAAGGAAGAGCTGACGCGCGCCTTTATCCAGATCTCGGGACTAGACACGCTGCTCGCCGACCGCACGGCGTGAGGTCGACATGTCGCGCGGGAAGCGCTGGTCTGTAGCGCTCGGCCCCGTGCAAATGTTGCGCCCCGCCGCCTCCCTTTCCGCTCCCGCCCTGCTTGAAAGCACGCTCTTTCATATTAGTATGCGGGCACGATAACCCGAGGATCGCGCCATGGCCGACCAGACCACCTTGTTGCTCAACGGCGCCAAAGTCGCCGTCAGCTCCAGTCCCGACACTCCCCTGCTCTACGTCCTCAGCGACGAGCTGCAACTGAAAGGCCCGCGCTTCGGCTGCGGGCTCGCGCAGTGCGGTTCGTGTTCGGTGCTCGTCGATGGCGTGGAGCTGCGCGCCTGCGCAACGTCCCTGGACGCTGTCATCGGCAAGCGCATCACAACGCTCGAAGGCCTGCCCGCACTGTATGCGCAGGCGAAGGGTCTCGACCGCGTGCCGCAATTCACGCCGTTGCAGCAAGCGATGATCGACGAACAGGCGATCCAGTGCGGCTTCTGCTACAACGGAGTGCTGATCAAGGCCACTGAGCTGCTGAACAACAATCCGGCGCCAGGCGACGCTGAAATTCGTGAAGCGATGAACGGTCATCTCTGCCGCTGCGGCACCTATCCGAAAATTCTCAGTGCAATCCGCAAGGCTGCCGATGCGATGGGAGGTGCAGCATGAAGTCCCTCACGCCAAAGACGCCCGTCGCGCTGACGCGCCGTGACCTCCTGAAAGCCGGCGGCGCGCTTGTCGTCGGCTTCAGCTTCTGCCCGGCTCTGGTGAATGCGCAGCCCGCGCGCGCGGCTATCGCAGGTCCACCGGATCCGCAACAGATCGACAGCTGGATCGCAATCCACGCTGACAATACCGCGACCGTCTACATCGGCTTCGCCGAACTCGGCCAGGGCTGTTCCACCGCCCTGCTGCAGGTAGCCGCCGAAGAACTCGATCTCGGCATGGATCAGGTACAGTCGGTTGGTCTCGATACGCACATTACGCCGAACCAGGGCGGCACCTATTCGAGCCAGGCGATACGGCGTGGGCAGCCGCAAGTGCAGCGCGCCGCGGCCGAAGCGCGGCAGGCGCTGCTCGCACTTGCAGCCGAACGCCTGCTGGTGCCGGTCGCCAGCTTGCGCGTCGACAATGGACTGATCAGCGCCGGCGGCGACGATGCTGCGTTCACTACCTACGGCGAGCTCATCGGCGATCAGCTGTTCAACCTGCCCTTCACTGGCAGCGCGCCCGTGAAGAATGTCGCGGACTATCGCGTCGTCGCGCAGCCCGTGCGCCGCAAGGACATCCCAGCGAAAGCCGCAGGCACCTATTCCTACATGCAGCACCAGCGCCTGCCGAACATGCTGCATGGACGCATCGTGCGTCCCCGTGGCCAGGGCGCATACCGCAACGGGATCGAGATCGTCGCGGTCGACGCAGCCTCGATCGCGAACATTCCGGGCGCGCGCATAGTGCGCAAAGGCAACTTCCTCGGCGTCGTCGCCGAACGCGAATGGGACGCCGTGCGCGCCGCGGAGCAGCTGAAGGTGCAATGGGCGCAGCCGCAAGCGCTGCCGGGCAATGCCGGACTCTTCGAGCAGATGGAAGCCGCGCCAACGACTGATCGCGTCGCGCGCGACGAAGGTGACATAAGTACATTCGCCAACGCCGCGGTAAAAACCGAATTCGCTGCGAACGCGCCCTACCAGGCGCATGCGCCCTTGTCACCGAACTGCGCCCTCGCCCAGGTCACGGCCGACAGCGCGCTGGTGCTGTGCTCGACACAGGACGTCTATGGCACGCGCAACCAGATCGCCGGACTACTTGGCCTCGAAGCGACTCAGGTACGCGTGCAATACCACGAAGGCGCCGGCACTTTTGGCCATTCGTGCTGGGACGATGCGGCGCAGGCCGCGGCGATGATGTCGCAACTCAGCGGACAACCCGTCCGCGTTCAATTCATGCGCTGGGACGAACAGGGCTGGGATACCTACGGGCCCGCGCATGTCGGCAAGGTCAGGGCCGCCGCGGACGCGAACGGAAAAATGCTCAGCTACGAGTACGCGGGCTGGCAGCACCACTGGAGCCTCGTCGATACCACGCTGCAAACCGCCAACGGTGTTGCCGCGTCCGAATGGCCGGCGATGAATGCGCAGCAGATCAACCCACTCGTGCTCGGCGGCCAGTACAGCATTCCGAACATCAGGCTCGTCAACCATCACGTCGACGGCCTCGACTACCTGAAGGGCGCGTGGCTGCGCTCGCCGCTGGATCTCGCGATGGCCTTTGTGTCGGAGCAGGCGATCGATGATCTGGCGTTCCAGCTGGCGATGGATCCCTTCGAATTCCGCAAGCTGAACATTCTCGACCAGCGCTGGCTGGGCGTGCTGGAAGCAGCCGCCTCCGCGGCGAAGTGGCAGTCGCGGCCTGCACACGCCACCTCCGAGCCATCGAGCCAGATCGTGCAGGGACGCGGTATCGGACTCGGCACCCACCTGGCCTCGTGGGGCGGCGCCGTGGCCGAGATCGAGGTGAACAGGCAATCGGGCGTGGTACGCGTGCTACATCTCTATGGCGCGATCGACGCGGGCCTGGTCGTCAATCCCTCGAACGTCGAGAACCAGATTATCGGCCAGCTGATACAGACGGCGAGCCGCATGCTGCATGAGGAAGTAACCTTCAATACGACGAACGTGACGAGTCTCGACTGGAGCAGCTATCCGATCCTGCGCTTCGCCGACAGTCCACAGGTCACGCCGGTGATCGTGCAGCGTTTGAACGAAGCTCCACTCGGCGCAGGCGAAGAAGTCATGGCCGCCGCGGCCGCCGCAATCGCCAACGCCTTCTTCGATGCAACCGGCAAACGCATGCGAATGTTTCCCTTCACGCCGGAACGCGTGCTAGCGGCACTGGCTTGAGGCGGCGCTGAGCCGCTACGGCGTGAACGTTCAGAAGAGCGATGGATCACTGTTGCTGCTGATTACGGTGCCAGAGTGTCAGCGCTGTGCTGCCTCTGGGGCACGCGGGAGCTAAATGGAGGCTAAATGGGGTCAGAGCCCATTTAGCGCTTTACCGCTCCTGCCGCCGCGCAAGGCTGACACCGGCGGAATCCGTAATGGGTTCTGCCCGAGGGTCGGGGTGTTCAGAACGCTCACAGGACCGCCAACGCGCGCTTGCAGCCCCCCGAAACCTCTGTATCATGCCCCTGATACAGAGCGTCGCCCCGGAGATTCCCGCATGAAACTCAGCATAGACAGCAAAAGCGCCACCCCCGCGTCGCAGCAGGTTATCGACCAGATCCACTTCAGCATCAACACGGGTGAACTGCCGCCGGGGACGAAACTGCCGTCGATACGCGCGCTGGCGACATCGCACAAACTCGCCGCCAACACCATTGCCAAAGCCCTGCGCCAACTCGAATTCCGCGGCCTCATCAAGGCGAATAATCGCAGCGGCTACATCGTGACGGATACGAAAGCCAACGACAGCGGTAGCCGCTACCAGGCGCGCGGTGTGTCGGCCGACAAGAACGAAGTGCACAAGGTCGTCGACAAACTCGATCGCGGCCTGTTCAGTAACGCCTTCTGCAAGATCACCGAAGACTACCTCACCGGCGCGCCCGACAACTGCAACATCATCCATTCCGACGGCAGCGGCACGAAATCGGTCATCGCGTATCTCTGGTACAAGGAATCAGGCGACCCCTCGGTGTTCCGCGGCATCTCGCAGGACTCCATCGTCATGAACCTCGACGACCTGCTGTGCGTCGGCGTCAACGGCCGCATCCTGCTATCCAACACCGTCAACCGCAACGCACTGAACTGTCCGGGCGAAGTCATCGCCGCGCTGATTGATGGCGGCGAGAAATTCCTCGCGCAGCTGCGCAGCTTTGGCGTCAACATCTACAGCGGTGGCGGCGAAACCGCCGACGTCGGCGACCTCACCGGCACAATCGTCGTCGACAGCTGCGCGGTATGCGTCATGAAGAAGAAGGACGTCATCGCCGACGGCATTCGCCCCGGCCTGTCGATCGTCGGCCTGTCGTCCACGGGCCAGGCCACCTACGAAGACAGGGAAAACAGCGGTATCGGCAGCAATGGGCTGACCAGCGCGCGCCATGAATTGCTGTCGCACTACTACGCCGAGAAATACCCGGAGTCCTTCGACCCCAACGTCGACCGCAAGCTCATGTACTGCGGCCCCTACAAACTCGAGGAAGCGCTGCCCGGCTCGCCGCTATCCGTCGGCGAAGCGCTGCTGAGCCCGACACGCACCTACGCACCCGTGATATATAAATTGCTCGATGAGCATCCCGGCCTCATCAAGGGACTGGTCCACTGCTCCGGCGGCGCGCAGACCAAATGCCTGAAATTCGCCAGCAATGTTCACTTCATCAAGGATCGCCTGTTCCCGGTGCCGCCGGTGTTCAAGGCGATACAGAAAGCCTCGGGCACGGCATGGAAGGAGATGTACAAGGTCTTCAACATGGGCCATCGCATGGAAGTGTACTGCGAGCCGAAGATGACCAGCAAGGTCATCGCCGCGGCGAAATCCTTTGGCATCGATGCGCGCGTGATCGGCCGAACCGAAAGCTCAAAGGGCGGCAGCAAGCTGACGCTGCATCACCAGAAGCAGGTCTTCACGTACAGCTGAGGCGGGCCTGGCAGGGATGGGAACGAATCCGAAGCGATCCGAATTCGTTCCCGGTTCTTTCATCCGCAGGTTCAGTTCAACGATACCGTGCGTGCCGGAGCGCGATACTTGCGCGCAAAGCTCTTCAGCGGCATGTCGTTGCACATCACTTCGGTTTCAACCCGCGGGTCGGCGCCAAAATATTCTTCCTTCACTTTCAGGTATTCCTGGTCGGAGCTGAGCGCTGCCATGCACAGTTCGGTAACAGGGGAATCGTCGGACTTGCTGAACATGTAGCTGGTCGGCAACTCGATTCTGGCGACGGAGTTGCGCGTTGTCGCGACAAAGCGGCTGACAGTCATGTCGTTGCAGCGCAGGGTTTCGACGTCGAGCGGTTCGATGCCAAGCGCCGCGGCCGTTTCGTACATCGCTTCGCGCGAGGTCACGGCGGCTATGCACACTGCACTGAGGTCGGCGCCATCAGCGGTCACCAGGCGCAAGGAGTCAGCGTGGACGATACCGGCACTGGCCATCAGCAAGGAAACAAGGAACAGCTTTTTAACAGATACGTTTTTCATAAGGGGTCACCTGTAAGTTTGAAAAAAGAAAAAGCCTACTACTCGATTTCAACCCAAGGTGGATGCAAGTCTGGCGCTTGTGGCGCCGGTCTCACTCCAGATTGAGACTGTCATCCGGCTAGTTGCGTGACGTCCCCACGTCGTCCAGCCAGATACCCTGTTTATCCAGACATCTTCCATGATGCCCGCAGTATGCCAAGCAATCCTGATGCCAGAAAAAATACTGGATTAATTTCCCGTAAAAACCAGAGTTTTTCGCGTTTTGCACTGCGGCAGTGCGATAAAGCACAGAAACAGCGCAGCAGAACAGCACCAATGTGACGAGCGCGCGAACGCTATCAGTGCAAGGCAGCGCAAAAAATAAAGGGAGGAGAAAGTTTAGGCGTACAGCGCGTGCGCAACGCGGCCAATGATCGTGGCCGCGGCGCGCAGGCGCTCGGCGTCGACGGCATACGAGAGGCGCACACACTGGTGAGCGTGATCCCAGTCAGCGGAAAGACCGGGGAAACAGGTGTCGCCTGGAATCACCAGCACACCCGCCGCTTTCAGTTCCGTGTACAGCCGCGTGGAACCGCCCGGCAAGTCGCGGAACCACAGCCACAGGAAGAATGCGCCTTCGGCGCGGTGAATGCTGAAGGGAAGTTCACCCAGCGCAGCGCGCAGGCAGTCGAGTGCCAGTGCAAGCCGATCACGATACCAGGGCTGGATCTGCGTGCGACACAGTGGCAGCAGCTCGCCGGAGCGCAGCAGGCTGGTCAACAGCGTCGGCCCGACGTTGCCACTGGCAAGATTCAGGATCGTATTGGCCGTCGCGAACGCCTGCACGAAAGCTTCGCTTGCCACCAGAAAGCCACTGCGCAAACCGGGGAGACCGAGTTTCGAGAGACTCAGCATCAGGATCACGTTGTCACTCCAGTAGGCCTCGGGCGCGTCGAACTCGATGCCAGGAAACGGCGCTCCGTAGGCAGCGTCGATGATCAGCGGGATGCCGCGTGCGCGCGCCATCGCGTCGAGCCTTAGCAACTCGTCGGCGCCAAGCATGTTGCCGCTCGGATTCGTCGGCCGCGACACGCACAGTGCCGCCACGTCGTCTTCGATCTGCAACTGCGCAAAGTCGACGCGATACTTGAAGAGTTTGTCCGGCAGTTGTTCGATCAGCGGCTTGCTTGAACGAAAGAAAGGCTCCGATACGCCAACGTCGGTGTAACCGATATATTCGGGCACCAGCGGAAAGCGGATCACGCGCGGCGTGCCATCTGCATGCGCGCCCGCCAGCATGTTGGCCAGGATCGAGAATGCCGACTGCCCACCGTTCGTCACGGCGATATTCGCGGCCGAAACCGCCCAGCCGTATTCGCGGCGCAACAGGGCCGCGATGCATTCACGCACGTCGCTGTCGCCCCGCGGACCCTGGTAACGACCGAGCATCGCGTAGGCGCGCTCGGAGTCGGCGGCAATCGCCTGCAGGTGGTTCCTGAAAACCTGTTCGACGGCCGGAATGCGCGCCGGCGTGCCACCACCCATCATGATCATCTGCGGATTCGCGCGTAGCGCGGAGCCGAGGTCCTCCATCAAGGCAACGATGCCGGAGCGCCCGGTGTAACGTTGGCCGAAACTCGAAAAGGAGCGCGCAGCAGCGGTGGGAGCCATGGATTCGTATCACAAAGGACTGGAGGGACCCGGACCCGGACGGGGCGGGCGGGACTACGCGATTATACGGGCCAGCGCCGGTTCAGAACTCATACTCCATGAGAAAACGCCAGGTCCTGTTGGGGCTGTCGGCGTCCAGCCCGAGGATCAGGCCCGCTTCCCAGTGCAGCGATTGACGCACGCGCGTGTTGAATGTCCCCTGCAGCACCGGACCAATACCGCGCGTGCCCTGCCCCGCAAACAATTCCACGCCCGGCTCCAGCAAGCGCGAATAACGGTAGCGCGCCTGCAGCGCCAGCGCGGTTTCCAGTTCGGCGGCGATGTCGTCGCCCCACTCGTTGATCACATGCAGGTTGGCGGCTCCACTCCAGTCGCCCCACTCCTTTTCCACAAGCAAGGTCACTGAAAATTCCTGTGCGTCGACACGACGTTCATTTTCATACTCGAACAGCAGGCCCCAGTCGGCCGCATACTCACCCTGCTCGGTCAGCTGCCATTTCAATTCGGCTTCCCAGGCGTCGACGCTGACAGAACCGTCACGCGCCCGGTTGGCGACGGCATACACCTCGCCGAACAGGCGCGAGCCGATCGACCTGCCGAGCGACAGCTGGTGGCGTTGCGCGGGGCCGGCGAAGCCCTGCTTTGCATCCTGGGCGAGTGCGCGGTATTCAAGTTCGTTCTCCAGCGCATCGACGTACGGATGATAGATCTTGTCGACGACCATGCCGTCGGCGCGCACGACTGCCGGAGCCAGCAGCGCGACGCCGAGCGCGCAACCGTAATACCGCTTCATGCCCCCTCCGCTTTCGAGGCCGGCACCCACGCGCTGCGAAACAGTGGACTGAGCGCAACCAGAATCAGCGCAGCGAGATACGCGACCAGCTGCAACAGCGATGGATTCGCCTCATAGCCGACCAGTGCATACAGCAGCTTGCCGCTGATACCGGACTCCGCGATGAACCCGGAGCTGTCCCACAATTGCGCCGTGAACGGCAGCCAGTCAGCCTGTGTGAGTTGCTGCACGGCCTGCGCCGCCATGTTGCCCGCGAATAAGCCAAGCAACAGGATCGCAACGCGAAAAGTCCATTGCTGCGGCAGCAGTCCAAGCGAATGAAACAACACCAGCCCACTGCTGGTTCCAATGCCCGCGGCCATCAGCGCGCCGAGCATGACCGGGCTGATATTTTCCGGCTGCCCGACAATGCCCTGCACGTACAGGATCACCTCCGAGCCTTCGCGCACGATCCCGAGCGCGACCGCCACAATCATGCTGACTGCAGCCACGCCCGCACGCGCCTGCCACCTGGCGGGAGCAAGGCCCGGATTCAAGGCATAGCAGAACACCACAAGGCAGGCGATCGTGACGAATTGCAGTGCACCGTTGATCACTTCGTATCCCACATAATCGAACCAGGTCGACACCAGCGGCGTTAGCAAGGCATAGCACCAGGCGCCGGCAAGGCCGACCGCGATCGCACCGAGTACCCAGCTGAGCGCCACGTTGAAGAATCCGGGCCAGCGTTGGCGCAGCACCGACATCAGCACGAGCAGCATGCTGATCAGCAAGGCCGCTTCCAGTAGTTCCTGCAGTATCAGTATTACCGCGCTCAGAAACATGAGTTCACTGGCTCCTCGTCACTTGACCACCACCCTGCCCTGCGCAGTTTTTGGGTAAAAGTCGCCGAAAAACGGATACTCGCCCGGTTTCAGCGGACCGATGAACAGGATCGTTTTCGAGTTGCCCGGAATCACCTTCTCGCGATTGAGCTCGTAACTTTCGAACTCCTCCGGCGTGGGGTCCTGGTTATCGATGACCAGCCGCACCTTGACATCGGCCGGCACCTCGATCACCGCGGGGAAGAACAGGTGATCGCGAATCACGAGCTCGATGTCCGGCACCGCGGCGCGCACGGGTATGAACAGCAGGCACGAGGCCACCAGCACAATCAGTTCACGGCGCATTCGTATACTCCGGGAAGCTGACCTTGAAGGCGACGCCGGTCGCGAAGCTCGATGCCTCAACGCTCAGCTGCGCCTGATGCAAATCGGCAACGTGCCGGACGATCGCAAGGCCGAGTCCGGAACTGCTGGTCTGGGCCTCGTCGACCGGATTGGTGCGATAGAAGCGGTCGAAGATCCGCTCGCGCTCGGCCTCGGCGATGCCCGGTCCGTTATCTTCCACGACGAGGCAGACCCGGCTGTCGCTGTGCTCCAGCCTGATCTGGATGCGCCCGCCCTTCGGCGTATAGCGGCTGGCGTTGCTGACGAGGTTCAGCACCAGCGTTTCGAGCGCGAAGCGATCGCCGTTGATGAAACTGCTGTCGCCCTCCAGTTCCAGCGTTTGCTGCTTCTGCTCGATCAGCGGATACAGCTGCGCCAACACATCCTCGACCACTACGTGCAGGTCCAGCGGCCTGCAGCGCGCCGCGAACTGCTCCGGGGAATTGCGGTATAGCGACAGCAGTTGCTCCACGAGATGCTGCATGCGCTCGACGCCCTGCTGTAACTGGATGAAGGCATCACTGTGTGTATCCACTTCCTGCGCGAGATTATGCAGCTGTATTTTCAGCGCGCTGATCGGCGTGCGCAGCTCATGCGCGGCATCGGCAGAAAAGCGTTTTTCGCGCTCCAGGGCTTCGTTCAGTCGATGCACGAAACCATTGACCGACTGCACGACCTGGTCGAGTTCGCGCGGCGTCTGCCGCTGCGGCAATGGCGTCAGGTCGTGGGCACGCTTCCCGCGCAAGTCAGCCGACAGCACCTGCAGGGGTTTGAGGCCAAAGCTGACGATGAACCAGATCACGAGCCCCGCCACAGGAATGCCGAACAGGATCGGCGCGATCGATTCGAGCACGACGTTTTCCGCCAGCACGAAGCGCAGGTCGGTGCGCTCGGCCACGATGATCCAGCGGCCGGTGAGCTCATCCAGCCACGTAAAGGTGCGCCAGCGATAGCCATCAAAGTTGGCAAAGTCGAATCCCGCGGCAAATCCATTAATCGGCACGCGCGGCGCGTGATAGGACGCCGCGAGCAGCTGTCCCTGGTCCCATATCTGGAATGCAACATTGTTGCCGAGACGAAAGTCGCGGCTGATGCGCGGCGTATCGAGATGCGCAACGAGCTGCGACAGGTCAAGTAACTGGTTGTCGAACAGCAGGTCGGCTTCGCGCATGCTGCCCTGGTAGCCGCGCAGCGCGGCAATGAAATTGAACAGGATCAGGATCGCAACGGTGCCGCCGATCAGGAAACTGCGGATCGACCTCACGGGTCCACCTTGTAGCCGACGCCGCGAATGGTGCGGATGAAGTCGTTGCCGAGCTTCTTGCGCAGGTGATGCACGTGGACCTCGAGCGCATTGCTCGCCACTTCCTCGCCCCAGTTGTACAGGCGCGATTCGAGCACCGCGCGCGTCTGCACCCGGCCGGCGTTCTCCATCAGCGTTTTCAGCAGCATATATTCGCGGCGCGGTAATTCGGTATCGACACCGTCGACCAGCACCTTGTGGCCAACGGTATCGAGGCTGACATTGCGAATCGCGATGCGCGAACCCTTGACCTGCGCGAGGCGTCGCTCGATGACGCGCAGACGCGCCAGCAATTCGGTCATTTCAAAGGGCTTGGCGAGATAGTCGTCGGCGCCGCTGTCGAGCCCCAGCACCTTGTCATCGAGACTGTCGCGCGCGGTCAGCAGCAGTACTGGCAGCTCGCCGTGCTTCTTGCGGAGCGTCTTCAGCACCGCCAGGCCGTCAAGGTCGGGCAAGCCGAGATCGAGGATTAGCAGGTCTGGCGTTTCCACATCGACGACATGCAGGGCGGCCTGCCCGGTCTCGACATGGTTGACGGTAAAGCCCTGGTTCCGCAGCGCCTTCTGCAAGCTGGCGGCAAGCGGTCGATCGTCTTCGACAAGCAATAACTGCATGCAGTGTGCATTCCTCTATTTGTCGGCGATCTGCTGCAGTTTTACGCTGATCTCCTGCTGGCGACCGCTGTCAGCCAGCGTGCGCCCTGGACGCGGTGCGGCATGTTGCGCCTTCAGCAGGTATTCACGGGCCTCGGCGTAGCGCCCAGTGGAAATCAAGTAGTCGGCGTAGAAGTAATTCGAGTCGATACCGTCGGGGTTAAGCGCGAGCGCCTGCATCAGCAGCTCCTCAGCCTTGTCATCATCGCCAAAACCAAGCGGCCAGCCGGGGACACTGTAATAGAGCGCGCCGAGACTTGTATAGGCAGAACCCTGCAAGGCTTCAGGATTTGATGCGAGCGCTTGTTCCAGATCAGCTTTCGAGGCCTTCGCGAGTGACAGCGCGCCGAGGCCACCCTTCGCGCCGGCATACGTCGACTTGACGATGCCGCTCCAGATCAGCGCCTCCGCGGCGCCGGGATTAGCGGCCACGATCCGCTCGGCGTCGGCCACGAGTTGCTCGAAGGCCGACAGCTGTGCGCTGCCTTCAAGCTGGTAGTTCACTTCGGCCCAGCGTTGCTGCAGGTGCTGGACGTCGCCTGCAAGGTCGGCCCGCGTGTAAGCCGACAGCAGAAGCGCGGCGGCAGCAAGCAGCGACACGAAGGGTTTGTTGGTCAATTTCATGGGGATCTCCTATGCCTTGGCATGGTGCTTGATGATGGACAGTTTTTTCACGAGCGCCGAATGCACGACTGCGGGCAGCAGCGCATTGACGCGGACGAAGAGTTTTTCCGGCCAACCGAGATAGCGCAGCTGCTGGTCGCTGGCGAGCAGCGCGACGATTTCCTGCGCGACGTGCGCCGGCGTATCGCTTTTGTTGCCGAGTGCGAGGTTCAGCGCGTTGACCTTGTCGGAGTTCAGCGGGGTTTCGGTTGCGCGTGGCGCGATATAGGCAACACTGACGCTGGTGTCGGCCAGTTCGCGCGCAAGCGCTTCACTGAAGGTCCTGACCGCCGCCTTGCTGGCGCAGTACGCAACGAAGCCGGGATGGCCGATGCTGCCGAAGATCGACCCCACGTTGAGGATACGCGCCTGCGGCCGTTGCCGCAGTTGCGGCAGCAGCTGCCGTGTCAGCAGTATCGGCGCCACGGTGTTCACCTGCAGAATGCGCTCGATGACCGCCTCACTCTGCGCCTCGAACAGGTTGAAGTTAAGGATGCCGGCAAGGTTGACCACAGCGTCGATGCCACCGGCCGCCGTGCAGGCATCGACAATGGCCTGGCGTCCGTCCCGCGTGGAGACATCCGCGGCGACACTGTGATGCTGCGCGCCGAGCTCGTCCCGCAGCGTTGCAAGCAGAGTAGCGTTCATGCAGGTAAGCACGAGCCGGACGCCATGCGCGGCCAGCAACCGGCTCAGTTCGCTGCCGATGCCACCGGTAGCGCCGGTAATCAGGATGGTTTTATGTGTGAGTTGCATGCTGCGCCTCCTGCACCAGCGGAATGCCGTGTGCGGTATCGATACTGCGGAACACATCGCCGTAGAGGCGGAAGAACATGTTGGCGGCGTGCACGATCAGCCGCTGTTCGCCCGGATCAGTGATGCGATTCATCAGGCCTTCGAAAAACTTTACATGGTCCTGGTCGAGCGCGCCGTGCGAATACAGGTAGGAGAAGGCATTGCGCGGCAGGTTAAGGCGCGCGCGGATGGCATCGGCGGCCTTGTCGGCGATACTGATGCTGGTGCCTTCGAGCACATGCACCATGCCAAAGAAGCCAAGCGGGTTGATGCGCTGCACGGTGTCCCAGGCATAAGCCACCATCAGTTCGGTGCTTGCGTGCGGCCGCGAGGCGCGCGCCGCCTCCTTGTCGTAGCCGCAGGCGGCGATGTCATTCAGCACCCATTCCTGATGTCCGGCTTCTTCCTCGATGTATTCGCCAATTGCGACGCGCAGCCATTCCTTGGCGTCGGGCAGGCGCGCGCCGGTGCCCATCAACAGCGGCACGGTATGCTTCACGTGGTGATAGGCCTGCACGAGAAAGCTGATGTAGTGGTCGAGGGTGATATCGCCGCTGAAGACCGCGGCGAAGATTGGGGCTCCGAGCAGGTACTGGCGCCCCTGTTCGGTATCCCTGACGAGTGTTTGATAGAAGCTCACGCGATTTTCTCCTGAAGTGTTGGTTCGGCCGCGGTGGCGTGCTGCGCTGTTTGCGGCGCGCTTGCATATAGCGCCTCGATCCCGACGCGCCAGGCCTCTTCGATGCGTGCACGGCGCGGTTTACCATTTGGCGTCATGAACTCGGCATTGCCGGCAAGCGGTCGGGGCAGGCGCAACCACTGCCTGACCTGCGCATAGTCGGGCAGGCGTTCATTTGCCGTGCGCACGGCTGCGGCAAGTACCGCGTCATCGAGATCGGCGCGCGCAGGACTGAGCAGCGCAATGCAATGGGGCCGTGCCTCGCCCAGCACGATCGCTTCGCTGACCGCGCCCGAGGCCAGCAGTTCGCTCTCGACCCATTCCGGCGAAATATTGCGCCCGTAGCTGTTGATCAGCAGGTTTTTGCTGCGGCCGGAAATATGCAGAAAGCCCTGCGCGTCGAGATAGCCGAGGTCACCGGTGGCGGTGCGTTTGCGATACCAGGTGTCCGGCGCGTCGACGTAGCCCAGCATCGTGTTGCCGCTGACGTGGACTTCGCCGTCGGCGAAACTGAGGTCGAGATGCGGCAGCGGCTTGCCGGCGCTACCCGGTTGCTGCGACTGCGGCGTATTGAGACTGACAACGGAAGCGCATTCCGACAGTCCATACCCTTCAAAGACTGGCAAGCGCAGCGCACGCGCGGCGTCGATCAGCTGAGCCGACACGCGCGCGCCGCCGACCGCGATGAACTTCAGCGCCGGCGGTTGCCAGCCCTGCCTGGCCGCATGCACGAGCAGCTGCAGCAACTGCGGAATGAGGATCATCGTGTCAGGGTGTGCCGCGCCGATGGCGCGCAGGAATTTTTGCAAATCCGCAAGCCGACTGCCGCTGAAGCCCAGGTCCTCCATGCCATGCAGCACTACCGTTCCGCCTGCGAGCAGCGGCGCATACACGCCGGCAATATTTTCGAGCAAGGTGCTCAGCGGCAGCACGCACACATGCCGTGGCCTTTCCAGCCCCACGGCGCGCGCCAGCGCCTCGGCCTGCAGCAGCTGCTGGGCCGCGCTCAGGCACACGCCCTTTGGCGCTCCGGTAGATCCCGACGTAAATGTCACTTTTGCCGTATCTGCCGGCAACATGCAGCGGCGCGCGCCCGGTTGCAGCAAGGTTGAACCGAGGCCCTCGATATCCTTGCGTGCACTGAAATGCGCCGCATAGAGCTCCGGGGCCGCTGTCGCCAGCGCGTCGATGCCGCACACGTTGAGCACGTGCAGCAATTGCATCTTGCTGAAGAACAGCGGGATCGGCACGCACAGGATCCCGGCCTCCATACAGGCAAGGTCGGCGACTATCCAGTCGATGCCGTTGTCGAGATGCAAGCCGAGGCGCCGGATGCGCTGCTCGCTCAGGCGTAGCGCAAGCGCATGCACGCGCTGCAGTAATTCCGCGCGCGTGACCACGCTGTCGCCCTGCTGTAATGCAGGCTGTGTGGACGCGGCCTGCTGCTGCAGTGTCGCCAGGAGGCTGTTCACGGCTCAGGCCCTCCGCAGGCGGTCAGCCAGCGCTTCGATCTGGCGCCGGTACAGGTTGAGCACGTGCCGCATCAGCGGCCGCTCATGGATCAGGTCGAGCGCGACATCGAGGCTCCCCGCCATGACCATCGGCTCGCTGGCGTAGTAGCTGCCCCACGCGCCGAGCTCTGCGGCATCGAGCTGCGCCGGCCTGGCATCGGCAAGCTTGAGCAGGGGGTAGCCGAACTTGTCGAGGTTGTTGCGCAGCGCTCGCGTCGCCGTAAATGTGATCCATTTGAATCCAGCGTCATGCAGAACCGCGGTCATGACGAGGAACAGCACATGGCTGGCGCCGCGCTGGCTGGCGGCGAGGTTACCGACTTCGACGATCGCGCCGCGTGGCACGAGCTGCCCGACACGCTGACTGAGCACGATGTTGACCGGCTGTTCGAGATACTGCTCGAGGAACAGCGGGGCGCCGGCCGCGGGGCGCAGCCCGGCAACGGCCGAGCAATGGCCGAGACACTGCATCGACAACAACCAGGGCAAAAAGTGCGTAACGTTAGCCTGCCAGGCGGCCTGGAACTTTTCCGCGACGATCGCCTCGACCGCAGCGCGTTGGCGGTCGTGCGGCCCGATCAGCTCGAACAGCGGCGCTGGCGTGAGCATGCGCCGCAACAAGGTGTCACGATCGGCGCTGGGGTCGGTATACAGGCCTGCATTCGTGCTCATGAAAGCTTCCTCTCGACTGGACGTGGTCAGCTTAGGCGCCAAGTCTTAAGGCAGTCTTAAAGAATGCGGGAGCGGCAGGGGGCCAGCGATGCTAGGACACGCGCCAGTTGCGCTGCATCTCGAGGTAGGTAAACGAGGCGGACCAGGTAACGAGCAGGAAGCCGCTCAGGGACTCCATACCAAGCAGCAGGCGCAAGGGACCCTGCGGCGTGAGATCGCCATAGCCGACGGTCGTATAGGTCGCCGTCGACAGGTAGACGGCATCGAGCAGGCGTAGCTCGTCGACGCCGAGTACGCGGCCAAGCTGCGGCCAGCGCGCCACTTCGAACAGCGCCACACCAAAAATCCAGATCTCGGCGGTGTGCACGAGCAGCAGGCCAACCATCAGGAACAGTATCCGCGCGCGCTTCGGCAACCGCAGGCGCGGCAGCCAGTCGTTGAAGCGTTCGAGCGCCTCGTAGTGCAGTCCAACGGTAAGGGCGACGAGTACCAGGCACACGGCCACCATGAGCCAGTGCGCGTGCGAGGTCATGGCGTCGGCAATCGACGGGGTCAGTATCAGTTCATCCATCGCGCGACTATGCCGCAGG
Organism: Pseudomonadota bacterium; assembly: GCA_041178065.1. GTDB lineage: Bacteria > Pseudomonadota > Gammaproteobacteria > Pseudomonadales > Pseudohongiellaceae > CAILUG01. Next base: position 12,164 of record JBEGWB010000178.1, on the reverse strand, counting down.
TCGCGGCGCATGCATTGACTGGCATCAAGCTCGTCGGCAATTCCCTGTCGAGCCTCTTCCGCAGCGCTGGCGAATGGCCGACCATGCGTCTCTGAAGCACCGCGATGCCGTGGTGCCGCAAGCATGGGCACCGCCCGTGCAGCACAGCAAAGGTTTCACCATGGATCAGATCGAACTGTTCGAACGCCTCGGCGTTGCCCTGGCGGCAGGCCTGCTGGTGGGCCTCGAGCGCGGCTGGCGCACACGCGAGGATGCCGACAGCGCCCGCGCCGCCGGACTGCGCACCTTCGGGCTGTCCGGACTGCTGGGCGGCATTTGCGGCGCGCTCGGCGTCGCCACTCATCCGATCGTACTTGCGGCCGGATTGCTCGCGTTCACCGCGGCGGTCGGCGCCTTCATCGTGCTGCAGGCGCGCACCGACCACAACTTCAGCGCCACGGGACTCGTCGCGGCAATTCTTACCTTTGCGCTCGGGGCCTATGCCGTTGTCGGCGCGCCCGCCGTCGCCATCGCCGCCGCGGTGGCCATGACGATCCTGCTTGCCTTGCGCGACCAGCTGCACGGCATCATTCGCGGCGTCACCTGGCTTGAACTGCGCGCCGTGCTGACGCTGCTGGCAATGACCTTCCTGTTGTTGCCGATATTGCCGGACCGCACGATCGACCCCTGGGGCGCGATCAATCCCTCCGAGGTCTGGCTGCTGGCGATCCTCATAGCCGCGGTGTCCTTCGTCGGTTACGTGCTGGTGCGCATGAGCGGCAGCGGCGTCGGCATCGGGCTGGCCTCGATCACCGGTGGCCTGACCTCGTCGACCGCGACAACGATCGCGCTGGCGCGCATGACGCGCACAAGTGCACCCAGCACGATCCTGCTGGCCGGCGGTGTGTTGCTGGCCGGCTCGACGATGATGTTTCGCATTGTCGCCATCGTGTTTTTCGTCCGGCCTGAGCTGGCGGCACGCCTGCTGCCCGCGCTGGCGGTGGGCGGCCTGGTCTCGGCAGTGGCGGGTGCGTCGATGATCTTCGGGCGCGAGCAGGCGCGCCAGGAGGGTGCTCGCACCAACTTTGGCCTGAAGAATCCCTTCGAGCTCGGCACCGCGCTGAAACTCGCGGCGCTGATTGCGATCATTGGTCTGTTCGCGCAGGTGGTTGCGCTGCGGGTGGGCGACAGTGGCGTGTTTGGCGTGGCGGCCCTGTCGGGCCTCGTCGACGTGGATGCGGTAACGCTGTCGTTTGCACGGATGTCGCACGCGAGCCTCGCGCTCGACAGCGCCGCGCTCGCAATTCTCGTCGCGGTCACGACCAATACGCTATCGAAGACAGTCATGGCGGCGCTGCTTGGAGGGCGCGCCTTTGGCGTGTTGGTCGCGCTCGTCAACGCCGCGACCCTCGCGGCGATGTATGCGGCCTACTGGCTGCTACCCTTCTCCGTCGCACTGTCGGCCGCCGCGCCTGCTGCGGGCTGAAACGCCGCCTAGACGTGGTGCATCGAAGGCTTCACGCCGACTGTCTTGCGCGTGTCGCGCCCCTTGCTGTCTTCGACGTCGGGAATGCGCACGATCAGCAGGTCGCAACTCACGCCATGCGTAACGCCGGACGAGGTCGAGCCCAGCAGCAGGCCGAAGCCATGCTTGCCGTGGCCGCCCATGACGATCAGGTCGGCGGCGATTTCCTTCGCCAGCGCGCGGATCTCATGCGCCGGCGCGCCGAGCGCGTTGTGCAGGCGCTGCGCCGGAATGTCCAGCTTCCCACCGAGCACCAGCAACGCATCGCGCGCGTGCTGCGCCGCTTCTGCGTTGATACTGGCGACGTCGACACTCATCATCTCGACGGCATAGCCGACGACGACCGGTTCCATGGCATGGACGAGGTGCAGTTCCGCCCCGCTCTGCTTTGCGATGTCGAGTGCCTTGTCGAGCACCAGAGAGGACTCATCGGACAAGTCCACCGCCACCAGAATCTTTCTATATGCGAGCATGTGCTTTCTCCCGAGCCTCGGTTTATTCCTTCGATCAACCAGCCTTGCGCATCTTCTCCTGAGCAAAGTCGTCGCGCACCAGCGCATCCATGTCGAGCAGGCGGATGTGGCGGCGATCGATCGCGATCGTACCCTCGGCATGCAGCTGGGTGACGAGGCGGCTGACGGTCTCGAGCGCCAGGCACAGGTAGTTGGCAATATCGGTACGGCTCATGCACAGCACGAACTCCGAGGCCGAATAGCCGCTCTGCGCCATGCGCTCGGACAGTTCTTTAAGGAACATGCCCATGCGACGGCGCGCGCTCATCTTGCCAAGTGTAAAGAACATGCGGCGGTCGCCGGAGATCGCTTTGCTCATCAGTCTGACGAGCGTCAGCATCAGGGAATTATGCGCGCCGGTAGCCGTGGCGGAATTTTTGGGATCGCCAAGGGCCTGGCTGAACAGCGCCAGCGGCAGCTTGCATACGCTCGTGGTATCAAGCGCCTCGACATGATCGCCGTAGCTGCCATTCTCGATGCCGTCCATGCCGACGAACTCGCCCGGCAGATGGAAGCCGGTGACCTGCATCACGCCGTCGGTGTCGATCGAATAGGATTTAAGGAAACCCGAGCGCACGATATAGATACCATCGAAGGTATCGCCCGCTTCGTAAACGCTTTTGCCGGCCTGGATGACGCGCTGCGTCGGCTGGATACCCGATTCAATGCCGGACGCGGGGCACTGCGTACGCTTCGAGCATGACTGACAGGTGCTGGCGCGTTCGGGGCGGCTGTGGCTCTTGAGTACAACGATGTTCTGGACGGCGCTGTTCATGACTGTTATTCCTCCGGGTTGTTTGTCGTCGCGCCCTGATGTGTCTTGCTGCGGTCGGGGCCGGGACTGAGCTGCTGTCACTTCGATGGAGTGCATTTAGCCAAGCGCCGGGCCGGCTTCGTATCCGTACTTACGTCTAAGTAGCAGTACCTACGTATACCTACGTATAGGCAGGACCCCGCAAACCGGGCAGTCGCGCCATTGCTTCAAACGGGGACTTGCTTCTGGCAGAATTGCCTGCACTTCGCTTCAGACTACGGAAATCGCCATGCAGGAGCGCACACTCATCGATGATCCAGGCCGCGCTCCGGCGCGCGAGCCCGGCGCAGCAGTTCCCGCGGCGCCCCCGTCGTTGTCACGGCTCACGCATGACCTCAACCAGCCGCTGAGCGCGATAAACAACTACGCCCAGGCCGGCATCCAGCTGATCGACAATGGCATGGGGGATCTGCCGCGACTGAAGCAACTGCTCGAAAAAATCGCCGCACAGTGCGGGCGCGCCACTGCGCTCAGCCAGGAAATCGGCAAGACCGGCGCCGCGTCCCCGCCTGCTGCACAAAAGTCCTGACGCGCGCATGCCGATGAAGCCCCCCCAGCAGAACGTTTACATCATTGACGACGACGAAGCGGTGCTCGATTCACTCGGCACCTATCTCGACGCCGTCGGCTTCATTACAAAAACCTGGTCCGATCCCCGCAGCTTCCTCGACGCCTATCGCCATGAGTGGTGCGGCTGCCTGCTGCTCGACATCCATATGCCCACGCTGTCAGGCCTCGGCCTGCAACAGGAACTGGTCGCCGTCGGCTCGACGCTGCCGATCATCTTCATGACCGGCCGTGGCGACGTCAGCACCGCGGTGCAGGCCATGAAGGCAGGCGCTTTCGAATTCATCGAAAAGCCCTTTGCGCATGAAGCCCTGCGTGAGCATATTCAGCGCGCCTTCGCGGTCGACGTGCAGCGGCGCGAAGCCCTCGGCCAGCAACAGCAAATTCGCGAGCGTCTCAACACGCTGACGCCACGTGAGAGCGAAGTGCTGGACTACGTTCTCAACGGCAAGGCCACGAAGGTCATCGCCATCGAACTGAGCCTGAGCCAGCGCACTGTCGAAATCTACCGCGCCAACATCATGCAGAAGATGCAGAGCAAGTCGGTGGCCCAGCTGGTCAAGATGCTCAGCGCATTCCGCGGCGGTTCACATGCGACATAAGCCACGATGACAGGCGCCGACCCACAGGCCGGCTTCGACGAGATCCTCGAGTCGATCGGGGCCGGCGTCATCGTGCTGGACACTGAGCTGCGCCTGCTGCGCAGTTCGGGCAACTGCCACAAGCTGCTCGGCCTCGCGCTGAAACCACACACTGATTTCGCGCACCCGACGGGGGCACTCGAAGGCCTCGCGCCGCTCGTGCCGGAATTGCGCCGGGCCCTCGTCGAGGGCCAGCCGCTGCACACCGAAATCGAACTTGAAGGCCATCGTTACTTCGATGTCGGGCTCTTGCCGCAGCGCGATGGCGGCGGAGCAGTGCACAGCCTCACCGTGACCTTTAGCGACATTACGAGCCGGAATGTCACCGAAGCCAAGCTCATCGCGCTCGTCGAATCGACGCCCGACCCCTTCATCATCGTCGAGGCCAGCGGGCAGATCCAGCGCGTCAACCGGCAGGCGGAAATCCTGTTTGGATACAGCCGAGAGGAACTCATCGGGCAGTCGTTCAAGCTGCTCGTGCCGGAGCGCTTTCGCCAGCAGCACGACGTCTATACCCGCAACTACCATTTCAAACCGGTGATGCGCCAGATGGGCAGCAAGCTGGAGCTGTCGTGCCTGACGCGCTCCGGCGAAGAAATACCGGTGGAAATCGGTCTCAGCCCGGTCGTCACGCAGGGTGAAACCACGATCATGGTGCGCTTCCACGACATCCGCGAGCAGAAGCGCGAACAGGCACTGCTGCGCCAGGCGCTGCAGAAAGCTGACGAAGCCAATCGGACGAAATCGCGATTTCTCGCCGCGGCGAGCCACGACCTGCGCCAGCCGCTGCAGTCGATCAGCATGCATCTCGGCGTCCTTGCCGGCCGTATCAATGCAGCCGATCGCAAGCGCGTACTCGGGCAAACGCACATGGCGCTCGACACCACGAACCGGCTGCTGAACTCGCTGCTGAACATCACCAAGCTCGAATCCGGCAAGGTGCAGCCGGAGATCGAGACCTTCTACATCCGCGAAGCGCTGGAGCGCGTGTACAACACCGAAGCGCTGCAGGCGCGCGACAAGTCACACACCTTTACGCTGCGCAGTTCCTCGCTCGCGGTCAAATCCGACCCCGCGCTGCTGGAGCAATTGCTGACGAACCTCGTTGCCAACGCAGTGCGCTACACGCCGCCGAACGGTCGCATTGTGCTGGGCTGCAGACGCCTCGCGGGTTACGTGCGCATCGAAGTCATCGACAACGGTCCCGGCATCGCACCCGAAGCGCTCGGCCTGATCTTCGATGAATACTGGCAGCAGGAGCGGACGCGCGAGTTCAAGGGCACGGGACTGGGGCTGGGACTGTCGATCGTCAAACTGCTCGCGGAGCTGCTGCAGTTGAAGTTGCACGTAAGGTCGATGCCCGGAAGAGGCTCCTGTTTCTGTGTCGAGGTGCCGCTCGCCGCCGACAGGCCGGTGGACCGTCAACCCACGGTGACGACGAAGCCGCAACGGCCAAAGGCCCCGCGGACCGTGCTCGTGATCGACGACGACGAAGCCGTACTCGATTCCACCAGCCTCTTCCTCGGCGTATCCGGTTTCAGGGTGCTCGTGGCCTCGAATGCGCAGGAGGCGCTGGCGCTGGCGCTGGCCGAAAAACCCGACCTCGTCATTACCGACTATGGACTTGCGCAACGCGATACCGGGCTCGACGTGCTGCGCAACATTCGCGCGCAGCTGGGGCGCAACGTGCCGGCAATCGTCATCACCGGCGATACCTCGCTGCAGCGCAGCGCGGGCATCATCGGCGCCAACATCGAAGTCGTCTGCAAACCGCTCGATCCGCAGATGTTGCTGCACCTGGTACGCAAGCAGCTCTAGTGGTCCTGCAGCAAGGCCTTAGTGCGCAGCACGGGATTGCGCTTCCTGCGCCGGGTCTGCGTGCACCAGCAGGCGGTTTACCCGTTCGAGCACATCGGCATCGCCGTACTTGGCTGGCAAGTCCTCGATCCTCCCCGTTATGACCTCGCGTGCATCGCCGTCGTATTGCCGGCACAGGGCCGTCAGCATCGCGGCGGACGCGATCATGATTATTTGCGTGTATTTGCCCATCTGGCGGTCGGCGCGCAGGATTCGGCACAACGAGCGCGCCAGTTCCGCATCGGCATCGCTGGTCACCGGACGGCCGCCGAACAGTGCCTGGTGATACACCAGTGCCAGCGCTGTCGGCGAAACGCCGGTCTTGTAGAGTTTTGCCCACGCCTTGTCGACGATGAGCACATAGGTGGATTTCATCTGCCCGAATCACCGAGACCGTCCCTGACCGAAATACCGGCGGGTTGGCGCCAATCCTAGCGATTGCGACGCCGAACCATCTGATTCAAGTCAACCTCGCAGCAGGATGATGCCTTTCTGCGATGATGCTTGCGGGACTTGCGGCAAATACATGATATCGGCGGGACAACACTGCGCGCAGCGGATCGCCGCGGGATGCGAAATCCGCGTCGCTTCGAGCACGCGCGCCACGCTCGGGAACTCGCCGAGATCGACCACGCAACCGAGACCGAGCAGCGTACCAAGATCGTATTCACGGCAATCAAGATTGTGAATGACGGCGTCGTCTGCGCGTATTTCCAGGCAGTATTTGAGCATTCCCCTTCTCCCGGTCGACATCGTTGTCGGAGCTGCACGGCGTGGAACCTGCATCAATCTACTGCAGCGCGGCAAGCCCGTCTTGACCTCGATCAAGTCGCGCCAGTTCGTAGCGCCGCGCGCGGGCTTCCGGTGCAAACCCGGCGGTGCAGGCTCTAGCAGGCGCCGCGGTCCTGATCGAAGTGTTGCAGGATGTCTTGCGCATCGGAGCGCAGCAGATCCTTGTTGACGGACCTGCCGAGCACCTTGTAACAGTCCGCACTCATGTGCTGGCGCAACTCGCCGAGAAAGTGCGGCGGCGCGGCGATCATCAGGTCGCTGAACTTGCCGGCCAGATACTCCTCGTGCAGCAGGCGGCAGAGCAGGCGCGCGAAACGCTCGCTCTCGTGCTGCTGCGAATCCCTGTCGCCACCAAGCCCATGCATGCCGCCGCCGTCATTGCGCTGCTGGCCCGGGCGATCCGCATCAAGCTCGGAGCGCATCTTGCGTCCCGCCGGGTTGTCGATCTGTTGCACGAGCGCGAGCTCACCCTTCCCGCCTTGGGCACTGTAGAGTTTTGCCCCGCCACTGTCGGCGGCAAGGATGTAAGAGATTCTTTTTTGCATGAGGCGCTCCTTATCGTTGTGCTCATCCGGATCCTATGCGATCGAAGCGCTGCGCTTCTTGATCAGTGTCAACGAGCACTCGTGCCGCCGCTTCTAGCATCCACTGCGTGGCCCCTGCATGTGCCCCTTACCGTCACAGGAAGCTCTCGATGAAATCACTTCTTGCCGCGACCCTTGCCCGGCGTCGCGCGCGCTGATGCGGCGGCCGCAATCAGGGCAATTCCCAGTGGCTCAGCCGACGGCGTAGCGAAGCTACTTCCTGCTGCAGTTGCGCGCGCTCATCGAGCAGCTCGAGGATGAGCGCGAGGCTTTCCGGATGAATGTCGAGATCCCGATGCAGGCGATAGGCCTTGTGAATACGAATCACCGCCGCCGTCGTGAAGATCCACTCGGCCGGCGTGCTGCCTGCGACGCCAGCGATGTCGTGTTCCACACACAATACGACGAAGTTCCTGTCCAGCAACAAACGCCGGCAGACCTCGTCGAGGCTGTACAGCGTCGAGTCTTCCTGCTCATCGACGTAAATGATGTGGCTCACTGGCCCTTCTCCCATGACTGGCGCGGATTGAATCCCGCTTCGAGTTCGAGTTGTCGGTAGAGATCACGTGCCTTGTCGCTCAGCGTACCCGGCATGACGACTTTCAATACAACGAAAAAGTCGCCGGGCGGCGTACCCGGCAGACCCTTGCCGGCCAGCCGCAGCTTCTGTCCGGTCTGGCTTTGCGCCGGCACGACGACGCGCGCCTTGCCGCCGAGCGTCGGCATCACGAGCTTGCAGCCCAACGCCGCTTCCCACGGCGCCACCGGTGCGATTAGCGATACGTGCTTGCCGTCGACGGCATAAAGCGGATGTGCCGCGAGCCTGATCGTCACCAGCAGGTCGCCGGCGCTGCCGCCGCCCATGCCAGGCGCGCCCTGCCCGTTGACCCGCAGCACACTGCCGTCGGTCATGCCCGCGGGCACCTTGATGCGCAGCTTGCGCGCCGCGATCGTGCGTCGACCCTGTGCATCGACTTTCGGAATGCGCAGCTCAACTACCTGCTCACAACCGTGGAATACCTCTTCGAGCAGCAGCGCCAGTTCGTAGTGGACATCTTCACCGCGACGCGGCCCCGCCGCGGCGCCGGCATCCGCGTCCTGAAAGCCGCGTGAGCCAAACATGCTCGAAAAGAAATCGCTGAAGTCTGCTTCGCTGTATTGGCGCCCGGGGCCCTGCGCGCCAGCCCAGCCCGGCCGCGGTCTGAAGCGGCCATTTGCATCGATATCGCCGACCGCGCGCAGCTGGTCATACTCGCGGCGTTTGCCAGGGTCGCCGAGCACCTCGTAGGCCTCGCCGAGTTCCTTGAACTTTGTTTCCGCATCCGGTTCCTTGCTGACGTCGGGGTGGTAACGCCGTGCCAGTTTCTTATAGGCCTTCTTGATGCTTTCCGGCGTCGCCGTTTCGTCCAGCTCCATGACCCGGTAATAGTCTTTGAATTCCACGCGTGGCACCGCTGCTGCTGTCGATGCCAAACCATAACAGTCGCGCCTGGTTCTGCCATTGACGCAGGTCAACGCGATTGTACGCATCACGTGGGCGCACCAGGCATGCCAGTGGTTTTCATTGGACGCAGATCAAAGCGCTGCCAGGCGTAATGTCCGATAGTGGCGCTGCGTTCGTCATGCAACGTGCGCAGATCGAAGTCGACGCAAACAACCAGAATTCGGCTACATGTTCCGGACCCAATAACCAGCCAGCGGAGTTGCTTTCATGTCATACGACGTCGTTACCATCGGCAGTGCCACGGTGGATTATTTCGCCGACACCGACTCAGAGTTGATTCGCATCGACACACGCGCCACCAGTGAATCTCTGCTGGCTTTTCCGCTTGGCGGCAAGGTACTGATCAAGGAACTGCACACGACCACCGGCGGTGGTGGTACCAACACCGCGGCGGCGTTCGCGCGCCTGGGATTCAACGCGGCATTTCTTGGCAAACTCGGCAGCGATGTACTTGGCGACCTCGTGTTGCAACACCTCGCCGGCGAGGGCGTTCCCTTCATCGGAGCGCGCGCCGGGCAGACAGGCGTGTCCTTCGTGCTCAACAGCATCCGCGACGACCGCACGATCCTGACGCACAAGGGCAGCAACAACATGCTTGGAAAAGCCGATATTCCGGCCTTCGAAACCTCCTGGGTGTATCTGTCGAGCATGCTCGAACAGAGCTGGAAAACCGCGGTCGAGCTCGTAGCCAGTGGCAAGTTCAAGCTGGCCTTCAATCCCAGCACCTACCAGGCCGACATGGGCTACGCGAAGTTGCGCGTCGTATCCGACAGGGCCGCGCTGCTGATCATGAATCGTGAGGAAGCCTGCGCGGTACTCGGCCTCGATGCCAGGCGCCGCATGGCGACGATCGAGATCATCGATGCGCTCGCGAAAATTCCCGGACAGATCGTGGCGATCACCGATGGCGTCAATGGCGCGTGGATATGCGCCGACGCCCAGGTGCTGTCGGCAAAGCCGATACCGGGGCTGCGCGTTGCAGAAACCACCGGCGCTGGCGATGCCTTCGCGGCGACGCTCGCCGCCTGCCACATGCGCGGCCTCGATCTCGCGCGCTCGCTGCACTACGCGATGACGAATGCCGAATCGGTGCTGCAGTACAAAGGTGCGAAGGAAAAACTGCTGAGTTGGGACGCACTGCAAGCCATCGCCGAGGCGCATCCCCGCCAGGTCCACACTCATGCCCGCCCGGTTGGCGCGCATTCATTCACAGGAGTAACGCCATGAGCAAGACGAGAAGCATTCACCTCGCGATCGGCAACGCCCTTCCACATGGCAATGCTGCCGAGTCCGCCGGCGTCCTTGCCCTATGGCAGGAGGCACAGCTGTACTTCCGCAAGCGGCCGTTCGAGGCGAGTCCGGGCGGTGGTGAACCGCGTACGTATTTCGTCACGCTCGACGCCGGCATGTTGCTGGCCTTGATGGAATACGCACTGCGCACCGCTGGCAGCTTCGATGCCGCGCGCCAGGCACATGCACGCAATCCCAACCGCTCGCTGGCGGCGTCGCTGCTGCTGGAGATCAGCGGCGCCGACAGCATGCCCGACGAGCAGGAGGCCCACGAAGTCGCGACGCTGCTGCTGCAGCAGCTCGTCGTTGCGGTCAACCTCGTGCAGCCCGGCGCGCTGCGCCTGCTGCAGACCAGCTTCAAGGGCGAGGGTGCGCATCGCTACGAAGCGCAGGTCTTCGATTCCAAACTGTTCTACGGCGCCTTCCGCAACCTGCGCGACCTCGGCTGGTGGCAGCGCCACAACCCCGGCTTCGACAAGGTGTGGCACTGGCTCGAACGCGCCGACGGCAGCCACGGCAATACCGCGATCAAGAGTCTCGATAAGGTCCTGTTCACGCTGGTCAAGGTTGCCGAACAGCGCAACGAGCTGAGTTCGCGCGCGGCGCTGCTCGTGGTGTACCAGCTCGAAATGCTGCTCGATTGCCGCGGCCCGCTGGATCCGCGCCAGCTGCGCCGGCGCCTGCGGCTGATCCTCGGCGACATTCCCGAAGCCGCCGACTGCATCACCGAACTCTACGGCGTGCGCGATGGCCTGCTGCTCGGCAGCCGCCCGGTGCATCGCCCGCCGCTGATCTGCCACGACTGCAGCTCCGAGTTCATGGAGAACATGGAGCGCCAGGACAACGCCGTGGAAATGGGCACGGCGCTGGTGCTGGTGCTGCTACGCGAGCTGATCAGCCGCGATGCCCACGCCTTCACCTTCAACGAAAGCGTGGAGTTCAGCCCTTTTCAGCAAGACTGATGTTCTCGATGCCCCGCAACAGTGCATCGGGATTGAAGGAGATACTGTCGATGCCTGCTTCCACAAGGAGGCGGGCAAACCCGGGACGATCGCTCGGCGCCTGGCCGCACAGGCCAATCTTGATTCCCGCCGTTTTCGCCGCCTGGATTACCGCCACCAGCATGCGCGTGACGGCCGGGTTGCTCTCGTCGAACAGGTCGCTGACGATCGCGGAATCGCGATCGATGCCGAGTATGAGCTGCGTCAGGTCGTTCGACCCGATGGAAAAGCCGTCGAACAGCTGCGCGAAATCCTCGGCAAGAATCACGTTGCTGGGAATCTCCGCCATCACGTACACCTGCAGACCGTCGCGGCCACGCTCGAGCCCGAATGCGCGCATCGTCTCAAGCACGCGCCTGCCCTCCTCCACTGTGCGGCAGAAGGGAATCATGACCTTGACGTTGTCGAGCCCCATGTCCTCACGCACGACGCGCACGGCTTCGCACTCGAGGCCGAAGCCGGCCCTGTAGCGCTCGTCGTAATACCGCGAGGCGCCGCGGAAACCCAGCATCGGGTTTTCTTCCTTTGGTTCGAACAGCGTGCCGCCGAGCAGCTGCGCATACTCGTTGGTCTTGAAATCGCTCATGCGCAGGATCACCTCGCGCGGATGGAACGCGGCGGCGACGGTCGCGATCGCTTCCGACAGGCGGTCGATGAAGTACTGGCGTTTGTCAGCGTAATCGCGTGTCAGCGCTTCGATGGCACTGCGGTCATTTCCGTCGGGCAGCGTGGCAAAATTGACCAGCGCCATCGGGTGGATGCGAATCGCATTGGCGATGGCGAATTCCATGCGCATCAGGCCGACGCCGGCGCAGGGATACTTCGCCATCTCGAAGGCGCGATCGGGATCCGCGAGGATCAGCATTGGCTGCGTGCGCGTGGGCTGCGTGGCCGCGAAATCGATCGCGGTTTCCTGCCAGCGCAGCGCGCCGTCGTAAACATGGCCCGCGTCCCCTTCGGCGCAGGATACGGTGATGATCTGTCCATCGTGCAGCGCTTCGGTGGCATTGCCAGTGCCGACGACGGCATGTATGCCGAGCTCGCGCGCGACGATCGAGGCATGGCTCGTGCGCCCGCCCTTGTTCGTGACGATGCTGA